>NZ_JBNCNY010000009.1:0-201208 GCF_049847225.1 Micromonospora sp. DT81.3
GCCTGGACCCTTCGGAATGCGACGTGACGACAACATGACCTCCAACAGGTGTGATCACGTTGCAACGATCACTGGAACCACCGCGTCGTTACTGTCCAGTTTTCAAGCGTCGTCGACACATTTCGGCATCTATCGGAGGGACGAGGAAAGTGCGGGTATACCGCCGACGTCCGGACCTAAACTCGACCCTTAGTCGCGGCCGCCACCGCGATCCCAGCCAAGTGGTTGCGACGGCCACTGCATGTGGGCTGGTGTCTGAGACCGGCCGGTCAAATGATCCGCCCACGTCGGGACCAAACCGGGTCAATCCCTATCGTCGACGCGAAAGCTCGGGCCCGCCTTGCGACATGCGGCAGAGCGTCTCCGCCTATGATCCACGCGACGAAGGCGGGGCGCCGATTATGTCCCGGCGCTAGGCGATCTGTGCCAGGAGGTAGCGACGCACGCGCGCACTCACTCGTCCCGGTCAGCGGTCGCGTAGGACGACCGCGGGCCGATAGTCGTGTCAGCCACCGGGCGCTGATCCCACCGCGCGTCTGGTTCGACGCGCGGATTAGGCGAAGGCATGGTCCAGGCGTACGGAACGCTGTGCGCGTTGACGTGACCGCACTTCAAGCAGCGGTACTCAACCATCGGCTCATGGCGCTGGTCCCGAGTGACGGACCCCATACTCGTCCCGATTTCTTCCGTTTCACGGTGTGCTGGCTCATAGTGCCCGTACTCGAGGAAGTCGTCCGTGCAACAGTTCGGACACGCCGGGAAGTCAGCCATGAGAGAGCCTAAGCACAGCAACCGAAACAGTGGAAGACGTCCCGGATTACGTTCTTGGGGCAATTGAGTGCGGGATGCGGCCGTGTAGTCGCTATCGCCGTATGGTGCGGTTGCCGTCGTCGTCGAGCTCGATCTGTTCCTTACGGACCTCGGCTTCGACGCTCTCCGTGTCGGTGACGGTCTCCGTTCCCAGGCGCACCCGCTCGACCGGCACCGTCTCCTTCGCGACGACGGGGCGCTCCTCGGTCAGGATGACCTCGTGCTCCTCTTCGCTGATGTCCGGTCCGCTCAGCGCGTCGCCCACGTTCGCATCGGTGATCGGCTCCCGCTCGACAAGCCGCTAGGGCGTCGTGGCTAAACGCTGCGACGCGTGACGGAATTGCGCCACACAACGGTGTTCCGCTCGCCGCGGTCAGTATCCCAGGCGACGACGCAGACTCGATCGTTGCTTCCGGTCACCCAAGCAGGCAGACGTTCGGCGGCCTTATGCGGCCACGAGATCCACGCCCACACCGGCACACGACTCTTCACCCATTGGAGCGGCTCAGGGCCGTACGCGTCCTTGGGAAGGGTGATCGGTGCGAGGTTGTCCATGACAACGTGCAGTTTCTCGTCCGTGACGAGCGTCGAGCCCATTCGGTCGGGATCCTTCCTCCGGCCGAGACCATCCAGCGTACTGCGCCGCGTCGACGGTGCACACCAAGGGTGTGCGCGTCTACCCCCTCACACTCAAGAGGATCCGTCCCGCACAATTGCATTCGTGGGGCCGATCCTCATCGGCGAGGTGAGATCGGCCCCCACTTCTATACCTGCCCGCCGAGAAAGAACCGCCCGCCCGTCTTGCGTCTGTGAGCCACCCGCAGTACAGGTCAGTGCGCCTCGTGCATCCGTGGAGTGGCTTCGGGCACCTTGGCTTTCTCGTGCCTCGGAGATTCAGGTACCGCGTAGAGGCCGGTCGGCGAGTTGGCAGTGAACATCAGCACATCCACCCAGGCCCGGTTGATGACCGGCGTTTCGCTGCCGAAAAACTTGTACACGACCGAGATCCGCGGGTGCACCCACACGGTGGTCCGGCGTTACGGATACTGTCGTCGTCCTTCCACGTGAAGTGGAACGACTCGCCACGACGGATCTCCGCTCCGATCACCAACTGCAGCTCGCTTGCCTACCTGAGGGGTCCCTCTGCGCGCCGTCATCGACGTCAGTCAGATGGCGGGACTGGAACCGGGAGCGTGACCGCACGCGGAGGATGCTTGATCCGGCGCTGGTTCTCGGGCTTGCGGGCCTCGTCGTACAGCTTCTTGGCGACGCCGATGTAGGCCGCGGTGCGCATGATCTTCATTATCCGGCGGTACCCGTCGTCGCCCGGCTCGTGCGGCTCAGGAAGCGACGATGTCCTGCTGCACCCCGTCGTCGCGCGCGGCCTCCCGGGCCCGGTTCTCCTCGCGGCGGTCGACGAACTTGGTCGCCCGGGCGTCGAGTTCCTGGAGGAATGCCGCCAGCTGCTCGCGGGCCTGCTCGCCCTCCGGTCCGAAGTCGGTGCGGTCCAGGACGTGCCAGTGCCGCAGCACCGGCATGATCACGTCGTCGTGGTGGAGGCGCAGGTCGTAGATCCCGGCCTTCGCGATCATCATCGAGCTGCGCCGGAAGCCCGCCATCGTGGCTCCCGGCATTTCGAAGCCGATGACCTCCTTGGCGATCGCCTGCATCGTCGCGTCGGGCGCGATCTCCAGCGCCGCGGAGACGATGTTGCGGTAGAAGATCATGTGGAGGTTCTCGTCCTTGGAGATCTGGGCGAGCATCCGGTCCGCGATCGGGTCTCCGGTGACCTTGCCGGTGTTGCGGTGCGAGACCCGGGTCGCGAGCTCCTGGAAGGACACGTAGGTCACCGTCTCGAGCGCGGTCTTTTCGCCGGAGTCGTAGCCCGAGGTCATGTAGTCCATCCGGGCCCGCTCGAGCTCGACCGGGTCGACGCCGCGGGTGACGACGAGGTAGTCGCGCATCGCGATGCCGTGCCGGTTCTCCTCCGCCGTCCAGCGGCCCACCCACGTGCCCCACGCGCCGTCGCGGCCGAAGCGGGTCGCGATCTCGCGGTGGTAGGACGGCAGGTTGTCCTCGGTGAGCAGGTTGGTGAACATCGCGGCCTTGGCCGTCTCGGAGAGCTGCGACTGCTCGGGCGCCCAGTCCTCGCCGCCGAGGAACGCGAAGTCACGGCCCTGGCTCCACGGGACGTAGTCGTGGGGATGCCACTCCTGCGCCATCGAGAGGTGGCGGTCGAGGTTCTCGGCCACTACCGGCTCGAGCTCCTCGAGGAGGTTGGTCGGCGTGCTGGTCATGGTCGCTCCCTCGGTCGCACTGGCCCGTGACCGAGGCTACCGGCACCTGGGCCCGGTGCGCCCGGGGGCCGCGCGGCCGCCTACTTCTTGACCCGGAGGGTCGTGCTCGCGGCCGGACCGGTGCCCTTGCTGTGACGGCCGAGACGGACACCTTGTCGACCCCGTCCCGATTGACCAAAAGCCGTGCCCGTCAACGGGTCCATGGACGTGCGCCCAAACGACGATCGGTGCGTGGGAGCCGGAGCGCCCGTGCGGGTGCCCGTTTACCCCGCCGGGTGAAGATACCCGCGCGGGTGCCTGATATGCGACACGGTGACTGTCTCGAATCCCTTGCAATTTGCGACGCTCGAGGTTTCGAGACACGTCGGCGGATCAGGGCGAAGATTCCGGCGGAGCGAAGGAGCTGTATATGGCGAGGAACACCGATCCCGTTAGCGACTGGTTCTGGCGGCGCGCTACTCCCCAACGTAAGCTCACCGTGCGTTATGTCCTTTATAGAACTATCGATCGATAACGAACTGTAACGGGGACGTACTGATGCAACCGAGCCCATACACGCCAGGCGAGGTGGCGCGCACGGTGCCTGGTCGCGCTGTCCAGATGGGTGAGTTTGAGGAACGCCTCTCGTATCTGGTGGACCTGGGGCGCCTGGTTGGGCGCATCCGTGTGGATCATGCGCCTCGTGGTCTGGGTAAGACCTCATTGTTGAGGCAGTACCAGCGTCGCGCCCGGGAGCGTGAAGCACAAACGATATGGGTGACCGCCGGAGAAGAAGGTGTTGGACTGATCGCTCAGATCGCTGCGGAGATCGAGCGGGAGAGCAGCACCTGGCGTTCCGGGGCACGCACTGCACTGGGCAGGCACCTGGAGTCCCTCACTCTCCGGGCCGGCATTCCCCAGATTGTTGGCGTCGAAGCAAAACTCAAGCCGGACGTGGCAGCGACCGCCGGCGGGTACAGAGAATTCGAAGCCGTTCTTCGTCTGGCGGCATCGAGTGATGATCACACGGGGTTGGTGATTCTCGTCGATGAGATCCAGGCGGCGGACCCAGCCGGGTTGCTCACGCTCGCGTACGCATGGCAGCATCTGCAATCCGAAGGGAGTGGCGTGCCGGCCGCCGTTTTCACCGCTGGCTTACCGAACGCGCCTGAGAAGATTGCTTCCGCGGTGACGTTCAGCGAACGGTTCGCTTACCGGCCGCTGCTGCTGCTTGGCCGCGAGGCGGAAGAGGTGGCGATTTCCGCGCCGGCGCGCCATCTCGGAGTGGTGTGGGAGGACGATGCTCTGGCTGCCGCGTTCGAACTCGCGGCCGGCTATCCCTACGCGGTGCAGCTGATCGCCGACGCGACATGGACTGCTGCGGGGCATCCTGACCCCGGCGGCCGAATCACGGTCGACCACGTCACCGTTGGTCGCCATGCCATGCAAGCCGATCTGGACGCCCTGTTCCGCGCCCGATGGGCCAACGCCACCGCGGCCGAACGCGAGCTGATGACCGCGATGGCTTCGCTGGGCGACGAGCCGGTCCAACGCGCCGAAGTTGCCCGCGTACTAGGCGTCTCCAGTGAAAGCCTGTCGATGCCTCGGGCTCGTTTGATCGACAAGGGATTCATCCAGTCCGGCTCACGAGGCAAAATCGAGTTCACCATCCCAGGATTCGCTGCCTTCATCCGCGATCTCGACGGATAACGCATCAGCGCTACCCACCGGAGGACCGCCGGCTCACAGACGCTCGATCTCCCGGATGTTGCTCGATCATTCGGATCGGCCTGTCCCCGACTGTCCCCAGGTACCCAACGGGGAACAACAAGATGGACCGGACTTGAAGCTGAGGCGTTCCAAATGTCCCAGAGCCACTTGTTGCTTCCAGCCGCCGGATCGCTACTCTGGCCCGATCGAGGACGTCACAACGCCCCGCCGCGCTCCCGTACTAGGCGGGGTGCCTCTGGGAGTGCATGGCCGTCCGCGCTTCCAGGACCGCCTTCTGTGGGTTGTCCGTGCCGAGGTCTCCGGGTCAGCCGAGTTGCAGCACGATGTTATCGTCTTCGTCGACCGTGACTTTGTAGGAGATGAGCGGCGGAGCACCCGTTGTCGAGCACCCGGTGTCGAGTTCGAACGCGTGCATGTGCAGCGGGCATACCACGACCTGTTGGTCGATTGTGCCGTCCGCGATTGGGCCGCCCTTGTGTGTGCATACCGCGGAGAGCGCGCGAAGAGAACCGTCGCGCAGCCGGAACACGGCGATCTGCCGTCCGTCGACGCCGAACGCGCGGGCCTCCCCGAGGGGGATCTGCGCGACCGGTCCCAGCGTGCGGGTGGCCACCTCCACGGAGCCGGTCATCGCGTCACCCGGATGTCGCCGGCGGCGCGGCCCGCCTCGACGGTGGGCATGGCATCGTTCCGTCCGGTGACGGGCACTTGCGGGAGGACCGTGAGGGGTAGTGCCGTCCGGAACTGACCGGGAGTCATTGGGTCATCGCGTTCCTTCCAAGGGTCGCGGTAGTTGCTGACGGATTCCTGCATCGCAGCATCCAGTCGATCGGCGATGCCCTCGGAGTCATCGACCACGACGGCCCGGATGTGATCGATTCCGACCCGGGGCACCCACGCGTAGGTGCGTTCCAGCCAGTTCGCGCTTTCGCGGTAGTACTGCATGAATCGGCCGGTGAGCACTTTCACCGTCTCCGGGTCATCGACGGTCGCGAGCAGGTCTCCCTTCCGGATGTGGGCGCCGGCCGCTCCCCCAACGTAGATTTCCCAGCGGCCGCCCTCGATCGCGACGACACCGACGTCCTTGACGAGGGATTCGGCGCAGTTGCGTGGGCATCCGGAGACGGCAAGCTTGAGCTTCGCGGGCGACTCGATGCCCTGGAACTCGGACTCAAGCTGAATGCCGAGCGTGGTCGAGTCCCCTGTGCCGAAGCGGCAGTATTCCTGGCCGACGCAGGTCTTCACTGTGCGGAAGCTTTTGCCGTATGCGTAGCCGGAGGGCATGTCGAGGTCGGCCCAGACCTTGGGCAGGTCCTCCTTGGGTACTCCGAGCAGGTCGATGCGTTGACCGCCGGTGAGTTTGACCATCGGGATGCTGTATTTGTCCGCGACGTCGGCGATCCTCCGCAGCTGGTCGGGGTTGGTCACTCCGCCCTTCATCTGTGGGACGACCGAGAAGGTCCCGTCCCGCTGGATGTTGGCGTGCACGCGGTCGTTGACGAAGCGGGCGTCGCGCTCGTCGACGTAGTCCTCTCCCAGCATCATCTTCATCAGGGATGCCAGGCCCATCTTCGATTTGGCGTCGTCCTTGCCGCCTGGGGCGAGTGCGGCGAACACTTGCGAGACCGAGGTCAGTCCGAGATCACGGATGGCGTCCATCAGGGTCTTCTTGTCCATCGGGATGCCGGGCACGTAGTAGGTCGCGGCGGGGTCTTCTTCGACGACGCCATCCGCCGCCCATTCGACGACCTGCTTGACCAGCAGCTTGCAGGAGCCGCAGCCCTTGCCGGCCCGGGTCGCGTCCATGGCCCCGGCGACGGTCTTCACGCCGCCTCTGACCACGTCCACCAGTGCCTTCTTGCTCACCCCGTTGCAGTTGCAGATCTGGGCATCTTCGTGCAGCTCCGCGACCCCGACCTCCTCTGACGGACCGCCCACGTCGAACATCAAGGAGATCCGCTCCGACGGGAGCGGCAACCCACGGTCGAACGCCTGAGTGAGATACGCCACCTTCCGGCTGTCGCCGAGAAGGGTCGCTCCAACGAGCTTTTCGTCGCGGATCACGATCGACTTGAAGACGCCCCGGCCGGGTTCGGAGAAGACGATGTGCTCGTCGGTGTCCCGCTCGGGTTCGCTAAGTCCCATCGACGCGACCTCGACTCCGGCGACTTTGAGCTTCGTCGCCGTGCGGGACCCGAGGTATTCGGCATCCGGGTCCGCGCCCGTCACTTGATCGGCGAGCACGACCGCCTGCTCCCACAACGGGGCCACGAGCCCGTACACCTCACCGCGGTGTTGCACACACTCACCCACCGCGTAGATGTCGTCCTCGTCGATGACCCGCATCTGGTCATCCACCACGATCGCCCGTTCGACGGTGAGGCCGCTCACCACGGCGATATCTACGACCGGGCGAATACCGGCGGCAAGCACGACCATGTCGCATTCGAGGTCCGGTTTGTCACGCATCCTGACGCCGTGCACCTTGTTCAGCCCGAGAATCGCGGTCGTCCGGCTCCCGGTGTGCACGGTGATGCCGAGGGCTTCGACGCTGCGCTTGAGGATGGCACCCCCCTGCGAACCCATCTGGGCGTTCATCAGGTGGCCTCCGGAATGAACCACGCTGACATCCAGGCCGTACGCCTGCAGACCCCTGGCCGCCTCCAGGCCGAGCAGCCCGCCGCCGATCACCACCGCCTTCGTGTGGTGCTCGTGCGTCGCGTAGTCCACCATGCGGCGGGTGTCATCGATGGTGCGGAACCCGAACACCCCGGGCAGCAGCTCACCGGGCTCTGTTCGCAGGCCCTCCATTGACGGCATGAACGACTGGCTGCCGGTGGCGATGATGAGCACGTCGTAGGGGGTGACCTGTCCGTCGTCGGAGAAGACGAGCTTGGCGTACTTGTCGATCCTGGACGCCCGGACGCCCGCATGAAGGGTGATGTCGTTCTCTTCGTACCAGGAGAGCGGGTTCAGGAAGATGTCGTCGTGGTGTTCCTCCCCGGACAGCACGTGGCTGAGCATGATCCGGTTGTAGTTGCCGTAGGGCTCGTCGCCGAACATCGTCACCCGGAATTGGAGGGCGCCACCGCGGGCGAGGATCTCCTCCACGGCGCGTGCCCCGGCCATTCCGTTGCCGATCACGACGAGGCGGCGACGTGGATCCTCTTCGGCCTCGATGTCGCGGGCGCTTTCGATCATCGTGCTCATCAGTGCTCCACCATTCCCAGGTCGACGACCACCGTGCCGCTGACACCCTCGGCAGCGACTATCTGCAGCTCGATCATTGACCCGCCCTCGATGTCTTCGACCACCCGGAGCGGGACGTTCACGTCGCTCTTCGCGCCGATCGGGAACAAGCGCATTGGCGCCCCGTCGCGTAGCAGGACGACGGTGATCAGCTCGGGGGTCGAGTTGCCGCCCCGGAAGTAGAGCGGCTGATTGACGACACCCTCGGGCACCACGTAGGAGAGGTCGTTGTGTATGGGCACCATGGTGGCGGGGCCGGCGCCAGCGAATGGGTAGAAGCCCTGCAGGAAGCGGTTCTTGGAGATCATTGCGGAGGTCCTTCGGCGGTTCATTGGTGATGGTGGAGCACTTCTCGGTGCGGGTCGTGCGGTGATCGTCGTGGTGGAGGGCGGGAGGGGAACGACCGCTCCGGACGGCCCTGAGGGGCCTGGAGATCCGGGAGGGGCGGCGAGTAGGTGCACGTCTGCGGGTGATCCGACGCGGGTGATCGAAACGGCGCATACCTTGAATTCCGGCATTTTTGAGAGCGGGTCGAGGGCCGGATTGGTGAGCGCGTTCGCGTTGGATGACCCACCCCAGTGGAAGGGGATGAAGACGGTGTCGACCCGGATGTCCTCGGTGATCCTGGCGCGGAAGTTGGCGGCGCCGCGCCTCGTGCGCAGTTGCACGATGTCGGCCTGGTTGACCTTGAGCTGCCGGGCGAGGTCGCGGTGCAGTTCCACTTCGGGCTGCAGGGCCGCCTGCTCCGGATTGGAATGCCGCCGAGTCTGCGCCCCGCTTTGATATTGCGCCATCAGCCGGCCGGTGGTGAGCACATAGGGGTACCGTGAGTCCGGGATCTCCCCCGGATTCCGGTGGTCGACGCGGATGAACCGCGCCCGCCCGTCCGGTGTGGGAAACCGGTCCGCAAACAATCGCGGGGTGCCGGGATGGTCCTTTCCAGGGCACGGCCAGAAGACGCCCTGCTCAGCGTCGATCCGCTCGTAGCTGATTCCGGAGTAATCCGCGATGGCCCCCAGCGCTGGCACGGCGGAGCTCGTCGAACACCACGCGCGGGTCGGTAGGGAAATGCGACCCTCGGCCGAGTCTGGCCGCGATCGCCGAGAGCAGCTCCAAATCGCTGCGTACCCCGTCAGGGGGAGGCATCGCCCGCTTTCGCCGGATGACGCGGCCCTCGAGGTTGGTCATCGTGCCCTCTTCCTCGGCCCACTGCGTCGTCGGGAACACGACGTCGGCGAAGGCGGCGGTCTCGGCGAGGAAGATGTCGGACACGACCAGCAGGTCAAGACTTCCCAGTCGCTCCGCGACGCGATTCGCGTCCGGTGCCGAGACGACCAGGTTCGAGGCCAGCACGATCAGCGCCCGCACACCGCCGTCGGTGCCCATCCGGTCGAGCATCTCGAAAGCCGACAGTCCAGGCTCGGGTAAGTCGTTGGGGTCGACTCCCCAGACCTCGGCGACGTGTCGCCGGTCGTCTGGGTCAGCGAGCTTGCGGTAACCGGGAAGCTGGTCCGCCTTCTGACCGTGCTCCCTGCCGCCCTGCCCGTTGCCCTGCCCGGTGATCGTGCCATACCCCGAGTAGGGCTTGCCGGGAAGTCCGAGCGCGAGCGCGAGATTGAGGAACGCCTGCGCTGTGTCAGTGCCGTTGCTGTGCTGCTCCGCACCCCTCGCGGTGAGGATCATCGCACTTGGCGCCGCCGCCAACGTGCGAATCGCCTCCCGGAGGATCGCCACAGGGATGCCGGTTAGCTGCTCGACCCGGTTCGGCCACCACGAGGCGACGGATGCCTTGACCGCGGCGAACCCCGTGGTGCGGGCATCCACATACGCGGTGTCGACCAGCTTCTCTTTGATGGCAATGTGCAGCAGGCCGTTGGCCAGGGCGAGGTCGGTGCCGGGCAGCGGCATGAGGTGCAGCGCGGCGCTCGTCGCGGTCGCGGTCCTGCGCGGGTCGATCACGATCAGGGCCTGACCGTTCGCGCGGCCCTGGTCGAAGTACTGCATCGCGGGCGGCATGGTCGCGGCCGGATTGGATCCCACGAGCAGAATTGCCTTGGTCTCGGCGATGTCGCTGAGCGGGAATGGGAGCCCACGGTCCACTCCGAGGGCACGGTTGCACGCGGTCGCGGCCGAGGACATGCAGAAGCGCCCGTTGTAGTCGATCATCGAGGTACGCAGAGCCACGCGGGCGAACTTGCCGAACGCGTACGCCTTCTCGTTCGTTAGCCCGCCTCCGCCGAAGCATCCGACGCTGTCAAGACCGTACCGCTCCTGACTGGAACGGATCCCGGCCTCCACGACGTCAAGCGCCTCCTCCCATGACGCGGCCCGGAACGCACTTGTGCGATCCCCCGCGACACTGCGCACGAGCGGGGTGAGCAGGCGCTGCGGATGTCCCAACAGCGTGCCCGCGTTCCACCCCTTCGAGCAGAGACCACCGCGGTTGGTCGGAAAGTCGGGCTGCGGCCGAAGGTCGACCGCGTTGGCTCCGTCACCCGGCTGCAGAGTGATGCCGCACTGGAGCGAACAATAGGGGCAGTGCGTGAGAGTCGAAGAAGAGGACGTGACGGGCGCCCGCTGGCCCTGAAGCCCGAGGGTCACCATCGTGGAACCGTCATGGAGCCGGGTGAGGAAGAGAGGCGGAGCACGATAGACACTCGTCAGATGCGCTGCCCGAGGGCGGAGCCGCGGCGGGCGTAGAAGAACACCGTCACCCCGATCATCACCACATATGCAGCGATGAACCAGTAGAAGGCCACCGTGTAGTCGTCGAAGCTCGTCTTGGAGAAGCCCAGCACCTGCGGGATGATGAAGCCGCCGTAGGGCCCGGTCGCCCTGACCGCGACATCCGTGTCGTCAGTCAGCGCCGACCCGCCGCTGCTGATCTTCTCAATCTCGGCGCAGTCCTCCGCCGCTGCAGTGCTGACGCGGGCCGAGACGATGGTCGTGCACCTCCTCGACGCACACGACCTCGACATCGCCAAGCTCGGTGCGACAAGCGGCATCGACCGCTTCGCCGAGACCCACCGGTACTCGCGACTGGTCACGGGTGAGCCGGTATACCGGCACGTGCGGGCATGGGCGCGCTGCGCCGTGATCGAACGAATGGATGCCGGAAGTTCCACCGTGATCGCAGCGCACGCCCTGCAGTCACACGTCGAGCGCGACATCGCCGCCGGGACCTCCGGCGACCCGCTGGTCTATCACAACCGTTCATGGCACCGCCTCGGCGACCACTCCCGCATCCAATAGCGCCTCGCTGGCCGCCAGCCAAGAGAAGACGGACACTGCGACTATGACCTTCTCAATCAACCCCGCCAGCGAATCGATCACCGGCATCGGTGAAAGCCGCGCCCACCGGAACCGAGAACGGTCGCTCAACGACTCGTTAGCCACCATGCCGACCGGGCGGCACGCAGTCGACAACAATGGGTGTCTTGTAGCCCATGGGATACGAGACATCTAACGTCGTCCCTAGACCCGTCCCGATCTGTCCTGTTTGCGCGGAATACCGCAGCCCTGTGATGCTGATCGCTAAATGGCAGCATCCTGTGATCGCTTACTGGCGACCGCCCGCCCGCCCCGAAGTCGATCCTTCACCGGCACTCCTGCCGCATGCGTGTGACAAGGTGCGTGATGTCGATCGAACGAGTCTTCGCGGGCCCCACCGACGCGCTGTCTGACGTTCGGAGATGATCGAGCCGGCTCGGACGACAGGAGGGACGTTCGCCACCGACAGTGTGACCGTGGACTCGTTCAGGTCAGACTCTTCCTGAAGAACGTCGCTGAGTCTTCGTAACCAATTGCCTCATAGAAGCTCAAGGCGCGGCGGCTCGCCAGGGCAATATAGGCGGCGCCCTTCGCCGCCGACCATGTCTCCGCGGCGGCCATCAAGGCTTCACCCACACCTTTCCTACGCCAAGACTCGTCGACCATCACCTCCTCCACCCATCCAACGGGGCCGTTGGCAAGGAAGGTGGGGTGACAATGCGCGAGGAGGTAACCGACGATCCCGTCGTCGCGTTCAGCGACGATCAAGAGTGCCTCGTCGTGATGAATGTTCGCCTCGAAGGATGCCGCGAACGCGTCCTCCCGCAGCCGAAACGTCGTGGCAAAACCACGGGCAAGCGGCCAGATGCTCTCGCAATCGTTCGAGACCGCCGGACGGATGCTGTCAATCGCGGCGCTCATGAGGTGACTCTAGCTCGACCAGGAATCCGTTCCCCCGGAGCTGCCGGACTCCGCCGCGATACCCCTTCGCCGGTCGGCCATGGCGACGAGGTTGCGTCCCACGTGGGATCCGCACCGGGGCACCGGTCACGCGGCATCCGCCTCGAGTTCATGTGCAATTCGCCGGGGGTGATAGTCGACGAGCGCTGAGGCATGCGCTGACGATCAGAACCCGCGCGGCGGTCAGGGGATCAGCCACACAACGGTGTTCCGCTCGCCGCGGTCAGTATCCCAGGCGACGACGCAGACTCGATCGTTGCTTCCGGTCACCCATGCAGGCAGACGTTCCGCGACCTTGTGCGGCCACGAGATCCACGCCCACACCGGCACACGGGCCTTGACCCAGTGGAGCGGCTGAGGACCGTACGCATCCTTGGGGAGAGTGATCGGTGCAAGGTTGTCCATAACAACGTGCAGTTTCTCGTCTGTGACGAGCGTCGAGCCCATTCGGTCCGGGTCCTTCCTCCGGCCGAGACCAACCAACATACTGCGCCGCGTCAACGGTGCACACCGAGGATGTGCGCGTCTACCCCCTCACGCTCAAGAGGACTCCCGCACAATTGCATTCGTGGGGCCGATCCTCATCGGCGAGGTGAGAACGGCCCCCACTCCTATCCCTGCCCGCCGAGAAAGAACCACCCGCCCGTCTTGCGTCCGTGAGCTACCCGCAGTACAGGTCAGTGCGCCTCGTGCAGCCGTCTAATAACTTCGGGCACCTTGGCTTACTCGTGCTTCGGAGGTTCAGGTACCGCGGAGAGGGCGGTCGGCGAGTTGGCAGTGAACAACAGCTTGTACACGACCGAGACCCTCGGGTGCACCCACACGGTGATCCCGCCGTTACCGATACTGTCTTCGTCCTTCCACCTAAGTGGAACGACTCGCCACGGCGGATCTTCGCTCCGATCACTAACTGCAGCTCGCTTGCCGACCTGAGCGATCCCTGAGCGGGCACTGACTGCCCCATCGTTGAAGATTGTTCGGGCCGAGCACTGGCGATCGATCGACTCGTGATCATGAACTAGCCCTTGCGCAGGTTGTCGAAGGTCTTGCGAAGAGTCGCAGCGGTCTCTGAAGGAGCGCACGGTACGCACAGCCGGCCGACTCGGCGCCCACTGCCGGCGTGTGTCACCTCAACGTGCTGGGTGTCACCCGCCTCGACGCAGACGTGGAGATCAGACTTTCCGTCGACCCGCCAACAGCGGAGATGGTTCGGATGCGCAGCGATCGGAGTGAACCGGTTGATGCGCGGAGGAAGCTTCCCCAGAGCGGAGTCGAACTCGGCCGCATTCGAGAAGCGCCTCGACGGATCAAGATGCATTCCCTGGTCCACCACTCGGGAGAGCGCGAGGCTTGCATGAGGGGCGAGGTCGCGGAGCGCGGGCCGGGCGCCCGCTTGGATTGCAACATCCAAGGCGGCCTGCATCACTTGGTCGAATGGCCATCGACCCGTCAGCAGTGCGAACAGAGAGACTGCCGCGCCATAGATGTCGGCGGCCGCGCCTTGTCTGCCATCCAGGTACGCTTCCGGCGCGCGTACCCGAGGGTCCCCGGCGGCTTCCGCGGTCCCCCTTGAGTCCATGAGAGCTGCTGCGCCAAAGTCACCGAGGACGATGTCGTTGTTGGCTCGCACAAAGATGTTGGCTGGCTTCACGTCACGATGGAGGAGACCGCGGGAGTGGCACAGCGCAAGGCCACGAAGCGCCCGGCGGATCGACTCGACACCAAAATGAGGTTCTACGCCATGCGACGCGCACACACGGTCGAGGGAGTCCTTCGCGAGCGCGGTGTCGAGGAACGGCACGTCGACGATCAAGTCGGCATTGTTGACTTCGAGAATGTACGGGCTCTTGAGCTGAGTGAGCAGGGATGCCTCCAGCCAGGCTTCGGTCGGACGCCCTCGAAAGAGCAACTTCAGGGCGACTTCGTGCGACCGGTTCCGATCCCAAGCGCGCCACACCTCGCCGTAGCCGCCTTGGCCGATCTTCTCGCGCAGTTCGTATCGCCCGGCGAGTACGCCACCCGGCGACGTGCTCAACATGAGGTCGAGTGTAAGGTGCGTCTGTGCGCTACCTCGGGATCCGATTCCACGCAATCTCCACCAAGCGGCGGGTGTTGCGAGCGGTCGTGGTGGACGACACTGGCGCTCTCGCCCCGGCCTGCCTTGAACACGTTCTAGATGGGTCAGCATCCCAGGCGCAGCAGGCACGCGACGGGAGGGACTGGTTGCGTAGTGCACTGGCGGGCCACCCGGACATCGCTGCCGCGGTGATGTTTGAGGCCGATCGCGGGCCGCGCAGTTCTGACACGAATGCCGGGCGCCTCCGACTCCGGGTGGAAGGGGCAGTGCTTTCCGGTGCTCTCGATCACGTCAATGTCGTGGAGATCCGAAACGGGAAGCGAATCGGCGACCTAATTGGTGGTACCAAGGACGCGGCGCTCGCGCTCGGCGCGCTAACGGTCGCCGATGCGTCATACACGGAAGCGGCAGCAGCGGCGCTTGCGGCAGTCAAGCTTGCGTGAGCGACCTCAGGTTGCTGACAAGATCGAGCGAGGCGACATCAAGCTGATCAAGATCCGGTCGAGTTCGAAGAAAGATCGCCGCCCCAACCCATGTCGCTCCCTGAGACCGAGCCGCCTCCGCCGCATGATACAACGCAGACCCGGTGACGACGGCCCCCTCGACGATCATCACCCGCCCGGTAGTGGACGAGCCAGTGGCCGCCGTGTGCAACACGGCATCTGTCGTGAGGACCGCGGACGCGACAATCCACTCGGCGGAACGGGACGCCGCGATCACCACCGTGCAGTCGGCATCCTTACAGAGCTGAGCCAACCAGGCTCCGGCGGCCTTTAAGACGGTGGGATCGCCGAGGTCCCGGTTGCTTGTCTCCGCCGCCATCATGGCTGGGGCGAGGTCCAGCACCTCTTGCATCATCACAGGGGCGACTATAGGCCGTGAGCTGGTCACAGGCACCGAGACGTTCCGCGGCGCCAGAAACCGACCGATCGTCGACGGCTTCCTGTACCGTCGGTACTTTCCACTCCGCGGAGAGTACTCCGGCAGCGGCAATGGAATTCTGAGCGGCACACGCCCCTCTTCACTCGGGATTGGGCGTGATGGCTCTTCACTGGCGTCGACGAATTTGCGAGACAGCCCTTAACTTGAAACGAGCGGGCCGCAAACGCGACAGTTGGCCCTAAGCACGGTGGTTCCACCGCGGCGTACGGCTGAGGCAAGCCATCGCCGTCTGGTGCCTCATCGCATCGCTTTTGACTTGGCTGCTCACGGCTGTCGCCTGCAGTCGTCTAGCCCCGCGCGCGACGGACTCTGTACACGGCGATTGCGCGCCTGCTCCGCGCGTCCCTGATTCGCCGCGTCGATCGGTGTCGCTGTCGAGGGCCCATCGCGGAGGGCGCTCTGCGAGATGCCTCGGAGCGGAAGACCTTATAGGAGGGGCGGTCGGCCAATTAGGGCCGGAGGGCTATGCCCGTGTACCGGTGGCGGCGAGAAGCATCCATGCCGGCGATGAGATCAAAGACCCAACGCACGGCTTGGGCGCGATCCTGACGCGTCATAGCCCGGAATGCGCGCTCGATCTCCTCCGCCAGCGGGTCGAAATCGCCGGAGTCATCTAGACCGTCGGTGACACCGGCATCGATGTAGGGGAAGGTTTGAGGCAACATCCAGATCGACCGGACTATCCGCGAGGTGAAGAGACGCAGGTTCGATGCCCTCGCGGCTTCATCCGGAGAAACTCTCGCCAACCAGCGGATGCACCCCGAGACCCATTGTTCCAAATCAGGTCCGTTCGCGGCGATCGAAGGGGCTTGGGCTAGCACATACTCGAGTACCCCGTTCCCGCCAGCCCCGTCAAGATGTTCGATCACGGCCGCCAGCGCAGTTGGACTGCCGTGAGCCGTTCTCAACGCATCCGTGTAGAGGGACGCGTCAAAAGGAATACCGACGTAGCGGTGAGGGAGTAGGCAGACGTCTATCTTGCGCTCGTCCGTCGCGGAAAGTAGGCCGCGCTGTCTGAGTGCCCCCACGAGAGCGAGCGTCGAGAAGGCCGTGGCGCCGGTGTCTGACGCGATTCGATTGAGGGCGAGATCGTCTGACCACAGTGCTCTGTCGGTTCCAGCCACGGCGGTAGCGCCGAACCAAGCGTCATCTGCAAACGCATCACCCAGCTCTGGGTGCGCATAGCTCCGACTACGGGTCTCACGTACGAGCGGTCTCATCATCGCGACGAGCGCTTCAGCTATCTCGCGGTCATCGGCTCCCCTCCCGAACGCACGCAATGAGACTGGGCCCCTAAAGGCTGTCAAGTAGGAGTGAGCCCGCCCGAACCTCGTGATCGATTGGAGAGCTGCGACAGCGTCGCGAAACTGTTCAGAGGAGATGGCTAGTGCCGGGAACTGTGCAAGCAGCTTGACTCGCAGCGGTTCCGGTAGAGCTACCAGCGTGAACACTGCCGTTGTGTCAATCACGACGGGACGCTGAATCGAGTTGGCAGCAGCTGAGATTTCGTCCTGGTCGCCCGATATAGAGAATCGAACCCCCGATGCCGACGAAATGACTGCCTCGGCGTAGGTGCCGCCATGCGCGAGGGTGGCCAGTCCGAGCGGGAACTGTCCCGACCCAACCTGTGCATCGAGCTCACGGGTGTCAGTGCGTTCGCCGACTGCAGACGTTATAGCGTCCACGATCGAGTCCCTGTTAGTCAGGTCCAAAGTAATCTGCCGGATTTCCCCATCGGGAAAATCACGGAAGTATCCCGCGATTAGTTCGGCGCGCGTTGTCTGCCGCGGATCAGCCAGCTCGGCTTCCGGCGATGGTCCGCCATCCGACGCGGCTGGGGCCGCATCCACCTCCTCGCTCTCGGCGTCCTCTCCTGCGGATCCAGGAAAGAGGACCAGCCCGACGATGTGACGCCGGATCTCTTCGTCAGCTGCCCACTCCGCTGCGACGGTCGCCAGATCCTCCACAGAGGCGATGGCCTCGCCGAATTCCTCGCACAGGGCAAGCCACACGAGTACGTCTCGACGCGAATCGGGCCGTTCTCTATGGGCGACGCTATTCCATGTTCCCAATGCGGCATCGGACTCACCTGCGTGATACTGACAGGAAATCAGCGCCCAGATGGCGGAGCGATTGTTTGGCTCCAGGCGGACAAGCGTCTCCGCCGAGCGGATCGCACGAACCCAGTCCCCCACGGCGGCGAACAATTCCACCAACAGTGCGTGGGTGCGGACCAACGCGCCCCACGAAGGCGGCGCCGCCGCGAGGGCTCGCTCTGCGCAATTGATGGCCTCCATATTGTTGCTGGCATTCTTCTCGAGCCTGGCCGCGGCGAGCCACACATCAGGATCGCCCAGACGCTCCGCCGCAGACCGCAGCGATTGAAGTTCGAGGTCGGCCCTGCCCATCGACCGGTACAGCTGGCTCAGTGTCATGCTTAGGCTTGCTGACGAGTGAGCCGCAACTCGGAGCTTGTCTACACCGCCTGGCCTGTCCGCGAATGCGTCCGCAATCAGCGTCAGCTCGTCAGCGAACTTGACGTTGCCCGCCGCGCGCTGCTCGTGCACGAACGGATGCACCTGACCGAGTGTCGCGAGGGTGTAAGCGAACTGTCCCTTCGCATCGGGATCCGCAGAGGTGTCCAGAGCACGTGCAAAATACGCGGCAGCCGCCTCACGGTCGCCGCTTGCCTCTGCGATGAGGCCATACAGGTGGTGGGAAAGCGTCGGATCCAGCCCGGGATCCGAAACAAGCGACTCCGCGGCCTCCAGCATCCCGTTCTCCGCAAGCATGATGGCCGCTGCCCCTCGAACTGCGACGGTTTGCGCTTCACTCTCCGTCGCCTCTCCTTGTGGGGCGGGTTGCGTCAAGGCAAGCGCACGGACGGGGTCGTTCAGAAGCCGAGCCGCTGTCGATGCGAGCACCACGACCTCGCCAGTGTCGTGTCCCCACTCCCGTAAGGAATCCCGCAGTCCTACCAAGAGCGAGAAGGCTGCGGCAACATCCCCATGGTGCAAGTCCGACGGTGTGAACAGCTCGCGCGAAATCAGAGCACGCGCGGCAATGAGCGTCGCCGCGGTCGATCCGAGCCGGCTAAGCGGCATGGCCAGCGCAATCGCCTTCTCGTAGTCGCGCTCGTTCAGTGCGACTCGTGCAAGGAGTATGTCGCGTGTTGCCCGCTCCGCAACGATCTTGGGAATCCAGGACAAGAGGACGTCGACAGCCCGTACCGTGTCCCCGGCGAACTCGAGCGATCGAGCTCTTACCAAGGGATGATCGACATCGGCGAAGGTCAGCTGTTGGTCGTTCGCTGAGCCCGAAGCCCAGGCGCGACGTACCTCCCAATAGCCCAGCGGATACGCCCCCCGGGCAATCCCTACCTCGAAGAACTTCTCCGCCGTTGCTAACAGCCCCAGGTCGGCTGCCAGATCGGCGAGCCAGCAGAGAACGGCGGCTGGAGCTTCCGCCAGGAAGTTCGGCAAATTGAGGCCCCAGCTCGTGAGGATGCCTTCACGGTCGCCAGTGGCAAGTAGGCCCACGACGCTGGGCATGCGAGACCACGACTGACGGACTTCGCCCGCCGCTTCAGCCCGTATGGGCCTGAGCCGCGACAGACGAGACTCCCACAGCAACTCATCCTGGTCTCGAGTCTGGAGGCTATCTTGCAGGGTGTCGATCCGTTCGACTAGGGCAGCACCGACCGCTGTGGTTGCGCCAACTGGTGAAGATCGAGACTGAATCGCCGCTTCAAGCAGTTCGAACAAGCGATCACCCTGCGCCGCGTCTCCTGAAGTAAGAACGCCCAGCGACTGACGAAGCTGCTGCCGCGCCGACACCTCGTCCAAATGGGAAACGAACCGGGTTCGATACAGGTGCATCCGGAGGTCTCTGCGATTGACGCGGATACCTTCGTCTGCGGCGCGGTGCTGAACAGACTTGGCGACCCGAGACTCAAGGGTGAGCCACTTCAAGAACGACTTGATTGGCTCGACAACGTACGACATCGCCTCGGACAACGTGCTCCCATCCACTGACAGCGCCGCACGGTCGTGTATCGTCAGCGCCCGCGCGTGCTTGGACCCCTTCAGCGTACGATTCGCGCTCTCGCATGTTGTGTCGACATTGCCTAAGGAGGGAAATGCGCATAGGCAGCAGGCTAGGACTGTGGCCTCTAGGGTCCGGCTAGCTTCTTCGCGAAGTCGCGCGCTGTGATCGACGCGGACAGATTGTCGCACATGGTGCTTACGTCGCGGACCACGCAACCGATCGCCGCATCACTCACCCTCGTCCTTGGGTCAGGTAGTGACACTTGCCACACCGCCAATGCGCGCGCTCGGCCCGAGTCGCGGGTAGATCTAGCTGCCCTCAAGCCGGTCCCCCAACGACCCGTTGAGCAATTGCCGAGCGGGTGGCACGCCGTCGGCAATAATGGTGATCCAGATGCCCGCCCGGTGGAGAAGCCCGCGCGTGCCTCGAATGCGACACCGCATGTGTCTCGGAACCCTTGGGATACGAGACGTCTCACGTCGTCCCTCGTGACCGGTCCCGATCTTTCTTGTTTGCCCCGGAATGTCGCGGCCCGGCGATTCTCATAACTACGTCTCACAACCTCCTGCTTGAATCGCAGTACTCACCGTTAGTTACGAGACACGCTGGAGCAGAATGATCAAGCTGATCGGCTACGCGCGCGTCTCGACCCGCCAGCAAACCACCGACCGGCAACAGACCGATCTCTTGGCCGTTGGCGTCCGACGCGATGACCTCTACATCGACCACGGCATCTCTGGCGCTCGAGCATCACGGCCGGGCTTCGACCGCGCGTTAGATGCTCTCCACAAGGGCGACACCCTCGTCATCACGACTCTGGACCGGCTAGGCCGATCAACCCAGAACATGCTCGCTTTTGCTGAAGAGCTCCGGGGCCGCGGAGCTGGCCTTCGCGTGCTCAACCTGGGCGGGGGTAACGTCGACACATCAACACCCATGGGGTCCATGCTGTTCACCATCATGGCCGCTCTCGGGCAGATGGAACACGAGATAAAGCGAGAGCGCGTCGTCGACTCCATCAACAAACGCCGCGACGCCGGCAAGAATCTGGGCGGCCGCCCGCGGCTCATCACCGACAGCCAAATCCGCAACGCCCGCCGACTCATCGAAGGCGGAGAACCCGCAGCTCAAGTCGCGCGTGACCTCGGAATCTCCCGAGCTACGTTCTACCGCCGGGCACGAGCACTCATCGATCCCGAAGTGGAACACTGAGCTGCGGCTCAACGTGGGCCGCGGTGCGCCCGGAGACGGGAGTTTCGAGACGTTGATTTCGTACACGGCTGTCTACGCGCACCGAGGCCCATCAACGCACGCCGGCGCCCGTGTCTCGCAAACCTTCGTTTGAGTACGCCAGGCCGAGGATTCGGTAAGCCAATCTGGCCTGAGGCAGAGATTTCTCCGCCGGCTACTCCGCCGCGGAAACCCCCAGCGCGCTACTTTCTGCGCGATTTGCCGATTCTGACCTTGAGTCAGCTTTATATAGCGACAACGGCAAGATGCAGGTCAAGCTGCTTGTCAGCCAACGCTTTCGTGAGAGTGGCCCGCGATTGTTTGCGCCTCCCACAGACGCGGTCCCGCTCACCGGATTCGCGGCGAGCAGTGCAGCCGTAACCGTGTGGAGAAGACCGTCCCCGTATCAGCGAGGCGACCCTTCGAGTGCGATAGACAAGGGAGCTCCTAGCCGTTTAGTCTCGTTGAGACGCGCGTGGTGCCCTCTGCCCATCTGCTCGGTCGTCTCAAAGAGGAGAACACAGTGCTAAAAATTGAAGCGCTTCAGTACCGGGCGACGGCCACTCTGGCCGCCGTGGCGATGGTTGGAGCGATGGTGATCGGCGATGCTGACGTCACTCGCGCTGCGACGCCGGTGGCTCACGTCACCTGGAGTTCGGAGAACGGGCAGTATGCGGTCGCGGCACGCCCGGATCGGCCTCTTGAGGCGAAGCCGTCTTCGGTGCCGGACACCGTCATCGACGTTGATTCTGGTGCGGAGTATCAGCGCGTATATGGCCAGGGGCAGTCGCTGGAGAGCAGCAGTGTGTGGAACATTGCGCATCTCTCGCCGTCGAAGCGGGAGGAGGTGCTGCAATCGTTGTTCAGCCCGACGACCGGAAACGGCTACAACATGATCCGGCTCTCTCTCGGGTGTGCCGACTTCTGCTCAGAGGAGTTCTACACCTACAACGACACGGCTCCGGGGCAGACGGATGAGTCGTTGTCCGGGTTCTCCATCCAGAAGGACATCGACGCCGGCATCATCGCGATCGCACAGCGAGCACGGCAGATCAACCCAAGCATCCGGTTCTACTTGTCGATGTGGTCGGCGCCGGCGTGGATGAAGACGAACGGCAGTCTGATCAACGGTGGCTTCGTCAAGCCGGAGTACTACGACGAACTTGCCCGCTACCAGCGAATGGCCATTCGCGCTTACGAGTCACAAGGCATCCCGATCGCGGCGATCACACCGCAGAACGAGCCTCGTGTGATCACGAACTACCCAACCGGCGAGTGGACCGGCGAGCAGATGCGCGACTACATCAAGGGGTACCTTGGTCCGGAACTGGAGAGCGCTGGCCTTGACACCGAGATCTGGGTCGGGGACGACAATCCCCCTCGCCTCCGCGACTTCGTCCCTGCGATTCTGGATGACCCGGCGGCGGCGCAGTACGTGGACGGCGTCGCGATCCACGACTACAGCGGCGACGCCCCGTCCGTGCTCTCCGAGTTCGCACTGCGCTATCCCGGCATGCCTATCCATCTCACCGAGCGCAGCTATTACGGAATCAACGGTGAGGCGAACAAGATTGACGGCAATTGGCAGGCTGGGATGCGGCGGGTCATGGAGCTGTACCGCAACGGGCTTCAGAGCTGGACCTACTGGCTGAGCTTCTTCGATACCGCGGGTGAACCAAACACCGGTCCCCTTCGCGCGGAGTGCTGCTCCCTCCCCTTCACGGCGCCCCCCGGGAGCCTGGACGCCGTGACAGCAAACCGCGACTACTACCTCTACGGACAGCTCTCCCGGTTCGTGCCATCGGGTTCCGTTCGGATCGGGTCGAGCCAGACATCCACCGAGGTCAGTAACGTCGCGTTCCGGAACCCGGACGGGAGAATCGTCGTGGTTGTGGCCAACGGAGCATCCAGCCCCCGCACCGTCGCGCTCAGGTCGCAGGACGGCACGGTCACCGACACCCTGCCTGCGATGACCGTCGGAACGTACCGCTGGGATTCGGCGGTTTCGCAGACGGACGACCGGGTGGGGACCTATCAACTGGTGAACAGAGCGTTCCCTGCGCTTGCTGTGCAGAATACCCGTGAGACTTACCGTGCAAATCCTGACGCCACGCATACGGTCGCTACTCCAACGGCATGGAACACGATCGAGCAACGGTGGGTGATCACCAGCGCCGGCGACGGTTACTACCGCCTCACTAGCCTCAGCTCGCCAACGCGAGTGCTGCACACCACGGGCGAGCACTATGCCGGCTGGTCCACATCCTGGAACGTGGCCACGGTGTCGAGCTCGCTTCGTTGGGACGAGCAACTGTGGCAGATCGTGCCGACAGGCGATGGCTATTACCGGCTTTTGAACAAAGCGCGAGGCACCGCGCTCCAGATCACGGGAGAACGCTACGGATCCTGGCAGAACGTGCACCAACTGGCGAGCAGCCCGGCCGCCTGGAATACCCCCGAGCAGCAGTTCCGTTTGGTAGCCGACTGACGCCAGCAGTGACGCACGTCGGCTCAGCTGTGTGGGCCGAGCACACTCTCGGCGAAGGCAGAAAAAGGTGTAGGTGCATGAACGAGGTCGTGCCGCAGGGGTGATAGGGCCGTCGCGCACGTGCGTCTGCGCCGATCGACTGGCTCCACGCCCGGCCGCTCGAGGGCCATCCCCCGGTTGAAGGTCGGCCGGCGGATGCCCGAGACCGAAGATCTTCGATGGAGATCCGCGACGAAATTGCTCGTCGCTTCGGAGCAGAGTTGCGGCTTCTCGCGGCTTCCCATCGAGATGGACCCACAAGCCGTGCGGAGAGCACGCTTCCAGCAGCGCTCGACCATACGGCGAGTGAGTCGAAGGGCGTGGCCTTCCGGAGGCGAGCGACAGCCGACCTTTTGGTTCCGCCTCACCTACCGCAAACGCGCTGTCGAGAAATAGTGGGTGATGGTCGGGCTGTGGCGCACACGACCCGACCATCACCCTTCGGCAGCCTCAGCGCACCGTCAGCGCGCCCTGCAACTGAACATCGGTCGCGGAGCGTGCGACGAACAGCCGGACCTGCCCCTTCGGTGTTACCCACTTGTCGGATGCCTCGTCCCAGTAGGCGAAGGCGGACCGGTCGAGCTGGACAGTGACCTTTTTCTTCTCCCCCGGCTGAAGGTCGACCTTCGCGAAGCCGGCCAGGCGCCGCTCCGGAGTATCTATCGCATCAGTGGGCAGGCTGCCCGCGTAGACCTGCACCACGTCGGACCCGGCTCGGTCACCGGTGTTAGTGACGTTCACCGTGACCACCGGTGAGCCGGCCCTCGAGTGCGGGGCCGCCTTCGTGTTGTAGCCACCGACCTTGAGCTTGTCGTACGCGAAGGACGTGTAGGAGAGCCCGTACCCGAAGGGGAACAGCGGGGTCTCACCGGTCTTGTCGAACCACTTGTAGCCGACGTAGATGCCTTCGTCATACGCGACGGAGAGGCTCTCGCGATCGAGGGCCGGCACCTGATCTTCGCTGGCCGGGAAGGTGACCGGCAGGCGACCGCCCGGCTCCGCGTCCCCATAGACGACGTCGGCGATGCTCGTTCCCGCGGCCGCGCCCTGGTACCAGGACTGCACGACGCCCGCGACGTCGTCGAGCCAGGGCATCGTGATAGGCCCCGGGGTCTGCAGCACGACGATGGTGTTCGGGTTGACGGCCACGACCGCTTCGATGAGCTCGTTCTGATCTCCGGGGAGGGAGTAACCGAGACGGTCGACGGCTTCACCGGTGACCTCGTTGACGAACACGACCGCCGAATCTGCGTTCCGTGCCGCCTCGACGGCCTCGGGAATCAGCGAATCCGGCTGCCACCCGAGAGTGAGGCGCGGCCCGAAGAAGCCCGCGTCCTTGGTCGAGTACTCGATCGCGATGTCGAGCGGCACGCCGGCATCCACCTCGAGCGTGCCCCCGATCGTGTACTGCTGCGGCGAGAAGAAGAAGTCCCAGATGAATCGTTCGCCATCGAAGAACGTCTTCCCGTCGATCGTGACCTTCGCCGACCCGGAGAGCAGCGACGAGATGCGAAGCAGTCCCGAATCGGTCGGCGTGATCGTCCCGGTCCAGCGCGCCGACCAGGCGGAAGGCAGGTCGGGCACGGGATTGCCGAACGCGAAGTTCACGGTCGGGGTTACGGTCTCGGCGATGGGTGCCCCGTCGAAGGAGTCGTTGCCGAAGAACACTGCGTCGAGTCCTTCAGCGCCGCCCGCCGTTCGCAGCGCGCTGCTCGGGACGACGGGCAGTTCGATGCCATCGCCGAGGCTGCCCTGCGAGACCGCCACGTTGGCGGCTCCCGCCTTCTGCTGGAACGCCTCCACCGGCGTGGTGAAGTCGCCGGGCTGAACGTACGAGGAGCCCTCGATGCCGGTGACCGTGTCCTCACCCGCGGCGCCGATCACGGCGACGCTATCCGATGCCGACAACGGGAGTGCACCGTCGTTCTTCAGCAGTACTGTCGCCGCCGCACCGACGGTGCGCGCAAGCTCCTGGTGCGCCGGAGTTGTAGCGACCGCTACCGCCGTCTCGACGAGCGGGTTGTCGAACGCGCCCGAGTCGAAGAGCGCGACGAGGATGCGGCGGACGGCATCATTCGTGCGCTCGATCGGGATGCGGCCGTCCGTGAATGCTTCGCGTGGCGTCACGCCGGGGTATAGCGCCTGCGAGTCGATGCCGGCGTTGATGCCGGCGATCGGGTCGGAAGAGGGCTGGAAGTCCGTGCCGACATAGCCCTTCCGGCCGAGATCTGTCTTCAGGTCGGTCAAGAGCTCGGCGTTCTCGCACGCGTAGGTTCCGTTGACCTGCGCGTAGGAGCACATCACAGAGTCGGCTCCACCCTCCCTGATCGCCTGCTCGAACGGCGGGTAGTGCACCTCGCGCAACGCGCGCTCGGAGATGGCGACGTTGAGGTTCTGCCGGTGGCTCTCCTGGTTGTACACGGTGAAGTGCTTGAGCTGTGTAATGACGTCGTTCTGCTCGAAGCCGCGGCTTACGGCCGCGCCCATCTCGCCGTTCACGAGCGGGTCCTCGCCGTAGCCCTCTGCCGCGCGACCGGAGAGGCCGTTGCGGTCGATGTCGACGGTCGGCCCCAGCAGCACGTTCCACCGCTTCGCCCGTGCCTCGGCGCCGATCGCGTCGCCGTACTGCACGGCGAGGTCGGTGTCGAATGTCGCGCCGAGGGCGTTGGGGGCGGGGAACGCCGTCACGCCGGTGTCGCCGCGCAGTCCGTCCGAGGCATCCACTCTTCGCATGATCGGGATGCCGAGATGCGCGAGCGGCGCGAAGTCCTCGTCGTTCGTGGCAAGGATGAGCGTGATCTTCTCGTCGAGGGTCATGGCCTTCAGCAGTCGATCCGCGCGCCAGTCCGGTGACTTCTTGGTGTCACGCCATGGCTGCTGCTTCGACGTGGCACGGGTTGCCGAGGTGGAGTCCGCTGCCGCCGGCGAGATAGCTCCGGGAAGGACGAGGGCTATGGTGCACGCAACCACGAGGGAGGTCGGGGCGAGGCGAAGGAACGGTCTCAAAATGGTTCTCCTTTGAACTGCTACATCTGTGAGGGGAGCCTCGAGGGACGCGTTGCGCTCCGTCGAGCGTGGATGTCGAAAGGGGACGGGGACTTCGTGGGGTTTTGGTGTGCTCGGCTCCTTACCTCTCGCTCCTGACACTCGGGTCTGGCGAGGCGGGTCTCAGCTGTACTCCTCGATGCGCCACTCGTCGCGCCACTCAATGACCGGTCGGTCGCCCTCGAACCGGATCGGCAGCCATACGTAATCGGCGATCGTGGTGTCGACGTCGGCGAACTCCTCCATCGGCTCGTCCCCGTCGCGCCCCGGCGCGAAGTGCTCGACGAAGGCGTCGTGAGCCTGCTGGCCGTGCTCGAGATGGCGGGGCAGCCACCGGTCGGCGATCGCGATGTACAGATCCTTCTTCTCGGGATGCCGGAACACCGACGAGATCTGAGAGTGGAACGAGGTCCGTGACGCATCGGAGGGGTGCAAATCCCCCAGCACCGTGAAGGGCCCGTGGTAGCTCTTCGCCACCGCCGCTTCCGAGGGATTGGGGTAGTACCCCGTCGTCCCGGAGGTGAGCAGGTAGTGCTGCCGGTCGCGCGCGAAGTACGCGGGCGCCTCGCGCACGAAGGGCGGCTGCGGCTGCGGGAAGTGCGTGGAGTAGTACCCGGTGACGTCGGTGTAGTCATCCGTCAGGTCTGCGCAGATCATCTCGGAGTGCACACGTTCGAAGTAGTAGTACGCCTTCCCGTCGTGGGGGTCGACGACCAGGTCAAAGTCGCCGGCGCTCACGCTCAGCGGGCGAAGCCACGTCTGCACGATCTCGTACGGGCCCAGGATGCTGTCTGCGACGAGCACGGTCGAGCGCTGGATCGACCCCTTCGTCATCACCTTGATCCAGCACACGTACTTGCCCGTGTCGCGGTTGAAGATGATGTGCGGCCGGTCGAGCAGCTGCGTCGGGTGCAGCGGAGAGCTCTCGTCCTCCTCGTCCGGCGGGATGATGAGCCCGCGGTCGGTCCAGTTGTAGAGGTCGGTCGAGCTGTAGCAGCGCACACCCCAGTGCCAGATTCCGGTGCCGGGGGCCGACTTTTCCTTGTTCTCGCCGTACCAGTAGTACGTGCCGTCCACGTGGAGCACCGAGCCGCCATGGGCGTGGATCCGCTCGCCCTTGGTGTCGAGCCAGGGCTGGCCGGGCATGATCGAGTCCCTTGTGTGGGTCGGGTGCGGGAGGGTGTCTTCTTCGGGTGGTGTGAACTGGTTCATGCGTTTTCGCGCTGCCTTCGTTGCGTGGCCGGTGGCTGCAGAGGGTCGTCCGCGGGGTCCCGGAATGTGCTGTGGAACGTGTGGTGCCCGGGTGCCACACGGATCTGCTCGTCCGCGCCCGGAAGGATCACGATTCCTTCCGCGCCGGGCGGCACGTCCAGTTGCAGCGTGAACGCGGTGCCCTCGCGCTGCCAGGAGATGGACGTTGTTCCCTGTGGGCTTTCGTGTCGGGCGTGCGTGTAGGTGAGTCCTCCGCCGGGATGGGGCTGGAAGCGAATCTTCTTCCAGCCCGGCGCGGCGGAGGCAAGGCCGGCGACACTGCGGTGCAGGAAGTCGGCGACCGCTCCGAGCGCGTAGTGATTGAAGGAGGTCATGTCGCCGGGGTTGATGCTGCCGTCGGGAAGCATGCTGTCCCAGCGTTCCCAGATCGTGGTCGCTCCCATGCTGACCGGATATAGCCAGGATGGGAGTCGGTCCTGCAGCAGCAGCCGGTAGGCGGCATCCGGATCGCCGGCAAGGACGAGGGCGTCGCAGATGATTGGGGTGCCGACGAATCCGGTGGTGATCCGGTATCCGCTGTGTTCGACGAGTTCGAGCAGTCTGCGCCCGGCCCGGGCGGCGGTATCCGCATCATCGAACAGGTCGAAAACCAGAGCTATCGCCAGTGATGCGGCGGTATCACTGACGACGCGGCCGGTAGGGGTGATGAACTCCGCGCGGAAGGCTGCAGCGGCACGGTCGGCGATGTGCTGGTACCGGTTCGCGTCCGTTACCTTGTTCAGCAGGCGGGCGGTGCGGGCCAGGATGCGTGCAGTCTTGACGTGGTAGGCGGTAGCGACCAGGTACCTGTCCGTCTGGGAATCGCCCGGGCTTTCAGGGGGCGCGGCTGGGTCCAGCCAGTCGCCGAGTTGGAATCCGCTGTTCCACAAGCCGCTGTGACCGGTGAGCCGGTCGACTAGGTCCACCCATCCGCGCATGCTGTCGTACTGCTCGGTGAGCACCCTGGTGTCACCGTCGTGCAGATACATCTCCCATGGCACGATGACGGCCGCGTCGCCCCAGGCGGCGGTTGGGAAGTTCGGGAAGCCGCACTCCACCCAGGGAACGAAATTCGGCACGTGACCGTCGTCCCACTGCTCGGCGGCAAGGTCTCGGAGCCATCCGGTGAGTGTGCCGTGCGCGCCGTACAGGTAAAGAGCGGTCGAGGCGAACACCTGGATGTCGCCCGTCCAGCCCATGCGCTCATCGCGCTGGGGGCAGTCGGTGGGCAGGTCGACGAAGTTGTCGCGCATGCTCCACACCACGTTGGAGTGCAGTTGATTCAAGCCGTCGTGAGAAGACTCGAACCACCCGGTACGCGGCATGTCTGTGTGAAGAACAACCGCTTCCACATCAACCGTCTGCGGGCCGCCGGGCCATCCCTCCAGTTCGGCGTAACGGAACCCGTGAATAGTGAAACGGGGTGACCACTCCTCTCCGGGAACGCCCGCACACCGGTACGTGTCAATGGAGGTCGCCGCTCGCAGCGGACGCGTCCCGAGGTGCCCCTCCTCGATTACCTCGGCGTGGTGCAGACGGATCACATCCCCCACGCTCCCCTGCGGCCGGATGCGCAGTCTGCCGGAGATGTTCTGCCCGAAATCGAGCCGAATCCGCCCCCCCGGGATCTCCTCGATCGTG
Organism: Micromonospora sp. DT81.3; assembly: GCF_049847225.1. Lineage (NCBI taxonomy): Bacteria > Bacillati > Actinomycetota > Actinomycetes > Micromonosporales > Micromonosporaceae > Micromonospora > Micromonospora sp. DT81.3. The sequence goes on from NZ_JBNCNY010000009.1 coordinate 29,057, forward strand.
ACCGGCGCGATGGTCTCGATCTCGCGAACCGGAGGCGCGGTTGGCGCCTCGATCCGTGCGTTGAAGGAATCCAGCGGGATGGTCACGGCTGGCGTCCATCCCTGTGCGTTCCTCGACCGGCACCACTGGTCGTCGTACAGGGTCGCGTCGTACGCCTCCCCCTCATACAGCCCGGCAGCCAGGATCGGAGACAGCTGCCATTCCCACTTGCCGGAAAGGGGCACCACGAGGTTGCGCCCGTCCGTCGTCGTGATCTCCAACTGCAGGAGCAGACTGACGTCAGTACCATAGTTGTCCCACACCCCGCCGTCGAAGCCAATGTGCCCGCGATACCACCCGTCGCCGAGCCAGGCGCCGATGACGTTGCCGCCCTCCTGCAGCTGCGTGGTCACGTCATACGTCTGATAGCGGAGTCGATGACGGTAGCTGGTCCAGCCCGGTGCGAGGCGATCATCCCCGATCGGCTCGCCGTTCAAATCCAGTTCGTAAAGTCCATGCGCCGTCGCGTAGACCCGGGCGCGCGCAATATCGGGCATGCAGAGGCCTAACTCCTCCAGCACGAAATGAGCCCGAAGCAGGTACGCCGGGCGAGGCGAGTCGTGCGTGGCACGCATCGAGGGAGAGACGAAGTCGACTTCCCAGTCACCGCTCATGCCGGCCTCGACCAACAGCGGGGCGCTCCAGTTCCCCCCCGGCAAAGCACGCACCCGCAGCGAGCCACCCGCCCGGGCTGAGAGGTCGCCGAACGGCCAGTGCACCAGCCGCGTATCGGAGGCGTGCGCACGCTCGGTCCTGCCGTCGTGCCACCTGAACTCGAGTTCCGATTCAGGGGTGTCACCCGGCGGTATCCATGAGATCCGTGGGCGTCGCTCGTCGATGCCAAGTGCGGACGCTCCGCGGCGGTTCTCAAGCCAAATGGGGGTGTCAGCCGGGATCATGTCAGCCCTTCACTGATCCGGCCGTGAGGCCCTTCATGACCCGCTGATTGAGGAACAGATAGATCAGGAGTGTCCCGAGAACGCTCACGGAGATCGCAGCGAAGGTAGGACCGTAGTCGACCGCGCCGTACTCTCCCGTGAAGTTGAGGAGCCCGACCTGGATGGTGCGCAGATCGGCCCGGTTGGTGAAGGTCAGTGCGATCAGCAGGTCGTTCCAGATGAAGAAGAACTGCACCAAGCCGACGGTGAAAATGGCGTTCCGCATCAGCGGGAGCGCGATCGACCAGAACATCCGGTAGATGCTCGTCCCATCGATTGCGGCAGCCTCGAAGATCTCGCGCGGGATTGCCCGCATGTAGGTGGCCATCATGAATACCGTCAGCGGCAGTCCGATCGCTGTGTAAGTGATGATCAGCGGCCACAGCGTGCCGGTCAGTCGCAGGTTGAAGTAGATCGTGAACAGCGGCAGGAGGATCATCTGGACCGGGACCATGATGCCGATCAGGAATGCGATCAGCACCGTCCCGCGGCCCTTCCAGACCATCACCTCGAGCGCGAACCCCGCCGCCACCCCCAGGAAAATGATGAGGGCCAGGGACGGGAAGACGGCGACGATGCTGTTGCGGATATAGGTACCGAGCCCGCCTTCGACGAACGCCGAGACATAGTTGTCCAGGTTCCACTGCTGGGGAAGCGCCCAGAACGGCTCGTTCAGGAACTCGGGTTGCGTTTTGAACGAACCGAGGAACATCCACAGCACCGGGTAGATCATGATGATGAGCAGAATGGCGACGCCGATCAGCAGCGGCAACCGGCGCAGGCGGCGGGAGAGAGGCAGCTTTCGGGCGGTGCCGACAGTCGTGGTGAGCGCAGACATGATCAGCCTTTCGTCGGGTCGCGGCGCGTGGACCGGAAGATGACGAGAGTCACCAGCAGGCACAGGAGGGTGAGCATCATGGCGACGGTGGAGCCGTAACCGAACTCGCCGTAGTTGAACGATGTGCGGAACATGTACAGCGTGAGCGGCGTGGTCGCCGTCCCGGGGCCGCCATTGGTCAGGGCCACGACCGTGTCGAACACTTTCAACGTGCCGTTGATGCTGAAGATGATGGAGGAGAGCAGCACGGGCAGTGACAGCGGGATGACGATGGAACGCACCAACCGGAACCCTCCGGCGCCATCCAGCCGAGCCGACTCAATGATGTCTTCGGGGATCTCGACGAGCCCCGCATACAGCAGCACCGCGTAGAAACCCATCGAACGCCACAAATCCATCAGGATGATGACCCCGAACGACGCGGCCGGCTGGCCGAACCAGTCCACCGCGTTCAGCCCGATCGCCTCCAGGATGACGTTCACCGGGCCGAGCGTCGGGGCGGCTTCGAAGAGCTTGCTGAACAGCAGGGCCACCGCCACGGTGGGGAGCACGACGGGGAAGAACACGATCGTGCGGATCAGTGCCGATGAGCGGCGCAGATAGAAGATGTACAGCAGCGCGAGCAGGTATCCGAAGGCCACCTGCAGGAGCGTCATGATCAGCGCGTACCGAATCGTGAACCCCACCGTCTCCCATGCGGTCGGATCCTGGAAGAACTTGACGTAGTTGTCAAAGCCGACGAACTCGAAGCCGCGGATCGCGTTTCCGTCGAGGAGGGTGTAGCCGGCGGACCAGAAGATCGGCACCAGCATGATGGCGGTGTACAGAAGCAGCGCCGGTCCGAGCAGGATCAGGACGGCTCGGCGATCACCGAGAAGTTTTTGCATCGTTCTTCCTCGTCATAGAGACGCCGGAGGAACCATGGCTTCCATGATCCCTCCGGCGCGGGTGTGGGGACGGTCAGCCCTCGTTGGCGGCCGTGACGAGCTGCATGAACTCTTCGCCGCTCAACGTGCCGGAAGCGAGTCCGCCGCCGTTCGTCTGACTGACGGTCGTGCCCTCAGGGCTGAACGTCGCCTCGAACCAGAGAACGCTTCCAGACGCTGCGGAGATGGTGTCCTGAACGAGCGTGGTCAGCTCGGGCTGGTCGGCCGGGGCCTCATCGATCGTGAACCCGGTGATCACACCCGACTCCGCCAGGGCGGTGTCGCCATAGCCCTCAACGACGCACTTGAGCCACTCGGCCGTCTCATCGGTGTAGTCCTGCGTCGTGAACATCACCGGGATACCGGCGTTCGCCGGAACCTCATCGATGCTGCCCGCGCCGCCTTCCACGGCCGGGAACGGAGCGAATCCGATGTTCTCTACCCCGATCTGGTTCTCTTCGGGGTTGGTGAAGTTGCCCAGCGCCCAGCTGCCCATGTAAAAGAACGCGCCCCCACCCGTGAGGAACTGGTTCATCGCCGTCGTGTAATCAATCGAACCGGGGGCGGCACCGAAGTACCCCGCCGCGCCCAACTCTGCCACCGCGTCGGCGCCGGCCACATACTCAGGGTCGGTCAGGCTCGCGTCCCCGTCTGCGACCTTCTGCAGCGCGTCAGGGCCCAGATCACGGAGGATGTAGTTGCCCACCAGGCGTGTCACCGGCCAGCCATCCTGACCGGCGGCGATGAACGGCTGCACCCCGGCCGCCTGCAGCGTCTCCGCCGCAGCTACCAGGTCATCCCAGGTCGCAGGAGCCTCGACGCCGTTCGCCGCGAGGATCTCCTTGTTGTACCAGAAGCCCTCGATGTTCAGCTCAGTCGGCAGCGCCCACAGATCCTCCGAGTCATAGAGGGCCTTCAGCGTAGATTCTGCCGCCGGAAGGATCTTGTCCGCGACACCCAACTTCTCCAGTTCTTCGGACAAGTTGACGACCTGGTCGTTGGCGATGAACTCCTTCATCAAGGTCGGCGTCCCGGCGGCCATGCTCATGTTCGACAGTGCCCCCTGGCCGGCAAGGAGCTGCAGCTGCTGATCCCAGGTGGATCCCGGAATCGCGTCCGCCTTCAGCGGCGCGGCAGCGTTCGCATCGCTGCAGACGCCCTCGGCGAGCGATTCGAGCGTGCCCACGATGGTGGTGTTCTCCGTCTGACCGAAATAGGTGAATTCGCCCGTCCCGCCCCCTCCCGAGGTGTCCGAACCGCCGGTGCAGCCGGCCAAAACGAACGCGCCGGCGCTGAGCACGGCGACAGCGGGAATCAGGCGCCGAAAACGCTTGGTGGCTGTGGTCACAATTCCTCCTTGAAAGCGACGCCTCGGGTTGAAGCGCTTCACCCGGAATGCTCGCACGTCCGAGGATCGGCGTCAACTCGCCGTTACCATTTCGTGAAACGCTTCATGGACCCGGCGTCAGCGGCTGGCAAGGGGATACAGTCTGAAAGCAGTAGCCGCCATGCCGGCGCGTCGACCGGAGAAGGATGATCATGGCCACCGAACGAAGAACTCACGGCCACACCCAGCCGAGCATGGCGGACGTCGCGGCACACGCGGGCGTGGCCCTCGGTACTGTCTCGAACACCTTGAACAGTCCTCAGAAGGTCACCGAACGGACCCGCCGTCGAGTGCTGGCCTCGATCGCCGAGTTGGGTTTCGTGCGCAACGATGCTGCACGCTTCCTTGCCGCCGGCACCAGCACGGCGGTCGGTCTTGTCGTCGCCGACCTCGGCAACTCATTCTTCGTCGACATCGCCCGCGGCGCCGAAAAGGTGATGCGCCGTCAGGGGCTGAACGTGATGATCGTAAACAGCGACATCGATCCGGACAGAGAGATCCGCAATCTGCAGCTCTTCGAGCAGGCACGAGTCGCAGGCATCATCCTCGCACCCCTCGACACCCCCCTTATCCGCTCAGAGCATCTCCCTCTGCAACGCACACCGACCGTGCTCGTAAACTTCGAATCTCCCAGCCATGCCTATGCCGGCGTCGTCGTGAACGAACGCCACGGCGGCGCTCTCGCCGCACGACATCTGCTAGACCTGGGTCGTCGCCGGCTTCTGTTCGCGGGCGGACCTCTCTTTCTCGGCGCAGTGAAGGAGCGATACGACGGCGCCTCAGCCGCGGTTCGCGAAGCTCCACACGCCTCGCTGGACGTCCTGGAAACGCGAGGCCTCAACATCCGCCACGGACGCCAGCTCGCCCAGCAGATCCTCGCCATGGGACCCGGTCGCTACGACGGAATCATCGCCGCCGCCGACCTGCTCGCGATCGGGCTCATCGAGACGCTGTCTCAAACCGACGGGTTTCGGGTACCCGACGACGTAGCCATCACCGGATACGACAACAACCACTTCGCCTCCGAAAGTGCGATCCCGATCACGACGGTAAGCCAGCCGGGAGAGGAGATGGGAAGCGCGGCGGCGGATCTCCTGCTCGATCGGATCGCTAACCCGGAGTCTCCTCGCGAAACAGTCACCCTCGAGCCACACCTGATCTCTCGACGGTCATCGCTCGGGGACATCTGGCAGCGAGACCAGGTTTGACCCGGCATTCGTCCAAGCTCGCCCGTCGGGAAGTGTCAGCTAGGCCCCTCTCAACCAGTTGTGCCGGGGATTTTTACGACTCGCTCGCGCGTTGCTCAAACCTCAGGAAATCAACGACCGCGTAGGGGTCGATCTCATTGCCGTCTTCGTCGCGCGGCCACGTGGCCGCGTCTACCGGCCCCGACAGGTGAGACCCGACGGTCAGAACGATCGTGATGAAGAAGGGCTGATGAAAGGGCCAGCCGGCAGCGGCTCGCGGGTCTGACGCCTCCGCGACATGGTAGATCTGTCCGTCGATCGCCCACGTGATACGGCCAGGCTCCCACTCCAAGACATGCTCCGCCCAGCGATTCACGAGGGACGGGATGTCCCCTGTGACAGAGATGGGCGAACCGCCGGAGTAGCCGGGTCCGTGGATCGAGGCGAAAGGGGAGCTTGGTCGCGCTAGAGCGATCTCGGTTGCGTCGATTTCTCCGCAACCCGGCCAGCCCACAGCGTCAATGTCAGCGCCGTATAGACATACGCCAAATCCGAGACCGTGTCCCGGTCCCAACAGCTGCCTCGTCGTTAAGCGGCCATAGGGCCCGACGGTGAGCTTGTCCTTGGACGAGATGCTGCCGGCCACGTACGGGTAGCCATCTCGCTCCTGCGCACGCGCATGCAAAACAAGGTTGCCCTCTTCCAGCGCCACCATCGCGGGATCGTTGTAATGCTGTTCGTTCAAGTCCCGATTGCCGCCGTAGTCCGCCAACGTCCACACCTGAGGGTCCAGCGTCGATCCGGAGAAAGTCTCCTCCCAGACCACCTTCCACTCAGACCCAGCCGCACCTGGAGCCGTGGTTGGATCTGGCGACGTGGTTGGATCTGGCGACGTTGTCGACGTGCGCCCCGTCCGTTCCGGTGTTGGGCTGCAGGCCGAAGCAAAGGCGGAAGCGATGACCAGCCCTCCCACGCCCAGCACGGTCCGGCGAGACACACGCAACCCCCGTCCCCGTGGACCTGGCTCATCGAACTCAGCCATCCATCACTCCCCTCCGACCACGCAATCCTCGCTCCTGCAGCCTCGAACGCCAGAAGTCCGTGTCGGAGCAACCGTCGAACGCGTGATGACGGATCGGGCCGCTGCGGCGATCCTAGCCGTGGGCCACCACCGTCCGGGCCAAGCCTTCACGGGGGCGGTGCCGACCAATTCGTCGGCGGTGCTCGCACCGAGCCGGGCTACAGCGTGCGGCGTTGCCGGCCTGCGGCCATCCAGTGCGTCCATGATGAGTTCCCTTGAGAGATCCGCAATTAAGGCCGGGACTGCGGTGCTCGTTCCGGCCTTGTCAGCCAGCGATTCAGGCGACGTCGGGAAGGTTCCACTTCTGGCTGACGCCGCCGTGGCAGTCCCACAAGTGCAGCCGCGTACCGTTGTCGCTGCTCGGCCCAATAAGGTCCAGGCAACGACCAGACGTCACGTTTACAAGCGACCCGTCGGACTTGGCGATCCACTCCTGGTTGCCGTTGTTCAGCGAGTCGGAGGCGCAGTCCCACAGGTGCACGAGGCTGCCGTTGGACGTTCCGAAGTTCGACACGTCCAAGCACTTGCCGAAGGAGCGCAGTGTGCCGTCGTTGTAGTGGGTCCATGTTTGCGGGTCGTCGCCGACACAGCCCCATACAGTGACGGGGTCGCCGTTGGCCGGCTGAGCACCCGCAACGTCGATCTCCGACGTCAGGCACTTGCCTGCCAGCCCGGTCACCACACCCGTCACCGGTGGGGTGCTCCATTGCTGGTTGGCACTGCCGGCACAGTCCCACAGCTGCAGACGCGTGCCGTTGGCGGTGCCGTCAGCATCGAGACAGCGGCCCGAGACCGGGTTCACGATCGAGCCATCCGTGTTGACCTTCCACTTCTGGTTAGCGCCGCCGGAGCAGTCCCACAGGTGCACGCGGCTGCCGTTCGACGTGCCGAAGTCCGACACGTCCAGGCACTTGCCGAGCGTGCGCAGGGTGCCGTCGGATCGCGGGACGAACGTCTGTTGCGCCGCGTTGAACGATGCGCAGTCCCACAGCTGGACCTTGGTGCCGTTGGCGCTGCTGCCGTTGTCGACGTCGACGCATTTGCCGCCGACACCGGTGATCGCCTGCGGACGCCAGTCGATATCGCGGGTGTACACCTGCCGGGCGGCGGTGGCCGTGCCCGGCGCGCCCGCGAGGATCGCATCCGAGGAGAACGCGATCGTCCGCCCGGTCTGGCCAAGCGAGAACCCGCCGATCGCTCCGGCAGGCGCCGTGCCGCCGTTGAGGTTGTCCACGACATCGACGCGGAGAGTGCGTCCCAGGTCCAGGTTGATGACGAACAGGCCTGTCGCGGTCTCGTACGCGACGACGCGGCCGGTGTCGCTGGTCCGCACGCGGTTGACCGCGGCCGACGCGAACGTTCCACGCGGCTCGCCCGTCGCCGTGAACAAGCGGCCGGCGGAGTCGTAGACGAATCGGCAGTCCGGGCTCAGGTGCCACAGGGTGGAGGGGAAGGCGGCATCGGCGGACACGCGCACGCCGTCCGACACGCGGTAGACGTAGTCGCCGTCTGTCCCATCGCTCTCGTAGTCATTGTGAATCGCGAGTTCGGCGCACCGGCGTTGCGGGAGCTGCGACACCCTGCCCCCGCTCGCCCCCGCGCCAGTAGTCAGATTGATGCTGTAAGTCGAGCCGACAAACGTCTTCCACTCGGTGGCGTACACATAGGTGAGCGTGCGTGCGGACTCGTCCACGAGGAGGTCGTGACAGTTCCGGGACCAGGCCGCGACCTCACAGGCTGAACCGACTGTGCCGTCCGGGAACGCGGCCGGCTGGTAGGTCACCGGGTCAAGCAGTCCGAGCGCGGGACCTTGGGTAGTGGTCGGCACCGCCGCGAGGGCGGCTGAGGGAAACAGGGCAACGGCGGCCGTGCTCGCCAGAAGTACGGACAGCGCGGCGGAAAGGAGACGAACGTATCGTGGCAAGGCGCATCCGATGGTCAGTGGACGGGAGGCCACGACCTGAGATCAGTACGCGGTGACTGGGAAGATTACCCTGATGTGGGCGAAACGTTTGATGCGTTTCAAAAAGGTGTGCCGAGGGGGTTGTGGGGGCGTCGTCCGCGTGCGTATTGTCAGTGGCCTCAGCTCTCGATCTCGCCGACTTGAGCAAACCCTCTGGGTGTCGACGTCGACCAACCGGGCTTCATCGGTACCCCCGACCTAGGGATACCCGATGATAAACGCGCGCACACGCTTCGGATTGGTGGGAGCGGCCGTTCTGGCCGCCGTGATCGCGGCGGGGCCGGTGACACCGGCCTTTGCCGCCCCAGATGATCCGTGGATGGACACTTCGCTATCCCCGGACGAGCGCGCTCAGCTGCTCGTGGAGGTCCTCACTCTCGAGGAGAAGGCCACGCTCCTGATCCAGTCCGGGGGGCCGGGACTGCCGCAGTACGACGTTCCCGCGATTCGCGGGAAGGACGGATGCTGCGGGGTCGCGGCGACGGACACCGAGTCGACGGCGCTGCCGGTGGGCATCGCGCTCGCGTCCACCTTCGACCTGCAAGCGGCGCAGGCCTACGGGGCGGTCGCCGGTGCGGAGGCGCGGGCGTTCGGCTTCAACGGGCTCGCGGGACCGACGATGGACCTGCTGACCACGCCGCTGAACGGGAGGATGTGGGAGGCGTTCGGGGAGGACCCGCTGGTGAGCGGCGAGTTCGCGGCGGCTCAGACGATCGGCACTCAGAGCGAGGACATCTCCGTCATCGCCAAGCATTACAACCTGAACAACCAGGAGACGCGGCGCGGGCACGTGGACGCGGTGGTCGATGAGCGCACGCTGCAGGAGGTGTACACCCGGCCTTGGGAGACCTTGGTCCGGGATGCGGATCCCGGCGCGGTGATGTGCGCGTTCAACCGGGTCAACGGCGAGTACGCCTGCGGCAACGACGAACTGCAGAATGACATCTTGAAGGGCCAGCTCGGCTTCGACGGCTACGTGTCCTCGGACTTCAACGCCACGCACTCCTTCGCCGACTACGAGGCGGGCCTGGATGTTTCCGGACCCGGCATCGACTTCGCCGGCGAGAACCTCGTCGCTGCGGTGCAGAGGGGCGAAGTGTCGGAAGAGCGTGTCACGGATGCCGCCCGCCGCGTGCTGCGGACCTTCTTCGCGCTCGGCATCATCGACAACCCCCCTCCCGGATCGTTCGAGAACCCTCAGCCGGAATCCACGCCGCTCGACGCCCAGACGATCGCCGAACACGACGCGGTCGCCCGCTCCGTGGCGGATGCCTCGGCCGTGCTGCTGAGCAACGACGGCACGCTCCCGCTTGCGGATGACACCGGGTCGATTGCCGTGATCGGCTCCGACGCGGACTGGTACATCGATGGCGGAGGAAGCGGCGCGGTCACCCGACCCACCAACCTCACCACGATCCTCGACGGGATCACCGACCGCGCGGCGTCCGACGTGACCTACTCGCCCGGCACCGACCCCGTCTCGCTCGGCGACACGCTTCCCGGTCCGGTTCCTGTGCCATCGTCGGTGCTTCGTCCCTCCAGCGGTGAGGACGCGGACGGGCTGTCCGGGTTCTACTGGTTCGGGTTCGGGTTCCAAGGAGAGCCGAAACTGATCCGCACGGACCCGCAGGTGAACTACCGCACCGGCATCTCCAACGACGCGATCAACACGTCGCAGGTTCCCAGCCCCGGTGTTCCGTTCGCGGTTCAGCCGATCTCGGCCGTGTGGAGCGGCACCCTGACCGCGCCCGCCACCGGCGCCTACGAGCTGTCGCTCAGCCACCTGGGTGCGGGCAAACTGCTGATCGATGGCGAGACGCTCATCGACGACCCGGGAACCACGTTCGGGACCCGCTCCGTCAGCCTCGACCTTGTCGAAGGGCAGGAGTACTTCGTCGAGATCAGCTACCAGACCAACGCTCCGAACCAGTTCAACGGCGGCCTCAACGACCAGCCGGGCGCCATGATGCGCTTCGGCTGGGTACCCCCGGCCGGAGTGGTCAACCCGACCATCGCCGAAGCGGTCGCTGCGGCTGAGACGGCGGACACCGCGGTGATCGTCGCCCGGGACTACACCGGCGAAGCCGCCGACCGCGGGTCGATCGTGCTGCCGCAGGACCAGGACGCGCTGATCGAAGCGGTCTCCGCGGTCAACGACAACACGATCGTGGTGCTCGCCACCAGCGGGCCGGTCGCCATGCCCTGGATCGACGACGTCTCGGCCGTGCTCGAGGCCTGGTACCCCGGGCAGGCGCAGGGCCGGTCTATCGCCGGGCTGCTCTTCGGCGACGTGAACCCATCCGGCAAGCTGCCGGTGACGTTCCCGGTCGACGACGCCCAGGTCGACGCCGTCGGAGGTGCACACCAGCACCCGTTCACCCAGATCAGCGAAGCCGACCCGACCACCGAGTACGACGAAGGCATCTACGTCGGCTACAAGGGGTACATCGAGCAGGGTGCAACCCCGCTCTTCCCCTTCGGCCACGGCCTGTCGTACACGTCGTTCGAGTACGCCGACACCGCAACGGCCGGCGTGGTCGACCCGGATGCCGAGGACACGGTCGCCACGACGGCGACGGTCACCGTCACCAACACCGGGGACACCGCGGGCACCGAGGTCGTCCAGGCGTACGTCGGAAACCTTCCGACAGACGTCGAGACGGTGGATCGCGCTCTGGCCGGGTTCGCCCGGGTGACCCTGGGGGCGGGGGAAAGCGCCGAGGTCGCCATCCCGATCGACCGGCGGTCACTGCAGTACTGGGATGTGGAGACCGACTCGTGGGTAACGCCCACCGGTTCGGTCCCGCTGCAGGTGGGAAGCTCCTCGGCCGACATCCGTGCCACCGGCACCATCACGGTGGCCGAGCCCGACGTCACGGTGCCGACCCTGACGGTGACGGCCGACCCGGCCGCCCCGAATGGCGCGAACGGCTGGTACACCGACCCGGTGTCGCTGACCTTCACCGCCACCGACGAGACCGACCCCGCGCCGGTCGTGAAGGTGAGCGTCAACGGCGGCGAGTTCGCTGCGCAGGACGGCCCGCTCGTCCTCGATGCGGACGGCGTCTACACGGTCACGGCACGAGCGACGGATGCCGCCGGCAACGTCTCCGAGCCGGTCACCACCGAGGTCAGCATCGACCAGACCGCGCCCACGGTGAACGCCGAACGGAGCCGGCTGCGGGTGTTCGCCACACTGACCGCCACGGATGAGACCTCCGGCGTGGCCAGCCTCGAGTACCGCTACCGGGTCCGGATCGGCGACCGCACCACCACCACCGCATGGCGCAGCTACGAAGGACCGGTGATCTCGGCAAGCGGGTCCCGGACCGCGCTCCAGTTCCGGGCCACCGACAACGCCGGGAACGTCAGCGAGATCGGCGCACTGCGGTAGGCCTCGCCTGCGCAATACGAAGGACCTCCCGGGGTGCGCACCCCTGAACACCCTGTCAGGGGTGCGCACCCCATCCGTTCGTCCAGACCGATTCATTGGAGTACAACAACATGCGGAAGCTGTGGCAGGTCAATTCAGAAGAAGTTCACTCACCCGGCCGGAAACGACGCGTCTGCGGACGAGTCGCGGTGGTGGCGGTAGGGGCACTGGCAGCTTCGGTGCTGATCGCACCGACAGCGGCTTGGTCGGCGCCAGGTTCTGGGACGCAGTGGGAGGACTACGTCCTCGGCCCCGATGACGCAGATGTCCGCCCGGTCGCGGTGGTGTCGGTGTCCGGGGATGTGACGAAAGCGGACTCGCTCACAGACGGAGGCGATGGCGTCACCTTGACGATGACCGAGGGGGGCGCACCGCCCGTGGTCGTCCTGGATTACGGCGTCAACGTCGGCGGTATCCCGTACTTCGACGTCACGGCGGTATCGGGCACCCCGACGCTCCGCGCCTCGTTCAGCGAGTCGCTGCGGTTCATCGACGAGGACGGAGACAACGGCGGTGAGGGACCCTGCTGCGGTGCAGCACCGCCCGCCGCGGAGCCGTTCCGCTGGAACGAGTTCTCCCCCACCGGTCCGGGGGTGCTCCGAACTGAGTATCAGCAGGGTGGTGAGCGGTATGAGCGGGTGGCGCTGACCACGCCCGGATCCATCACGCTGAGCGGGGTCGGCATCGAGTTCAAGCCGTTCCTGGCGACGCTGGATGATTTCGAGGGCAACTTCCTCTCGAGCGACGACACGCTCAATCGCCTCTGGTACTCCGGCGCCTACACGCAGCAGCTGAATATGGTCCCGCCCGGAACGCAGAACAACAACCAGTTCCCCGCGGTCATCGACGGCGCGAAGCGGGACCGGGCGATCTGGTCCGGTGATCTGGTCGTCCAGAACCCGGTCGGCTGGGTGACGTACGGCGAGAACGGCGACCAGTACATGCGGGACTCGCTGAAGCGCCTGGCGCTGACGCAGCGCGAGAACGGGATCATCGCCGGATCAACACGCCTCGGGGAAGGGCTCGAGCCTCCGTTCGCGCTCTACTACAGCGCCACGTACTCCATGCACGCCGCCAACACGATGGTCGACTACTACCGATACACCGGCGACGAGCCGTTCGCTCAGGAAGCGCTGGACGTCGTCCGCCGCCAGCTCGACTTCGACCGAACATTGGTCGACGCGCGGGGCCTCCTGGTCACCGCCATGGGACAGGGAGACACCCCTCCCCCGCCGATCTGCTGTGCACTCGACTGGGACGCGTACGACCCGCCTAAGATCGGCGCGGTCACGGCCTACAACGTGGTCTACTACCACACGCTCCGCGAAGCCGCATGGCTGGAGACCCAGCTCGGAAACACCGCCGAGGCCGCGTCGCTCGAGAATGAGGCCGAAACGCTCAAGGCCGCGATCAACGAGCACCTGTGGAATCCCGAGCTCGGGCTCTACGACCTCAGCGACACCCGGCGGGGACAATTTGCTCAGGACGCGAACAGCATGGCAGTGCTCTGGGGAGTAGCTCCCGAGGACCAGCACGAAATTATCCTTCAGCGCATCCAGGACGAGCTGTGGGTACCGGCCGGTGTCCAGCACTTCTCAGACAACGCCGAAGGCTTCCAGCTGGACGTGCTCGTGCCTTTTGGCACCGGATTCGACACGGCTGCGCGCTTCAACGAGAGAGACAGTGCAGACGCCCTCGAGCTGCTCCGCCGCCACTGGGGACCGCAGGTCGATCCCAGCACACCGGATTACACCGGGTCCTTTTGGGAGAAAGTGTCGCCCGAAGGAACCGCGGTAGTGGACGACGGCTCGAACCCGATCGACAACAACAGCCTCGCACACGGGTGGTCCAGCGCCCCGACCTCGCAGCTCTCTGAGTACGTGCTCGGCGTGCGCCCGATCGGCCCGGGCTACCGTGAGTTCGTCGTCGCACCGCAGACCGGCGACCTCCAGTGGGCGAAGGGCGACGTGCCCACCGCGTACGGACCCGTCCAGGTCGCCTGGGAGAAGAAGCGCAACTCCCTCAACCTGAAGGTGGAGACACCCGACGGCGCAACGGGGAGCATCGAACTGGCCATCCCGGCCAGGTCCCTCGTCAAGGTGAAGTCGAAGAGCGGCGTTGCGTTCATTCCCGTATGGGAAGCGCGCACGGTGAGCGTCCCCGCTCCTCACGGCGACACCTACGCCATCACGGCGCTGACTCTCTCCGACGCCGCGCTCAAGAAGATCCGCGACGTCGTCGGAGCCAGAATCGACGACTACCTGCAGGGCAACCCCGTCCCCGCACGCTCAAAGACGATCATCGAGAGGCTGATCGCACAGTACGGCGCCTGAAACCCCGACCGAACGGATGCCCCGGGGTCAGCGACCCCGGGGCATCCCCATGCCCCGAGTCGATCTCGGCCTGCATGTCGGTGAGTTCCCGACCGCCGAAACTGTACACAACGCGCAGCCTTCTCACAAACCTTCGTTTGCGTACGCCATCTTGGGGCCCTTGTAGTACCGCTTACGGTCGTCGCAACGAGATCTCGTCCGGACACCCTTTGTCAGGGAGCCGGACCTGGCTTGCGTGGTGCATCCGATGGAGATCCCCATCCGGGACACCCCTATCTGGCGAACGATAAGAAGTTCGTCGACCAATACCTGACCGGAGTCAGCGGATGCGGGCCCGGAGGCGCAGCGCGGCCAGCGGCGTACAGACGATCGTGAGCACGATCAGAATCGCGACGGCTACGCTCGCCGGCACTAGCCAGTCGCCCACTAAGGAATCGATGCCGTACACCGGGCGGAGAGCCTCCTCCACCTCGGGGATCCCGCCGGTCATCGCTGTCAGGCTCTCGGCGGTGAAGTCGCGTCGCAGCAGCATCCCGGCTTGGCCGAAAGGCAGTGCGTTGATCACGTTACCGACCGAGTCGGGCAACGACCCGACCGGGATGTAGGCCCCGGCGACGAAGCCGAGGACTGTACCAACGATCGTCGCCAGCGCGGAGAATGCCCCGGCGGTCCGCACGCCCGAGACGATGAGCGCCGACAGCGCGGTGAAGGCCGCGCAGCAGAGCACCACGATGCCGGTGACCCGCACAAGGGCATCGGGAGCAAGCCACATCCCATCGATCACGCCGAGGTACAGCACGCTCAGCACCAGCACGAAAAGCGACATCAGCAGGGCGACGGCCACCGCCGCGATCAGATAGCCGAGCACGATTTGTCCGCGCCGGATCGGCGATACCAGGAAGTCGCGGAAGCGTCCGGACTGAGCGTCGTCGACGAGCACGGAGAGCGCGCCCAGGCCGGTCGTGATTGTGGTGATCAGGACGATGCCGGCGAACATCCAGCTGTCGACGAAGGCCTTCACCTGCCGGGGCTCGGCGGCGGGGAAGCGGCCCTCGAGCCCCTCGGTCTGCAGGTTGCCGAGGAAGAGCGTATAGAGGGCGAACAGGATGATCGCGCCCAGAAGCGAGAAGAACACGTTGAGCCGGTCGCGGAAGAAGAGTCGAAGATTCCGCGCCACGATGGCGGCGACGACCCTCACGCCGCGGTCTCCGTGCCGGTCGCGGACTCGTCGCCCGACCGGCCCGTGAGGGCGAGGAAGACGTCGTCCATGCGGCCGTGGCGGAACTCGAAGTCTCGAACGCTGTCGCCGTGCTCGGCGAGTATCGCTCGCGCCGTGGCCGCATCAGGAACAGGCAGCAGGATGACGTCGTCGTCCTGTTCTGGCACGGCGCCGTGCTTCGCGGCGATCCCAAGGAGGCCTGCCGGGTTATCGCTGGTCACCGTGAGCACGCTGCGGCTGTGCGTCGCGCGAAGCTCAGCCGGTGTGCCGTCAGCGATGATTTTCCCGCGATCGATGATGCAGACCCGGTCGGCCTCCTCCGTTTCCTCCATGTAGTGGGTCGTGAGGAAGACCGTGAGTCCCGATGTCCGGCGCAGCTCCTGAATCGTCCGCCACACGACTGCTCGACTGCCCGGGTCAAGCCCGGCGGTGGGTTCGTCGAGGAAGAGGATGCGGGGTTCGTGCACCAGAGCGCGCGCGATATCGACCCGGCGGCGCTGGCCGCCCGAGAGCAGCCCGTACCGCCGACCGAGTATGTCGTCGAGTTCGATCAGCTCGGCCAACTCGGTGATTCGTCGACCGGCGTTGGTGCGATCCAGGTGAGCGAAGGATGCGCGCAGCGCCAGGTTCTCACGGACCGTCAACATCGGGTCCAGCAGCGAGTCCTGGAACACGACGCCGACCGCTTCGCGCACCTTCTCGCCATCAGAGACGACATCATGCCCCGAGACCCGGATCGTGCCAGCATCGAGTGCCAGCGTCGTCGTGAGACACCCGATCGTGGTCGACTTGCCCGCGCCGTTGGTGCCAAGGAAGGCGAAGACCTGCCCGTCTTCGACATCGAAGCTGATGTCATCGACCGCGGTCACTCCCCGGTACCGCTTGATCAGACCGTTCACCATGATGGCCATCAGCTCTCCTTCTCTCTCGTCAATCTAGGAGACGGCGACATGTTCTCTGTCTGCGCCACCGAATCATGGGTGTCCGATCGGACGGCGGGTATTCGTCGCGCATGAACGCGACGTTTGCCAGAACTCGACAGACCCACCGGTTGACGCCGGCACCAGCCAGAGCCAGCGGGACAGAAGCGAGTCCAGAACGCCGTCGAGGCGAACCGAATTCATCGGGGGTAGAGGGGTGATTGTCACTTTCTCGGGGACCTTTCATTGCGCGTGCGCGTTGAAGGTGCGTCGGCGTGCTCGTCCACGGATGACGAGTTCGGCGACCGTGAGGTTGATGATCCACGCGGCTCCCATCAGGACGGTGCGTGAGAGTTCGTGCGTTGAGCTGAAGATGATCGATCCGGGGATGAGCACGATGGCCTGGGTGCCGGCGCCGATCCCGATCGCGTAGGCCCGTGTCATCCAGGCGCCGTGTGCGGCGAAGTCGCGATGGCCGATCGCGTGGATGGCGAGCAGGATGGCCGTAATCATCGCCGTCCCAAAGGCGAGGCGCAGGATCAGCAGTGCAGGTCCGTCGCCGGCGGGATGGGGATAGAAGGCGGCCATCCACATCCCGGAGAGTGCGGTGAGCAGACCGGCGGGAATGAGGATGACCCCGGCCATCCGGTGCCAGCGTGCTCCGCGGCGGCGTAGTGCCGGCACGAACTGGAAGGTGCCCAAAAGGCTGTAGACGGTGACGCTCACGATGTGGATGAGGACGGGAACGGGCGAGTCCACGAAGCGCGAGTTCGCGGGGGTCGAGAGGGGATTTTCTGCGAGCTCAGTGAGCCGCATCCCGCCGGCCAATATGGGAATGAGCGCGAGAAGGATAAGACCCGTCGGGGCGAGCCACTGGACCAGCGGTGGTCTCGGACGGACCCGAGTGACGAAACCGGTCATCGCGCAGAGAGCCGCAGCCGGCGTGACAGCGGAGCAATCGACTCGTGGCGGGCCGCGCTCCAGAGTGTGATGACCAGCGCGATCGTGATGGGCGCCCAGATGATCCGTTCGATGAACGACGTCGACGCGATGTTCAGCACGGTCGCCGGCACCATCACAGCGGACGCCGTATACAAAATCCGGCGGCGAACAGTGGCGGGGACGAGGGATGTCCCCGCGACCACTGCTAGGGCGGCATAGATGACCAGCGTGATCACGCTGCTGATGCGGAGAGAGTCCGGGAGGACTCCCTCGTTCACGCCGCCCTGGGTGGCCACCCCCCACGGTGCACCCGCGGCCAGTGCGGCTTGGAACACCACCACCACCAGCAGAAGGAGTGCGGCGACCTTTCCGGCGGTGCTGGGCGGAGGATTTCTGTCACTCATTGGTTTGGACACGAGGTGCCTCTTTCGTTTCGTTCGTCATGTTGAGGGAGATCAGGGTGACGCCGAGGTCTCCGACGCGTCTGAGGAGCCCGTGCAGGGCAGCTTGGTCAACCACAGCACCGGTGAGGGTGGTGGTTCCGTCGCTCTGGTTGGTCAGGGTGAATCCCTCGAACCATTCGCTCCAGCGCTGATCAAGCTGCCCGCGCAGGCGGATCTCATACAGGCCGGGGTCGCCGGCCCCGCGGGCTGGTGGGTGGAACATCGCCGTGATGCCGTCGAGGAGGGCGAGGTCAGCTCGCGGCGATCCGGGCTGAGTCCGTCGGGGTGTGTCGCGCGGTGTTCGTGCGAGTGTTCATCCAAAGCGAGTAGCCGAGCCAGACCAGGGCGAGGCCCATGGGTACGGCGGCCATGCGCTCGAGGGTGTGGGGCAGGAGCGCAGAGAGCGGCGTGACGGCGGCGGCGATGATGAGGAGGATGCCGGCCCCGCGGGACAGCACACGAGCTCGAAGGGAGGCGATGCCGAACAGGAGGGCGCCGCCGGCGTAGAGGATGAGGCCGACCAGCGGCACTGCGGCAAGAGCGCCCAGATCGGTTTCTGCGGGGTACCGTCCGAAGAGTCCGACGAAGTCGACGGCGAGCTGGGGTGCGTTGACCGCGATCAGGGGTGCGATGAGTGCTTCTGCGAAGTTGAATGATGCCTGCAGGATGAAGAAGAGGCCGAACATCAGGTACCCGACGAGACCCAGGATGCCGACCTTGCGCACCTGGAACAGGTAGAGGCCGGTGAGCCCGATGAGGGCGAGCACCGCTTCCGCGAAGCTCAGAATGTGGACGTTCACCCATGCCTGGGTGGAGAGCGATTCGATGACATCCGCTGGGTGGATGAACTGGATGGCGACGTACGCCAGGCCGGCGAGGATCGCCGCGACAGCGGCTCCGCGGGTGAGGGTGGTCGGTGTGATGCTCATGACTGTTCTCCGATGCTGGGTTGCCCGGGCTGGTCGCTTGCGGACGTCCTGAAGCTACGAAGAAACCTGGTGACGGGGCATCCCCACATGCACGTCAGGCGTGGTGATTTGTCAGCTAGATGATTCCGAGCGCCTCGGCCCGCCGAACGGCGGCCCCGCGATCGTTGACGTTGAGCTTCACGAAGATGTGCTTCGTGTGCGTCCGCATGGTGTTCAGCGAGACATGGAGCTCACGAGCGATTTGCGGACCAGTCAGCTCGGTGCCAAGCAGACGGATTACGCTCAGCTCACGTTCGCTCAGGGGAGTGGCCAGCAGCGTGACGGCCGCGATCTCACCGGCGTCACGAAGTGCCCGGCTCAGCATCCGCACGAAGTCGGGCCGGATGCCCGCGCCCGCAGCTTCTCTCAGCACCCGCAACATGGGCGCGCCCTCGTCCAGGAAGACTCGGATGTGGCCATCCGGTTCAGCTGACGTGAGCGCCCGGTCCAGCGACATCAACGCGGGGGCGGTCCGCCCTTCCGCGCGCAACGCGAGAGCCTGCAGTATCAGTATCTCGATGAGGCTGCCCAGACGACCAGCCGAATCCGCGGCGCGGGCGAGACGGGAGAGCAGCGTCACGGCTTCATCGACGGACTCGTCACTGTCCTCCGCGATGAGGAGTCGAGCGAGCGTGATGTGACCGAACTCGCTCAGGTATACGGGCTCGTCGGAGCTGCTCAACCCCTGCTCGGCGATCCACCCCCGAGCGTCCGCCAGACGTCCTTGAGTGATCCAAATCCTGGCCCTCACACCGCCGATGGGTCGTACGTCGGGAAGAAATCCGCGTCGGTATTGCGTGTCGGCCGCGGCCAAGTAGTCAAGAGCGGCATCCAGATCACCTCGGGAACGCGCGAGTTCCGCCATGCCGACCGCCCAGCGGTACCCGTGCTCGTGCGAGAACGAAACGGCACCGAGCGCATCGGCTGCGGCAAGGTGCAGCGCGGCGGCATCCAGATCGTTGCACTGCCGGAGCACCTCACTGAAGCCGGCATGCAGGTCGGCTGCCGGTGGGTTGCCTTCGGCCTCACCTATCGCTAGCTCGTAGCCCGATTTCGCTTCTGCGAGCCGACCGCGCGCGAGCAGCATGTCGCCCACGACCATCGTCGTGCTGAGCGCATCCAGAAGGTTGCCCGCGTGGCGCAAACTGGTGGCCGACTGACGAAACGCAGCTGTGCCCGCTTCGAGCTCGCCGCGAGCCCACGCAGCCAAGCCCAGCATGCCGGCCGCCGCGCCGCGGCCGAGGTAGTCGTCGGACGCTGCGACATCCAGAGCGTGCTGTGCATGGGCTCCGATCGCCGTCGTATCACCGGCGGCCATCGCCAACGCACCTCGATACAGCGCGATCGTCACGGGCAGTGAGTCCAACTCCTCGCCTGGACCGGACTCGTGAACGCCTCCATCTCGCGCGACAGCGAGCTGGTTCTCAGCGGCGGCGAGCTGCGGTTCGACCGCGGCGAGATCGCCGGCGACCAGAGACGCCCACGCGGAGAAGACACGCAGCACGGGCCGGGCATCGATCGCCGAACGAGGCAGCAGGGCGAGCCAGCCGAGGAGAGTGGCGTCTTGTCGACTCTTGCGCACACTTGGAATCGTGGACTCGATCAGCCTCGCGGCCCGCGGAAAGTCTGAGCCGGCCAGCGCGTGGCGCACGGCCTCCTCAGGCGAGCCGTGGCGCTCGAACCAGTCGCTGGCCCTACTGTGCAGCGCGTTCACGTGGGCGATGCCGCGCGCCCTAAGACGGGCCATCAGCACGTCCGCGAAGAGGTGATGGTATCGGTACCACTGCCGCTGGTCATCGAGCGGGACGATGAACAGATTGGCACGCTCGAGGGTGGCCAGCATCTCCACACCGTCTGCATTCCCGGTGACGGCGTCGCAGAGCGGTGCGCACAGGCGTTCGAGAATCGCGGTCTGGCCGAGGAAGTCGCGGACGTGCGCCGGCGCACGTTCGAGGACCTCCTCGGCCAGGTAGTCGATCACGAAGCGGTTGCTGCCGGCGAAGGCCGACACGAACTCGGAGGGATCGGCTCGCTCACGCAGGGAGAGGGCGGCCAGTTGAAGTCCGGCGATCCACCCCTCCGTTCGCTCCTCGAGGGCAGCAGTATCGTCTGGGGACAGCGCAATGCCGGTGGCCCGGGTGAGGAACTGTGCCGCTTCGTCGGGCGTGAACCTGAGGTCGGCCGCGCGCAGTTCGGTGAGCTGGTCCCGCGCCCGCAGCCGCGCCACGGGGAGCAGAGGATCCGAACGGCTCGCGATCGCAAGGTGCAGATTGGGGGGCGAATGGTCCAGAAGAAAGCTGATCGCCTCGCATATGGATGCTTCCTCGATGAACTGGAAGTCATCCAAGACGATCAGCAAGCAGCTCGCTGTCTGCGCGGCCTCGTTCATCAAGGAGGTCAGCGTGGATTCGACCGATCCCGAGAGGTTGCGTGGCCCGGAAAGACTCTTGTTCGTGGCGTCAAACGCCGCGGACAGATAGGAGAGGAACCGGACCGGGTCGTTGTCGCTATCCTCAAGCGAAACCCAGCCGACCCCGATGTCGGGATCGGCCCGTCTGCTCGCGGAGATCCATTCGCTGAGCACGGTGCTCTTTCCGAACCCGGCGGGTGCCGAGACGAGAGTGAGCTTGTGCCCGGCGGCGACTCCGTCATCGAGCTTGCGGACGAGGCGGGGACGTGACACAGCGTTGATGCGCGGCGGCGGAACGAAGAGCTTGGTTGCCAGAACCGGCATCGCCATGTGCTCATCCTAGGGATGCTGCGAGGACGGCCTCGACCGACGTTCAGTGGACAGGCCGGCAGCCGCCTCAGCGACGTGCGGCGCGGATCTTCCCGTAGAGGCGCATCAGCTGGGGGACGACGAGGTAGACGGCGATCGGGACCACGACGATGGAGAGGATGAACGCGCGCAGGACGGGGTTCCAGTCTTCGGCGAAGGGGGCGATGGCGAAGAACCCGAGTGTGACAAGCGGGAAGATGGCGATCCAGGTGATCACGGCTCTGACGTGAACGGACGGGGGTTGTGGTGCCGAAGACGGGATGCGGGTTGAGGTTGTTGCTGACTGAGACATCGTTGATGTCCTTTCGGTGGGAGGGTGTTACTGCGGTCGCGCCACGGATGCGGCGTCGAGGTCTTGTTGAAGAAGCCATCCGTTGATGACGATGGCGGTAGCACTGCCGGCGCCTGCGGCGGTGATGACCTGTGCGGTGGGAGTGACAACGTTGCCCGCAGCCCAGACGCCGGGAACACTGGTCTGGCCGGATCCATCGGCACCGACCAGACCCGTGGCGGGGTCGGTCTGGCAGCCGAGTGATCTGAGGAGCGCGTCCCGGGGCGCCTGCCGGGGTGCGATGAACGCGGCGTCGGATGTTACGGCGCTTCCGTCGGTCAGCTCGATCGCGTCGAGCGACCCGGGTGCACCGGTCAAGCCTGATACGAAGCCGTGCTCCACCGCGACGCCGAACGCGGTGAGACGGATCAATTCGGCGGGTGTGAGGTCGATGCCGTTCGTGATGAGGGTCACGCTGTCGCTGTAGCGACGGATAAGCCCTGCTTGTTTGAGGGACATCTCTCGCTGCGGCCCGCCGATGACGGCGATCTTCTGCTCCCGGACTTCGTGTCCGTGGCAGTAGGGGCAATGGTGTACCAGGGTCCCCCATCGCTCGGCAACCCCGCGGATGTCGGGAAGCTCGTCGACGAGACCGGTCGCCACCAGGATGGCACGGCACGTTTGCGCCGTGCCGTCGGCGAACGTGACACCGAACGAGGCGTCGGCCGACCGCTCGATTGCCACGACAGATGCCGCGAGGAACCGGCCGCCGTACGATGCGATCTCGGCGCGGCCCGCCGCGAGGAAGTCTAGTGGGGGCATTCCGTCGCGGGAGACGAAGCCGTGCATGTGCTCGGCGGGCGCGTTGCGCGGCTGGCCAGCATCGATCAACAGGACATCGGCCCGTGCTCGGGTCAGGACCAGTCCCGCGCTCAAACCTGCGGCGCCGGCACCGATGATGATGACGTCATGATGTTGTTTCTCGTCCATGAGACCAAGATGACATTGCGAACTTCGCGCGAGGGAATTCCGTTGCCGAAACTGGAACGAGGTGCTTGCATGGGCGGGTGAGCACATCGCAGCGCATCGAGACTGAACTCAGCCAGATCCCGCCGCGCTTGCGTCATGCGCGGCAGAAGAAGAACGTCACGCTGGAAGATCTCGCGAAGGTGACGGGAATCTCGAAGAGCACCCTCTCCCGCCTCGAGTCGGGTCAGCGCAAACCCAGTCTCGAGTTGCTGCTGCCTGTCGTCGCCGCGCTCGCAATCTCGCTGGACGATATCGTCAGCTCCCCCAAGATCGACGACCCGAGGGTGCCGCAGAACGCCACTCGCACGGAGGGCCGCACGCTCACCCGCCTGTCCCAACCGCACAGCCAACCACAGGCATTCAAAATCATCATTCCGGCCACCGAACGCGACCCCGTGCTGCGCACCCACGACGGCTACGAATGGATCTACGTGCTCGCAGGCCGGCTCCGAATGGTGCTCGGCGACCACGACATCGTGATGGGACCGGGCGAAGCAGCAGAGTTCGACACCAAGAACCCACACTGGTTCGGATCCGCCGGCAGCGGCCCAGTCGAGATCCTCAGCATGTTCGGCAAGCACGGAGAACGCATCCACGTCCGCGCCAGATCCAAGGCAACCCCGACCTGACGAGCGCGGTCGGACCAGTCCCTACTTAGGGCCGCCGCGCATCCCCTCGAGACCGTCGAGCATCAGGTCCAGCCCGATAAGGAACTCGTCGCCGTAGAAGTACCCCGGCCGCAGAACGTGATCGGCGGTGAGCTCCGCGAGATAGGGGTACTCGGTCTTCGGAATCTGGGACAGCATGATCTCCGCCATCGCGGCCGTCTCCTCCGGAGTCGTGAACGGGAGACTCTTCTCCTGCATCGCGAAGCCGTAGATGTAACTGTCCACCGCCGAGATAGCATGCGCCGCCTTATCGACCGAGAACCCTCCGTTGCGCAAGGTGCCGATGACCCGGTCGTGGTGTCGCAGGGTCGCGTGGCCGGGGTTCGTCCCTGAATCACGGACCGTCGTTGCCCAAGAATGACGCGCGAGGACTTCCCGGAAGGAGATCGAGCGCTTCCGGATAGCGGTCTTCCACTCATCGCTGTGCGAGGGCAGCTCGATCTCTGCAAAGACCGCGTCGGCCATACCGTTGATCAGGTCCTCCTTGTTGGACACGTGGTTGTAGATCGACATCGCCTCGACATTGAGTTCCTCACCCAGCCGCCGCATGGTCAGCCCGTCGAGCCCGATGGCGTCGGCGAGTGTGATGGCTGCCGCGATCACACGATCGCGGCTCAACCGTTCGCGAATGCCGGTCGATGTCTTGCGTGGCGCCATCTTCATCTCCTCGAAGTCCTCATTGACAAACTTACTACGTACATATAACTTGCTTACAACGAATACATACATTGTAAGTATGTTACCACTACACTGTAAGGATGAGGTCATGACCACTCAAATGCACGCACCCGCTCCCGTCAAGTCCACCCCGTTCACCCTCAACCCGCTGCGTTGGTCACAGCGCACCGGGGCGCTGGTGTCGGCGACTGCACTGACGCTGATGGTGTTCTTGTCGATCTTCGGGTACTTCATCGCGGTCAAGGGTTTGACGACTCTGGGCGACGCGGCCGCGACCGCCGAGGCGATCGCCGCCTCCCCGCAACTGTGGATCGCCGGTGTGGCGGCCCTGTACGTCGTGGTTGTGCTGGACCTCTTCGCCGCCGCCGGCACCAGCGCAGTCTTCAAACCGGTGAGCCCGGTTCTGTCCCGGGTGGCCGGACTGACCCGCGTCGCCTTCGCCACCTGGTTCGCGGTCGCGCTCACGCAGCTGGTGATCGCCTACAACACGCTCGATGATCCCGCGGCCGCGCTAGCGAGCATCGTGGCATTCAAGTCCATCTGGGATACAGCGCTCGGCCTGTTCGGCGTGTATCTGCTGATGGTCGCCTACCTCGCGATCCGATCCACCTTCATGCCGAACATCTTCGGCATCCTGATCGGCATCGCCGGTCTCTGCTACATCGCCGACCTCGGCGGTCTGCTCTTCGTCGACGGCTTCTCCCCCGTCTTCGGCCTGTTCGGGTTCGTCGGCGAGACCGCCGCGATGATCTTCTGGCTCTTCATCAAGGGCCGCCGCCTCCCCCGCAGCTAACCCGCCGGTCAGGCTTCCTCCACACAGGCCCCGGCCACCTCTTCCCCACGACCCAGACGAAGGATCCGCGATCATGACCAGCCCTCTCCTCGAAGCCCGCACCATCACGAAGTCTTACGGGCGCGGCTCCTCCCGCTTCACCGCCCTGGCCGGCGTCTCCCTGGCCGTCCCGGCCGGCGAAGCCCTCGCCATCGTCGGCAAGAGCGGCTCCGGAAAGTCCACCCTCATGCACCTCCTTGCGCTCCTGGACACCCCCGACACCGGTGACCTCCGCGTCAGCGGATCGGACCCGGCCACGATGACCACCGCCCAGATGGGCCGCATCCGCAACCGCGACTTCGGGTTCGTCTTCCAGCAGTTCTTCCTGACCCCTCATGCCACCGTGCTGGAGAACGTCATGCTGCCACTGAAGATCGCGGGCATCGGTGTCCGTGAGAGGAAGCTGCGCGCGCTGGCGGTGCTGGAGCAGCTCGAACTCGTCGACAAGGCAACCAACAAGGCGATCAACCTTTCCGGCGGGCAAAAGCAGCGCGTGGTCATTGCCCGCGCTCTGGTGAACCGGCCGAAGGTGATCTTCGCCGACGAGCCCACCGGCAATCTCGACACCAACACCGGGCGCCTGGTGGAGAACCTTCTGTTCTCCCTTAACCGTGAGCACGGCATCACCCTCGTGATCGTCACCCACGACCCCGACCTCGCCGCCCGGTGTGACCGGCAGATCTTCATCCGCGACGGGCGCGAAGTGCGCTCCCTCGACTACGTAGGAGCAGCAGCATGAACACCCTCGACATCCTCCACGCCGCCGTCGCGAACACCTTTCGCAGCAGACTGCGCACCACCCTCACGGTCGTCGCGATCTTCATCGGCGCCTGCACCCTCACCCTGACCAACGCGATCGGCACCGGCATCTCCAGCTACCTTGACGTGCAGCTCGCCTCTGTCGGCGCACCAGACGTCCTTTCCATCGCCAAAACTGCCGACACCGCCCCCGGCTTGGGAGATGGGCCCACCGCGTACGACCCGGTCGAACTGACCGCCAGCACAGCCGCGGCCACCGAGACCGGCGGCTCAACCGCCGTTCTCAGCCCCTCCGACCTGGACACCATCGCCGTCACTGACGGGATCCGAGACGTCAACCCGGTGATCGCAGTCACCCCCAGCTGGATCGAATACAACGGCAACGGCAAATACAACCTCGCCGTCGGCGCCAACTCCGAGATGACCCGCGCCGATCTGGCCGCTGGCACTCAGCTCTCCGAATCCAGTAACGCGAACGAGGTGCTGCTGCCCGCGTCCTACCTGACCAACCTCGGCTTCGCCGATGCCGACGACGCGATCGGTGCAACCATAACCCTCGGTGCCGCCGACTACGTCGGAACCATGCACGAGGTCACCGCGACAGTGGCCGGAGTGCAGAACCTAACTCTGCTCGGCGTCGGCGTACGGCTGAGCCGCGCCCTCACCGACGAGGTGGCCGCCATTCAGATGGCCGCCAAGCCGGATGGGCTGGACACGGGTTACTTCCTGGCAACCGCCCACTTTGATCCCGAAGCTTCCGCCGAGCGGATCGCCACGATCAAGACAGACCTCGCCACCCAGGGCTACACAGCCCAGACCGTGGCAGACCAGATCGGCGTATTCCAGACGATCCTCACCGGCATCATCGGCGTCCTCAATGGGTTCGCCGGCATCGCCCTCATCGCCGCCGGGGTGGGCATCGTCAACACCCTCCTGATGAGCGTCCAGGAACGCACCCGCGAGATCGGCCTGATGAAAGCCATGGGAATGAGCGGACGGCGCGTCTACGCCCTCTTCAGCACCGAGGCAATCTTCATCGGATTCCTCGGCAGCACCGTCGGCGCACTCGTGGCCATCCTCACCGGAACCATCGTCAGCGCCATTCTGGCCGACACCATCCTGGCTGACCTGGAAGGACTGCAGGTGATGCAGTTCGCACCCGCCCCCGTCGCCGGGATCATCCTGCTGGTCATGTTCATCGCCTTCCTCGCGGGCACCCTGCCCGCCCGCCGCGCAGCCCGCCAGAACCCAATCGACGCCCTCCGCTACGAATAGGAACCGACTCATGAACACCACACTTGCCTCCACCGACGTCATGACAGCCGTCGTGAGTCGGGGCTACGGACCACCCGAGAGCCTCGAGATCACCCAGATCCCACGCCCCGCCCCCAAAGCCCACGAGGTACTGGTCCGCAACCACGCCTCCGTCGTCACGCACGCGGTTACCGAGGCCCGACGCGGACCCCTGATGGCACGCCTCTACTTCGGACTGACCAAACCCAAATGGCCCGTCCTCGGCACCAACTTTGCCGGCACAGTCATCGCCATCAGCCCCTCCGTCACCCGGTTCGCCGTCGGCGACCGAGTCACTGGAATCAACGTCTCCGACTTCGGCGCGCATGCCGAATACATTGTCGCCACCGAGGACGGCGTGATCGTTCCCACCCCAGCTGGCTTCAGCGACGTCGAGACGGTTGCCGTCTTCGACGGGTCGATCACGGCACTCCCCTTCATCCGCGACAGGGCGCGCCTCAGCGCCGGCCAGTCGATCTTGATCAATGGCGCTGCGGGGGCGGTAGGGTCCGCCGCTGTGCAGCTGGCGAAGCACTACGGCGCCAATGTCACGGCCGTCTGCAGCACCGGCAATATGGAGGCCGTGCGTGCGCTGGGCGCTGATCACGTAATCGACTATTCCGCGGAGGACTTCACTCAAGCCCGCGACGCCTACAACGTCGTCTTCGACTCCGTAGGAAAGAGTTCGTTCGCGCGCGTCCGGCGATCGCTGACGCGGGACGGCCTCTATCTGACGACCGTGCCCTCCGTCGGCATCCTCGCCCGGATGCTGTGGAGCGCGTTCTTCGGCCAGAGGAAGGCCGCCATCCTCTTCACGGGTCTGGCGAAGCCTGCCGAGATGGCACGCAATTTCGCCTATCTGCGGGAACTGGTCGAGCAGGGTGCGCTCGTCCCCCTTATCAGCTCCGTCCATCCCATCGAGCAGGCCGCCGAATCCCACCGAGTTGTGGAGACCGGCCACAAGCGTGGAAGCGCGGTGATCACCTTCGACACGGTTGGAGGTGTCTCGTAAACCTTTATTTGCGTACGTGTACGGATCTGGTGTCCCGCATAGGCGACCTCGCTGAAATCTCATCCGAACACCCTCTGCGGTGCGTCCTTCGAGCCGATTTCTGCTGCGGCGACTCCCCCGCTCGTCGTCCTGCATAGCGATCCTCAAAAACGAACACCTCTCGCGCGGCCCATCATCCGCGGCCCCCCGTCACTCGATGACGAACTGACCGTCGGGAACCCCTGCGGGCACCGAAAGGTCTTCATCACGAATGGATACGAAATAGTGGCCAGCAGGCAGATCTATGACGATGGGGTCAGTGTTGGGCTCGTCTTCTCCGAAAGTGTCAGCGGTTGAGCACCATGGGGAGGACATTTCGCTGTAGGGCTCCCGATTCTCATCGGCCCCTTCGGCTTCGACGGTGACTGATATGTCGCACAGGCCTTCCGCCGGCGAATCATCGACCTTGCGGGCAAACCAACGGATCTCCACCTCGACGGTCGACACGCCCGGTTTACGCGTGTAGGTCACCGGCCCTTCATCGGTGGTGTTTGCTTCGAGCGCATGGTCCGAAGATGCTGACCCGTAGACCTCGAAGCTGTGGGCTGGTCCGCCGGGCCTCGGCGCCCATGGGAGCTTCCAGTCGGAAGCCGCGAGTACTGGTACTGCGATCGCCGCAAACCCAAGAATGACGGTGCCACCGATCCACATCAGGAAGGTACGTCGGACCTTTGCAGGGTGATCGTCCGGCGCACTTGACATGGTGGTCCTTTCCGAGCCTGGATCATCGTTCCCTCTGGTCACTTCACGAGTCGGTTATTGAGCTTGCCACCGGGGCGGAAGGGGTCTCTGTTCGCTATTCGGTTCCGAACCTCGCGGGGTCAAGCCCGACAGTGACTCGGACGTGACGGTGGTCATGGTTTTCGCGCGGGTGCTCGTCGGCAGGCTGGGTGAACAGGTAGAAGCCCTGGCGCCAGGATTGACGGAGCCCGCCGACGTCCTTGCACGAAAGCTCGATGGTGCCTTTGACCCAAGTCACACGACGGTCGTAGTCCTTCACGATGAAGGCTGGAAGCCGTGTGATCTCCCCTACCTCGCCCGCCGCAAGCACCGCAGGTACCACTGGCATCGTGTTAAGGGGTCTGTGATAGCTGGGTTCGCTTCGCTTGGCGTCGTCGACGGCGAACTCCTCCGCGCCTAAGCAAATGCGGTCTGGGATCCACACAATCGACGGCTCCAATGCTGCACCGGCCCCGATATTGGCGATTTCACCGAAGTCGACGGTTGGAAGAATCGAGATTCCTTGACGAGCCACGAGCTCGGGAAAGGACTGGCGTATGAAAGCAGGGTTGACGCCGGGCACGGAGGGCCCAATGTCAACTTCCTCCGTACACGTGACATACGGCCCCGGCTTCCAGACAAGGTATGGCGCCTGCCGAAGGCGGCGATCCTCCCGCACCTCATCAAGCGTCCTTCTTGTGAAGTAGAGGGACGCCACCACGGCAAGGATCGCACCGACCGCCGCGATAACTTGGGACAGAGATGCGAGGTCGTCCAACGTCATGCCTACAAGATAGCTACGAACGCGTCGGCACCCTTTATCGCTTCCGTAAGTCCGCGCCGAGAACGGTTCGGCGCGGACCCTGAAACCACTGATCAAGGGTGAGAGACTCACCAATCCCTCGTCGGCGGGTCCGTCTCACGACCTTCGTCTGCGTACGCGGGGACCTCTACCTGGCTGCGTCTCGTAACGGAGGTCGGCACTCAGATGCACTCACGAACTTGCGAGGCACAGTCCCCGAGAGTTGCTCGCCGCGCGGTCGCGGTCTCACGCGGCCCGCTGAACCACCTCTAGGGCGACGCTTCGAAAGGGAAGCGTTTCAAGACATGGACTGTGCTCCCGAGCCGCGTGTTCGAGTCAGGTTGTGAGATCTTGCGCGGCCGTTCAGAGAGCTGCTACTGCTTCAACATCCAATCGGGCGGTGACTTGGATTCGTGGCGCGATGTTCTTTGGTGCGTCGAAGGCGTGCGCGATGGCTTCCTTCGCGTTCGAGATAGCCTCCGTGAGGGTGGCACCGCTGCTGTATTCCAGTGGCAGCTGGCGGAAGGTGGCAATCCAGGTGGACCCGTCATACGTGACGTCTACCTGGAACGGCATGGACTTGAGCAGCGCCCAATCGTTGTCGGCGGCCAAGCCACGCAGCGTCCGCGGGTAGTCAACGTGCCGTTGCTCGTTTTCCTCAAGCCACGTTCGAAGTTCTTCCAGGGCGCCGAAGACGATCACCTTGTCCGCCTCGTAGTCGAACAGGTGATATCCCTCCCCGTCTTCTTCACGGGAGACGTTGAACAGCGATGAGCCGAGAGCGCCGAATGACCACATCAGCTCGATCTGGCTACCGGTGTTCGCGATTTCGCACTTCCAGCCGGGTCGGTCACCCAG
Organism: Micromonospora sp. DT81.3; assembly: GCF_049847225.1. NCBI lineage: Bacteria > Bacillati > Actinomycetota > Actinomycetes > Micromonosporales > Micromonosporaceae > Micromonospora > Micromonospora sp. DT81.3. The sequence goes on from NZ_JBNCNY010000009.1 coordinate 59,414, forward strand.
CAGGTCCCCGAGACGTTTCCACCATTGCTCGGTGTGTTCGCCGTAAAAGCTCGTCGCGGCGGCGATGTAATCGGGCGAACCGAGGTTGATCTCGATTTCGACCCGAGAGGACGGGTCGGGTGCGTCGCCGGTCAATTGAAGCCTCCGTTCAGCACAGCAATAGGGCTGCGCCGCGATCATCCCACGACGCGCATCCGAGCGGGAAATCTTGTCCCGCACGGGCCCAGGCAGCATCCCTCGCCGGCGGTGGACTGTAGCCAGTGTGGGAGTAGGACGATGACTGTGCGGGCGGTGGGGTTCGGTTCGTTGGCGATCCCCTCGCGGGGCGCCGGCGTGTCTGCTGCCTTCTCGAAGCTGAGAACGAAAGCGTCGATCTCTGGGCTGGCCAGTAACGCTGGGGTGCAGGTCGGAAGCCTAACTTCGGTTCGTGGTCGGCAACCTCCGTGCGAGCGCAGCGAGAAGTGCGGGCGGGCCGCCGGGGGCCGGCCAAGCTTTGGGGGAGGAGGGCGGCCTCCCGGCGGCACCTTGCTTCGAGAGTGACCCATGCATCGCCTGGGGTGAGCGATCACGCATGAGCAGAGAACTCGAAGTGGGTTGAACCTATGCGTCCTCGAGTGACGGATCGACAACGACGTGGAACGCTCCCTCGATCCAGCGGTCGAAGTTTCGAGGAATCCAGTACTCCGTCACGACGGAGGAGAACAGGACTGGACTGCTGGTCACCACCGATTCTTCCGAGCATTCTGGTCCTGGCCCTGGGTTCAAGGGCATCGATGCGGGTCGATCCGCGGAATTCATGTTGTTCTCCGTTCATTGCGTCGAAGGCTCGGGGCAGCAGTCGGTCGTGGCGGTGCTTCAGATGCCAGAGCGCGATCGGGAAGAGTGCCGTCGCCCACACCGCGAGCACGAGCCCCCTTGGATCTGGGACAGTTTCCCTGGGGCAGGGTCCCGTCGCCCTCTCTTGCGTCATTGCTGGAACACGAAGAGCAGGACGAGGGGGAACAGAACCAGGCTTTGCGCGCTGTGCGCGATGATACCGATCCAGGCGCTGCGGTAGCGGCGGGATGGGAGGGAGAGGATGAAGGTGTCGATCAGGGTGATCGGGATGGTCCACGGGATGTGCAGGTGATACACGGCGAACAGTACCCCGTTGGCGATCCAATCTCTCTTGCCGAAAGCGCCCTGCATGCGGGGAAGCAGGTAGCCGCGGAACAGCAGTTCCTCGCCCAGCACGGTGTTGAAGATCAGGAAGGCGAAGATTACGCTCAGCCAGAGCCATGATCCGGAGAGCATCGCCTGTCCTTGCACTGACTCGAGGAACTCTCCGAAATCGCGGCCGGCCGCGGGTGCGATTTCGAACGGCAGAAGTGCCTCGAGACCGAATGCGACAGCGGCGATCGGGACGATCCACCACATCCGGCCGCCACGACGCCCGGTTTTGGGGTTCTGCGGGGCACGAAGCCACAGCACATCCCGAACGACGGACCACCGCAGTGTCCTTTGCTCCCTGAATACGAGTGCGAGCACGAGGATGAACTGCCAGGCGAGCCCCGCGGTCAGGAACAGGATCAACGCCTGGGTCAATGCGAGCGGTGAGCCCGAGCCGGAGGCCGCCCAGGGCGCCACGACCCACGCCAGCAACGCCATCGGCATCGCCGCGGCCGCCCACACCCCGATGATTCCGGGTAGCGACAGCTGGTGAACCTGACGTTCGGGAGGCCGCTCCTCGATACCAGGATGAGACGGCTCGAGCCCCGTGGGCGCGCTCACCGGAGGACCGCCGTCGACGTGGCTGATCCCTGAACGGCGGATGCTGAGGTGTTGAATCCCTTCACCACCAGCCAGACCGCGAGCACCATCTCCTGGATGAGGATCGGCAGGATGAGCGGCGCGTAGCCCGTGACGGGGGCGTTGCTGACCAGGGCCAGGATGGCGGCCGTCAGGATCAGAAGTGTTCCGACGATGCCCCAGCCCGAGAGCCAGCGGGGGACGAGCCGGGACCGGTACAAGAGCGTGTAGTACAGCAGCGCTCCCATGCTGAGGGCCATCACGGCGACCACATCCGAGTGCTCCCGCACGTCCAGGAGCGTCTGGGCGATGATCTGGGCTGAGGAGGAAAGCTCCGCGTCGACGGTGAGCGTCCGGGCGAGCGGCAGCACCGACAGCAGCATCACCACGGAGAGCGTATAGAACACCGCCTCGATGGTGCGGAAGATGACCGAACCTAAGGCTGCAGTGGGGCCGAACCTGCGAAGGGCAGGGTAAAGCACGATAGCGATCCCCACACTGGTGCCCGCCGCCACCAGGTAGAGCAATGCGGCCACGGCAACCCGGGTCGGCTGGTCACCGACGGCGGAGAGGGCCGCGGGGCCGGTGAGGGCCGGCACAACAGCGGCTGCGGCAAGCACAGCCACGGTGGCGATGATGAACAGAACTCCGGTGGTAATCGAGGCTCGTCGGTCGGTGGTCATTGCGTGTTCCTCCAGAGTGGCAATTCTTACATTGTAAGTAGTACAGCGTAAGAATGACAGCCGACGGAGGACCTGTCAACCGGGGCAGCACATGGAAAGCCCGCCGTCGAGGACGTAGACCGAGGAGCGGGCGCGGGTCAGCAGGTTATTGCGCGCGCGGCTCCTGGGAGAGAGGACGGAGCCGATCGAGACCGTCCAGAATGAGATCGAGCCCGAACTCGAACTCGGCCTGCGCGTCGCACCAGCCAAGAGTGGTATCGGGCTGGTCGTGGACGATCTGTGACATCAGCCCGACGAGATTCGGTAGCTGCACCGCCATGCCCGAGAGCGCCTCCGCGGACGGGGTTTCCCGCGCTCCGGCACCCGGGTCGAACAGCTCCTGTGTGAACCCCAGGGATCGGCTGCCGAGCGCGTGCAGTGCCCGGTGCACAAGATCGTAGGAAAAGCCGCCGGCGCGCAACAGACCGACGAGGCGGTCGTGGTAGTGCAGGACTGCCGGGCCGGTGGTGGTGCGAGTCTCAAGGACTTCAGGAACCCAGGGATGGCGGAGGACTACCTTCCGCGCGGCCAGAATCCGTCGACGAGTGGCTGATTTCCATTGCCAGGGCTCGGCGGGTGCTTCCAGCCGATCGACCACGTCGTTGATTTCGGCAGCGACGACTTCGGCTATGCCGTCTAGGACGTCTTCCTTGTTGCTTACGTGGTAGTACAACGACATCGCTTCGGAGCCAAGGTCCTCCGCGAGGCGCCGCATCGTCAGCGTCTCGATGCCGCTCTCGTCAGCGACTCGAACAGCCGCACTCAGCACGCGATCCCGACTCAGTCGAACCCGCGACTCTCCAACGTGACCAGCACTCCTCGGCAACTCTTTCACCAATCCGATCGAGGAATCGTACACAGTAAGGCTACACGCGGACAAGCTCGGCGCTGTCAAGGCTGCACCCTCTTCTGGGTCGGTCGGGACCCAACGCCTGAACCCCCTAGGGCGACGCTGTGGAAGCAACCCCGATAGGGCCCAAGAACATGAAGCCCAACTCACCCCGGGCCGAACACCGTCGCCTCGGCGCCGACCGATTCAGTCCTCTCGCGACCGTCCCCGTAAACGCTCCCTGGCGTGGCGCTCCACGAGCACGGGCACATGATTCTTGATCGGATGATCGTAGAAGGCGTCGTGCGCCTCCAGGATGACGGCCTCCACTTCCGGCGGCGGAACGTTGGGGAACTGCTTCTCGAGCCGCGCAATGATGGCGGCGATTTCCTTGTCCTGATGGGGAGAGTCCATGGTCCCGTCGTCCTTCCGGGAACTTGAGGTAGCGGATGTTTGGGACGCCGGGAGGTTCCGTCCGACCGTTGTTGCCCTGGAAACGGGACGCCAGCGCGTTGGTGGCTCGCCGCTGGGCTTTGCAAACGTATCTGCCAGGCGCAGCGTGCAATCCGAGATGCGGACTTTATCACCCGTTGCGGTCACAATGCGAGGCTCAATAGACTCTCAGCCCGGGTCCTCGCGACGTATCGACATGGGCCCCGAGCGATCCCAGCACAACGCCCCGACGCGATCAAATGCACGCAGCTGGCAGCTCCGCCGCTCGGCTATCTCGCAAATGTTCCTTTGCATACGCGAGCCCGGGCATCAGTACCGCTTCAGGGTGGTCCCTACAGGACTTCACCGGCACCGTCTGCCGTAGTCCGGTCAGCGATAGCCGGCGAATCCGAACTCCTTAACAGTCGACCCCATAGCGATCCCCAGCTTTCTTCGGATCGTGTCGATGCCAGCAGCATCTCAGGCGAGCACGCTGTAAAAGATGACGTAGGTCATCGCGAGGTTGAACGCGGCATGCGCGACGATCGCGCCGAGGATCGAGCCGGTGAGCACGCGAAACACGTAGAAGACGAGCGAGCTGAGGAACATCGCGACTACCCAGAGCAGCGCCGGCAGCGGAAGGAATGTCCATACACCGGCGATGTACACGATGCCGAAGTGGGCGAGGTGGGTGGCCGCGAAGGCGCCCGCGTCCACGAGCGCCGCGCCGCGATTGCCGAGCCGCGACGCGAGACTTTCGTGCGCGAGGCCGCGGTAGAGCAGTTCTTCGCCGATCGGGCTGAAAAGCATCGCAATCACCGCGTAGATAAGGAAGTAGGTCAGCCGGTCAGCGTCGGAGGGCGAGTCGGGCACGTTCGTATACGTGCCGGCGATGTAGGCGAACGGGTTCGCGACGGTTCGACCCCAGAACGCCGTCGCCGCCGCGTAGACCGCCAGCATCGTGATCCCGCCGGCGAGGGCGGCGGGGAGGATCCAGCGCCATCGGGACGGACGGACGATGCCGATCTTTCGGCGTCCCTCGCGGGTGAGCACCACCCAGGGCAGTACGGCCATCGCGACGAAGACGAAGCTGACGAGCTGATAGCTCCCGGTCAGGTTCGCCTGCAGCACGAGCGCCACCCGGACGATGCCGAAGACGACGAGAAGCAGGATGCCGGTGCGTACGTCGAACGCAAGGAAGCGACGGAACGGGGCCCGGATCGTGGGAAGCACCTGGCGAGCCTAGGGTGCCCGTGTGTCGGGGGCGGGCGAGCGGTCGAGTTTCCGGCCGACGGATTCGCTCTTCTCCAGCGCGCGGCGGGTTGCCCCGTACGCGACGGCTCGAGCGATGAGCTCCTTGTGGCGATAGTGCCGGGCGATGATCGCATACGCAGTGATCCCGGCGATCAGGGCGACGGAGAGCACCAGACGGAAGACCATCGGGTACCTACTCGACTTCGTTAAGGACACGCAGCACGGCGTCCGCGGCGATCTGCGGCTGGTCAAGATGAACATAGTGGCCGGCGCCCTGCACTTCGGACACGACTCCGGCGGGAGCCAGTCGGGCGTAGTCGGCTTGGCCCTCGATCCAGGCGTCCTCGACCTCGGCGTCCCACATCTGCTGGTCACGATAGACGGCAGGGTCGTGCCGGAGAATCTCGAACGGGATATCGGGCCAGGCCGTGATCCGGTCGACCTCACGTGAGCTCACTGCCCCGTCCCAGGCGGGTGCGAACTGGCTGAAGTGGTATCGCCAGGCGAAGGATGAGACGGTCGGATCGAACAGCACCACTCCTGCGACGGCGTCCGGGTGCTGGCCGACGAACAGGCGTACGGTCAGGCCCGCGATGCTGTGCCCGACGAGGACGACTGGCTCGTCGATTCCGGCGGCAGTGAGGGTGGCGTTCAGGGATGCCGCCGCTACACCGGCTGTCATCGGGGCGGGGGTGCCGGTTGATCCGCCGACACCGGGGTAGTCCCAGGCGCAGGTTCTGACGTCGAGTCCGAGGGTGTCTCTGAACGGCTGCCAGACGGCGGAGTCATCGCCCATGCCAGCCATCAGCACGACAGTGGTGCTCCCCTCGCCCTGACAGTCCAGGTGCGCCTGGCCTCCCTTCACCTGGTAGTTGCTGCCGGTCGCACATCCGGAGAGTGCGAGCATCGCGGCGAGGGCCGGGATGACGATCAGCCGGTTCATTTGCTTACCCGTCTGGTGCTCGCGCCCAGGACGACAGCCGCAACGGCGAGGACGGCGGCCACGAGGACGGTGGCCGCTTCTTCCGGCATGACCGCTACGTACACCTGTCGTTCCGGCCAGATAAGAAATGCGATCAGCCCGCCGATGGCGAGGGCAGTGAATATGCCGCGGACAGCAAACTGCCGGGAGGTGGTCTGTCCTGTCTGCCAGAGCCAGCGGCGGTTGCCGCGCCGCGCCTGGACGGCGGTGACGATGATGACAACCAGGACGCCGATGAAGACGACCGCCGCACCGCCGAGCAGAAGTGTGCGCCCCTGGTCGAGGGCGCCGTCGGCGATTTGCGTGGTGAAGGTTTCTGATACACCCAGCCACTGGGTCCAGGCTCGGAGCGTCAGGCCGGTGCTTTCCGTGTCGCTGTTGGTCAGAACTACGATGCCTTCTCCCAGTTCGGGAATCATGACCATGTTCGCGATCCAGCCCTCCGTGTGGCCGTTGTTTCCCGTCCCGGCCAGCCCACCGTCGAGGTGCTCGGGCAGGTGGCCGAAACTGACGACGTTGCCGTCGGGCATGTCTCGTTCGGCCATCATGGTGCGAACTGATTCGCTGGTCAGTACCCCCCGCCCGGCGACCCGACCATCGGAGCTGGACATGCTGGCGGCCAGGAGGAGGGCGAGGTCGCTGGCTGTCGAGTAGAGGCCACCAGCTGCCTGCTCCGTCAATCGGTAGTGCGGCAGAGGATTGCCGTTGGGGTAGTACCCCGTGGCCTGGACAGACACCCGGTCAGGGTCAAAGGTGCTGTCCGTCATCCCGAGCGGGTCAAGGATGACTTCCTGCATGTAGTCGGAGAACCGGTGCCCGGTCACCTCTTCATCATCAGCTGCAGCAGGGTGTAGCCGGCGTTGGAATAGTTGAACTGCTGGCCGGGCTCCAGGTCGATTCGGAGGCTCTGCCCTCCGCCGTTGTTGCCGTCGAGATGGTCCTCGAGAGACGGCAGCGGCTGGTCACCGGGCAGTGGGTAGCCATCGACCCGGTTGAGGCCGGCGGTGTGGCTCAGCACTCGGGAGACGGTCACGTCGCTCGAATCGTACGCAGACGGCGGAAACGCCCACCTCGTGAGATACGACTCGACCGGGGCATCCAGTGAAATCTGCCCCGTCTCGACCAGGTGCATCACCCCCCACGCCGTCAAGGTCTTGGAGATGGAACCCACCTGGAACACGGTGTCGGTGCTCACTTCAGTCCCCTCACGCACGGAGGCGAGCCCATAGCCGGTCGACCAGACGGTCTCACCGTCGCGCACAACCGCAACGGCCGCTCCGGGCACGTTCAAGGCAGCCATGATCAGCGGTTCGTCATGATCCAACCGATCAGTCAACGCAACAAGCTCTGGGCGCGCCCCTGATTGAGCTGCGAGCGGCATGAAACCAGCGAGAGCAACTATCGACAGTGTGCCGAGGGCGACCACCGCCCCGAGCCGTATGACGGTGGAAGTCTTGGAAGGCATGAGGGTCTCTTTTCGGCTGGAGGGCTTAACCTCAAGGTAGGGTTCGACCTCCGCGCCCCCTAGGACACGTCGTTGACGATCTCGGCCACCCGCGCCCCAGCAGCTCCGACAAGGGAGCACCGTGACCGAGCCACACATCGTCATCGTCGCTTTCCCGTCCGGCCAAATTCTCGACGTCAGCGGCCCGATGGAGGTCTTCTCCACCGCGTCTCGCTTTCTCCCGATCCCCCCGTACCGGACACAGGTGGTCAGCGCCGAGGGCGGAGCAGTGCTCTCCACCAGCGGCATGCAGTTCCTGACCACAGCTATCGCCGCTGTCGCCGGCCCGATCGACACCCTCGTGGTCGCCGGGGGTCGCGACATTCACGAGGCCAGCGGAGACGAGCACCTGGTGCGGCACATCCGCCGCCTCGCAGCCAACTCGCGCAGAGTCACCTCAGTCTGTTCCGGGGCGTTCCTCCTCGCCGCCGCCGGGCTCCTCGATGGCAGGCGCGCCACGACGCATTGGGCCGACTGCGCGTTGCTGGCCAGCGACTACCCGCTTGTCGCCGTTGAGCCCGACGCCATCTACGTTCACGACGAAGACGTGTGGACCTCGGCCGGGGTGACGGCGGGCATCGATCTCGCGCTCGCCCTGGTGGCAGACGACCACGGCGCTCGAGCTGCCGGGGAGGTCGCGCGCCAACTCGTCGTCTATCTCCGCCGGTCGGGAGGGCAGGCGCAATTCTCGGCGGTGCTTGCCGCGCAATCTAGCGATCATGAGCCGGTACGCGACGTGCTCACCTGGCTCACCGACAACCTGACTGCAGACTTATCGATCCCCGCCCTCGCGGTGCGCGCCAACCTCTCCGACCGCCAGTTCAGCCGGGTGTTCAAAGCCGAGGTGGGCATCACCCCGGCCGAGCATGTCGAAGCGGTACGCATGGAGGCCGCGTGCCGGCTCCTGGAGACGACCTCGAAATCCATGGAGCAGATCGCCACCGTCTGCGGATTCGGTGTACCCGAAACGATGAATCGGACATTCAGAAGACGACTCAACACCACCCCCGGTCAGCACCGCCACCACTTCGGTGCGGCCTAGATTGGCCACGGAACGCGCCGCATCAGCCGCCGATCTGAGTGGTCTGCATCCACCCGAACGAGGGCACACGCGGGGGCTCCGGCTTGCGCGGTGCACGGCCAAGCCGGATCCGGATTTCGCCCGACGCATCCCGCGCCAGGCGGGTGATGATCGACGCGGACACCTGCCATCCGTCGTCAACCTTGCGTGCGGTGTGGCAGACCCGTGCGCTCTCGGGTTGACTCCTGCCTCTTCCAGACCCGAATCAGCAAGATGCCGAATCCGATATAGAACGGGAAGGTCACTATCTCCATCCACCACGGTGCGGCACCCGGGGAGCGGAGCATGAAGAAGTCGTCGGCGGCATGCACGAGCACGAGCGGCCAGATTGTAGTGAGGTGGAAGCGCACTGCGGCGAGGCAGAAACCGAAGATTGCGGTCGAGAGAACCTGCCATGCAACGTCGTCGATCGGTCGGTTGAACCACAGCCCGCTGAGCGCGTGGCCCAGGCCGAACAAGATTCCGACCAGGATGGCGGTCCGGTACGGCCCGATTGGTCGAAGGATGCCCTGGATGAGGCCACGGCTGAGTGTCTCCTCGCTCGCCCCAACGAACACGCACAGGACCGCGGTGCTTACGAACTGTGCCGGGGTGCCCTCCAGTCGCGGGAATCCGTAGGACACCGAAATGACCAGCAGCGGAGCGACGAGCCACCATGCCCGCTCCGGCCGCGGCCGGCCGATGCCCGATTCCCGCGCGAATCGCCAGACCAAGATGAGCCAGACCGTGAGCGCGAACAGTATCGCGTTGATGATGGAGGCCCCGAGCTCTGGGAACCAGTCGAACGACAGCGGCGGCAACACCGCTGCGATGAGAAACAGCACCGCGTGCCATGCGACGGTGAGAATAATCGCGGTCGTGACGGGATGCTCGACCACGAACTTGGGCAGCTGATTCCGCGTCATCATTTGAGAACCGTATCGGCCTGCCCGCGACATAGCGCTGAAGTCCGCACCGAGCGCCCAAGCGCACCCCGGGGCGCGTGTCTCGCAAACCTTCGATTGCGTACGCCCAGCGCGGTGTTGGTGTCGCGAATGCTCCACTCAATGTGGGTTCACTTTGCAGGCAAGAAGACGCGAGACCAAAGCAGTAACGCCGCAGGCACAAGCCCACCGATGACTCCAGCTAGAACACCCAGAACGAACACGTTGCGGTCGCGGCTACGCTCCTCGCGGAGGTCGATAACCGTGCCGGACGGGGCTTGGTTCGCCGAGCTCACCCAGGTAAGCGGCGCCCGCGAAAGTGGCTCGGGCTGAACACCCTCGACGACTTCGGTCGATTCCAGCGTGTCGTACGTCATGACGGATGTCAGTTGAACAGGAACGAATACGCGCGCTCCAGATGCAAGGTCGAACGACGTGGCCTCTCGAAACTCGAGCGGTATGAACCTCGTCCCGACCTCCGGTAGCTGGAAAATTCTCTGCTCGGCGGTTTCTACGACCGTCTCGCCTTCACCCTCAAGCGTGACACGGGCGGACTGCGGACCGTCTTTGAAGGCTGGCGACGTAACGCCAGTGATCACATAGACGGGAACAGTGTCCTTTCCTGGTGGGGCCATTCCGGAAGGATCCGCGAGCAAACCTTGGCACTCGATGTCGATTCCGTGGACCGAACCCCGGAAGCAGCCTGCTTCGAGTTCTCGCGGGATACCGGCCGGGTAGAGGGTCTGTGGGTAGGCGGAGCCGGACAAGACCAGCGTGAAGCGGACTTGCTGCGCAGCTTCTCCTCGCACGACCAAGCTCACGTCGATGTTGTCCGACGCGACGTCGAGCGATTCAGAGTTGTAAGGGTTCGAGTTGACAGCCACCTCAAGCGCGGCGTCTACGCCGGGCGTATCGAAGTACACGTTGATAGCGCCAATGTCGGGACGCTCAGTGAGCGGTGGCTCCGACCGCTCGTACTCCGTCCACAAGAAGTATCCAGCCGCCGCTAGTCCCGCGGTGAGCAATAGCGCGGCAAGAACACTGAAAAGAGCGCGGCTCGCCGTTCGAGGTGCCCTGGTTGGTTCGGTTTTGACCGGCTCGTGATCGGCGCCGACCGGCTCAGAGACGAGAGCGATGAAGCCGATGAGCATTACGCCGAGCAGAAGTTTCGTCGCTCGGCCCACGAACCCCACAATTGCACTCTACGCAGTCGCGTGGACCGGAGGCTGACACCCGCATCATGCTCCTGCGGAAGCGATCCAACGCCCGTCCACTTCGAGTCGCCTTCCAGGGCAATAGCGCAACGGCTGTTGCGCCATTGGTTAGGGGCTCCCGAGCGCCCGTGAGAGGTCGGCCTCTGAGGGAAGCACTGCCCGTTCGGCTGCGGGGAGGAGGTCGTAGCTGGCTATTGCGATGGGCTGGCTGCTGCTTGCGAGGGCGTACCGCACCACCCGGTCATTCTTATCTGTGCACAGCAGGAGGCCGACGGTCGCCCCGTGCGCGGGTCGACGGAGCCGGTCCTCGACAAGTTCCACGTAGAAGCCGAGCTGGCCCGCGTACTCGGGCTTGAACTTGCCGACCTTCAGCTCCACGACGACGTAGCGGAGCTGTTCGATGTGGAAGAACAGCAGGTCGACGAAGAACTCGTCGCCGTCGACGTCGAACGGGACCTGCCGGCCGACGAAGCTGAATCCGCTGCCCAACTCTCCGAGGGTTTCGATGATGCGTTCTACCAGCGCCTGCTCGAGTTCCCGCTCCGCATGGCCCGGCTCGATGCGGAGGAAGTCGAAGACGTAAGGGTCCTTCGTGATCTGCTGCGCGAGATCGGACGCCCCCGGCTCCAGAATGCGATCGAAGTTCGTCGGCGCGCCACCGAACCGCAGGTGCGCCCTCGTCTTGATGTGGTGCTCGAGCGTGGCACGGGTCCATCCGTGCGTCACGGTTTGGCCGGCGTACCAATCCCGCAGTTCCGGGTCGGCGAGCTTGTCCAGGAGCACGGTGATGTGCCCCCACGGCAATTGCGCAACAGGCTGTTGCGCGATCTCGGAAGGTCCTGGCCAGGCGCGGGCGAACGAGCGCATGTAGGTCAGGTTGCGGGGCGAGAATCCACGGGAGTCGGGGAACTCGGCGCCCAGGTCCGCGGAGAGCCGCTGGATGATCTTGGCACCCCACTGGGCATCGTCGGTGCGCTCCGCGAGCACCTGACCGATGTGCCAGTTCAGCTCGATCAACTCGGTATTGACCTGCCGTTGGGCGCGGTATCGCGACTCACGAACACGCTCCGTGAGCCCGATGAGGACGCTCGCGTAATCGCCCGGAAGCGCCAGCTCGGTCACGAGCCCGTTCCTCTCCGCTGAGGCTGCACTGGCACGGCTAAGCCTTGGCTCGGCGTCATGATCGACGTGGCACTTCAAACCACCGGACCACTCCGTTTGCGGAGTGAGCCGTCCCAAGAGCTGCGGATGCTTCGCCCAGTGCTGCGGCCGCGCGTGCCAACGCAGCAGCGGCGGTGACGGTTTCTGTGGCCCCATCGCCGCGGTCGTCTTCGCCCTGGTAGTGAACACCGTCGACCACGTGCACATGCCAGCTGCTGAGCTGCCGGCACACTTGCTCGAGATGGCCGACGGAAGCCGCGAGATCTCCGAGGATGTCGTACGAGTCAGACGGCACGGGCACCGTCCGCGTCGAGTGCGCCATCGTCCGCGTCAACTCGGACAGTTCGGTCGCGATCTGGGCCTGGCGGTGTTCTTCGTTGATTGCCATCTTCGGGTCCGCGTTCACTTCTCAAGCACGGGCACGTGGACGGTGCCGTAGGTGATGGGGTTCTGCGATGTGTTGTGCAATGGGTCAGGGCGACCCACGAGGGGATGGTCCTCGATCACATCTCCTTCGATGATGAGGCGATCGCCAAGCTTGCTGACGCCGTGGATTTCTCCGACCGCCCTGATGATGCCCGCGTGGGCAATGAGAGCCAGCTCGCAGCTGAGCACCTTGTCCGCCTTCAGCTTCCAGGCCTCCCGGCCGCGATCCCACACCGTTCTCTGGTCGAGACCTTCGCGCCAGCCGATCCTCGATCGGGGGTCGTTGTCCCGGCGAGCTGGCTGCTCGGCGGCGATCTTGATTCGGACCACAGGGATGTCCTTGGGAATGCTCACACGCCGACCCTAGGCGGTACTTAGTTAGTAGTCAACTAGTCAATTAGTTGGACGTCAGTCTCAGCGTCGCGACGGGGTGGCAGCGCTCGTAACTCACGGGCGCACGGAGCTCAAGCGTGCGCCTGGTGCAGATGCCAGGAGTCCGGCACGGAAGACATCGAAGATGTACGACTCTGGACTGCGGAACAGAAGGTTGGGTGTTAGACCCATAACCCACTTATTAAGAGTCAGTCGAGCGGCGCCCAATCGACGCCCGCCCAACGTTTGGCCGCGCCCCCGATTACCCCGCCGACCGGGCAGATTCCGGGCCCGGCATCCCGGCACTACCCCATCTGCGACCCAGGAACGTGAGGTGGAATCTAGCTAGTAGCTAGCACTCAGTTAGTGATAGGCGCGCGTACCCACTACCCCACCCGATCCGGAGATCGGGCCTCTCGGCCCCAACGGACAGCTGTCAGCTCCCCAGATCCGCCTATCACTGCAGAGGCGGTAGGCAAGTCCGTTAGGTTCGGGCCATGGGCAAAGAGGCGCTTCCCGGTGGAAACACGCCGGAGCAGAGATGGATGAGCTTCGTCCCAGACGGCGGCTCGGAGCAGCGCATCGAGTTCGCCCATCGCGGCACAGTGCGTTTCGCGGTTGGTGCCCCGGACGCTCATGGGCTGGTCTGGCGGGTGTGGGCCAATGCGTTGAAGCGCGACCTCTACCTGACGGTCCGTAACGACGTCGTCAGCAAGTGGTCGTTTCATGCCAGTGGCGACTGGCGGCTGGCGCACCTTGAAGGGATCGTGAAACAGACGGGGGCTGAACGGATCGTCGATCAGTGGCAGCGGCCCGAACCGGACGAGCACGGCATCACCCACGCTCTAACGATCCATACCGACGATCTGATCGGGGCGTCGCCTGGAGGCGTTCCACGGCCGGATGAGGTCGTGTGGCTCTCCGCTTCGGCCCCGGGTTACAGCGTGAAGGTTGACATCGTGATGGTCGAGCTAGAGCACCCGGTTGGAGTCCGCGCAGACGAGAGCATCCTCGGTGCAATCCCCCTCTCGGACGACACGATCGTGCTTATCATCGCGGGGGTGAAGCCGATAAGCGCTGACCTCCGGGCGCTCCACAACGCGCATCGCGAGGCGGCATATCGGACGTGGGCGCTAAAGTCCCGCTCGGATTCGCGACTCCTGTTTACCGGGCAGTACGAGGCGGGTCTTCGATGGGTGTGGGACGTCGCCATGTTCCCCGATCTGGTCGTCGGTGGCTCCGCGTAGAATCAACACCTCGGCCGGAGGAAGGAACCCGACCGGATGGGAACGACGCTCGTCACCGACGAGAAGCTGCCGGTCGTCCTCGACAACGTGGCACCGTGCACGCTGCCCAAAGACGCCTATGACCCCGAACCGCTCCAGTGGCTGAACACACGCGCCGCGGTGTGGGCCTGGATCTCGTGGCCGCACAAGGCCGCTGAGCGGCTGCCCGCGTGGGTGACCGGGATGAATGATCGCGTGTGCATCGTCGCGTGGGACACCGACCGAGGCGAGCGAAACACGATCGTCTGGCGGAACGCCGTTACCCGCCGGGACGCCTCGGCCTCTTGATCGTCTCGTGCCATCCGACCGGCTTGACGGCCCGAACGGGCAGATGCCACCGCCCGACATCGGTCTATCACCCCCCGTGTGGTAGCACGTCCGCTACCTTCGGGCTATGAGCACCGGCGCCCGTGGTTACCGACCCGCAGTTCGGCACGTGCGGTGAGGCGAACGATGCAAGCTACGGCCCTTACTCCTCCGGCGTTGACCCGGAGTATGCCTGGTATCAGGACCGCGTCGGCGACGGTGTGGTCTGGGAGAAGTGACCTCAGTGCGGCGGAACGCGAAGGAGAGTCATGCACGAACTGAGCACCGGTGACGACCTCCCGCTCGACGCCGCAGCCTCTCTCTTCGACGCGTGGGTCGTCCGGCTCGCCTCAGAAGAACTCCGCTTCACGCAGTATGGTGCAGCTCCTCTGCTTGGGGGTCAGCGATATACCTACGGCGATGCCGGCGGAGCGCACTTCGTTGTCGTCCGGAGCGGGATCTCCGTCGAGCTCGAAAGCACGAGCCAGGTCGCCGGGGACATTGCCGAACGCATCATCTTGGACGCGATTGCGAAGGTCGCCGCTCGCGACCTCGGCTCTACCGTCGTCTACGTGACCGAGCTAACGGTTCGAGCGCTTGACCTCGCCGACCCTCCGCAGTTCCTGCGATTCTTCGAGCGCCAGATACACATCGAGGGAGCGCGCCGACTCGGTCGTGGCGTCCTCCTGGACTTCCCGAAGGGGCTGCTCCGAGGGGCCTTGCCAGGCGGCTTCCAACCTGCACCCGTCAGTGTTGTGACGATGACGATTTTCGCCGACGGCCCAATCGAGAGCGATTTCACGGCGAGGTTCGCCGCGGCCGTGACCGAGACAGCGGCAGCAGTGTGCGCCGTAGCAACGGGCCGCGCAGTCGAGTTCCATGCGCCCCTATTCGGTGAAGATGAAGACGAGGCGCGAACGGCTCTGAGGCGTCGGGATGATGTGTCGATACTGAACCTTGCGCGGAATGGGTTGACTCTGGACATCTTCGGTTACCTGCTCAGCGTCGGCGGCGCGGACGCCCTGCTTCGCGCGCGTGGTTCCGTTCTCGCTTACCACGCGGCTCTTTCTCAGCGGACCCCGGACGTCGCCGTCATGCTCTTGGTGAGTAGCATCGAGGCGCTCATCGCGCCACGCCCTCCTTGGGGACGGGACAAGGTCACGAAGAGATTCACCTCATCGCTCGCGGAGCTCTGCCCCGACGCAGTCGATGCAGTCCTCGTTCATGAATACACACCGGGCGCATTCGACTTCGTTCCCAAGGGCGGAGTGCCACGCCAGCGGCGGGAGCTCTTGGAGGCGGTCTATGACGCCAGATCCCATCCGACGCACAATGGTCCAGGACTCTCCCCCCTGGCGATGGCGGATTGGGCGAGCGCCCCAACGATGCGGGTTGTACTTCTCTCCAACCTTGCCCGCGCGGCTCTGCTGGCATTCATTCAGGCCCCGAGGTGTTCACTCATCGGACATCCCGAGATCGATCCTCCTGGATCCGCAACGCCGGCGAGACTTTGAGGGGTAAGCAGTCCGGCGTTGTGGGGTTGACTGGGATGGAGACGCATCTGCGGCCAAGACGCCAGTGGTCGTTCACGCGCACGTGGGCGTACTCTCCAGGCATGCCAGCCGACAAGCCAATGACAAGAGCCCGAGGCCGGAACGGCCCCGCGATGCAGCGGGTGCACGACGCCTGGGCGATGCGAATTCGGGGCGCCGGTGGGATGAGATTGCCCTCGCCCTGGGCTGCGCGAACGCTCCCAATGCCGTCCGAGCGGTCCGGAACTACGTCAGGATCCGCGTCGAGACCAAAACCTGATTCGCAGGTGCTCCCCTCCTTCGATGTCGCTCCACCAGCCGGCACGGGGTGGGTCGTTTGAGTCGATCCCACAGTGTCCGGCGCGTCGCCCACTCCCCCACGGGTACCGAGGTCGATCTGCAAGTCGTCAGTCGAAAAAGTCAGCGTCTACTTCCACCGCCGTATAGGTGCGGCGCCTCTGCACGCCGACGTAGTACTTGATCATGAGCCCGACGAGCCGCGCCCCATCAATCAAGACGACTCGAGACTGCACGGTTCGTCAGGCGAGAAGCGGTCTTCCGGTGAGCCAGGTGGTGAAGCGGTCGACCTCGGCGTCGGCCTCGTCGACCTGATCAAACTGGCCGAGCAGAAGTGTGTGAGTATCGCCGTTCTGCACGGTCACCCCGACGGCTGCGTAGATGCCCCCGTGGCAGTCGGCGGAGAAGAACGATTGATACGTGGTGTCGACGGTCCGGTCGGTGACGGTGCTGATGGTGTCGAGGTTGACGATGATCGTCTCGGTGGCGCGAGGGATGCCCCATCGGTCGCGCTGGTCGGAGATGACAAGTTGCTCAAATCTGGCCATGCGGCGATCCTGCTCTCGGTCGCCGGCGTTTGTTCAGCCTCGGCACAGTTGTGGAGAACTCCCCCGAAAGTCGCGCTTGTGGAGGGGGGTAAGGGGGATTCCTCCCCCTCACGGCGGGCAGCGCCCGTCACCGCGGGGTGGGCTGATGCGGGGCGGGGCGGTGCCGTTTTGGATCGCCTCGAGCGCCGCCTGGGCGATTTCGTAGGCCCGGCCCAGCGTCATTCCGCCGACTGGCTGGATGCGCCTACCGGTGTAGCGGTGGTCCCGGTCTTTCTGCTCCTTCGCGATCGCGCGGATGGTCGCGGGGTGCTTCGTGGTAATCGCCCGGTACTCCGCGGTCGTGATCGGGTCAATCGGCGCGGTCGCCCAATGGTGCAGGATGGCCACCGCGGCGGCTTCGATACGCCGCGCGCTGACCCGGTCGCGCCATCCCTGTCGGCCTGCCTCCTCACTGGCGTAGAGGTTCTCGCCGTCAACGCGACCAAAAAACCTGCGGGCGGCTCGCTCGTGTCCCTGCCAGTAGTCGGCTCGTTTGCTGCGGCCGTTGAAGCGCGGGGCGGGGAGCATCGACCGGGCCGCGTCGTCGATCAAAGGTGAAGCCATGGCGCGGGCGAACGCGGCCCGCTGGTCCTCCTGCGACCGCCTGCGTCGCTGAATTACAAGCGCGTTGTACTTGTACCCGGTAGCCTCCCGCGTGACCTGGAGAAGTTCAGGAGAGTAGCGCTCCTTCTTCAGCGCCTGAATCTCCGTCCTCGACCGGTGCCGCGTGAAAAACTCGGTGGCTTGCTGCTCGGCTGTAATGCTCTCGGTCATCGCCCTCTCCCCTTCACCGTTTTCCCGGCGTCGGGCCGGACACGCAGTGCCGGTGTCAGCGGAGGCGGCGCATTGCCCGCAGGGAGCGGTTGATAAGCGCAGCCCGGAGCGCAGCGGAGGGCGGAGTCTGCAAAGAGCGACCGGAGGGAACGGAGCCGTGGGAGCTGACGTAGGCTCGAAGTTTCCGGCTCGACCCTTGGAAAGAAGAGACAGTGCCGCGCAGCGGCGCGTCCAGCGGCCGATGGCCGGCTACCTCCCTGAACAGCCGCGCTGAGGCATGCCGGGTGACCGGGAGGGGGATCTCATGGATGCTGCCGCGGAGCCCGATCCGCCATCGTTTGACCGATACTCTCGCGAGCACGGCACCCAGCCGAAGAGCAGCCGGCAGCGTTCGACGCCTACCTCCACCTGCTCAGCGGTGGCCGCTGCGACAGCGAGATGAGGCGCGTTGATGACGCGGACTAGGCCGCTGCCGACAGGTCGGCGGGACTTTCAGGCGTGGAGGATAGCTCCATGACGAGTGACGCTCCCGTTCTGCTGACAGAGCAGGACTACTTGGCGTCCGCTTTGCGGCTACTGATTGACGCTGCGTGGGTGCGAGACGGGACCCGCATCGGCTTCGCGGAGGTGAGCCGGCACCTGCACGACGTCAAGCTTTCGCGATCGCGTTGGAACTACATCATGAACGGGCAACGCCTGGTTACCGACCCATCGGTCCGGCAGGCCCTCGCCGACTACTTCGGTGTGCAACCGCATCACCTGACCCGTGAGGGTCGGGCGGAGCTTCTCGGTCCCCTCCAAACCGATCTCCCGGCGATCCTCCGGCACCGGCTTGAGAAGGTTCGGGCGTTCGCTGAACGGCAAGCGGCCGGCGTGGACTCCCCCGCCATCGACTACGCGATCGCGTACCTCGACTCGCTCCTGGGGGACGAAGGCAGCGGAATCGAAGACCTGCTCAATGTGGTTACCCATGCAGCCGGAAGCGGCTGAACGCGTCCCGCAAACTCAGGGGATTCCCGGCGAGAGTCGAGCCGGTGCGCTGGTGGGCTTGATGCGGGGCTTCGGGACGGATCGACAGCTCGTTCGAACACCGCCCGTACCCGGATGTCATCGCCATGACAGGAGCGGAACTCGACGCCATCGACAACCGGCTGCCCTGCATCGCTGTGGCGGTCGTGAAGCGATGGCGATTCCTTGGGTAAGGGCTCGATCCGTGGCGTCCTTCAGGAGCACGACGTCGTCATCGCTGGCGGCCAGTCCGTGCCGCTCGAACGTCTGATGCGCGAGCAGGGCGGCGACATTGCGGAGGTGATGAAGCAGCCCTGAACGGCCCAGGAGCGACGGGGCTCGTTGAGGATCAGTGGATCAGACCGGGACACTTCTGTTGTAACGGTTTCCTCGCGTGGGCGGGCGGACGAGGACGTCGTGCGGAGTGCTGATCCGTGTCACCGACACCACCTCGATGCCGAAGTCCCGAAGCATCTCCAGTGCTCCGTGCAGACGTGCCCCATCAGGAACCCAACCGACCAGGCGGGTGACCCCTCGGGAGGTGGTGTCGACGGTGAACCCCTCGAACACGGCGACGAACGCCTCGCTCAACGTGCCCGTGATGACGACCTCAAAAGTCCCCGCACTCATGGTGGCCTTCCCGCGCCCGCATCATCGCGGTCGGGTGTTCAGCTTCCGCCCCGGACACCACGCTGTCAAGGAAGGAACACCAACGGTGGCGACGGCAGTGCTGCGGGCGGGTCGACCGAACGGGGGGCCGAAGAGTGCCATCGGCTCGTAACGAAACGGTCGCGTACCTGGCATTTTGGAGCGGTACTGTTCCGGGTAGACCCGCCGCCGCGTCGGTGCCTGTCCCTTTGGACTGCATACCCGCGCGATCTGATCGCCGGGTCGGCAAGGGTTCAGGTTCCTCCCGGGAACGCCAATCCCCAGAGGAGGCCGTTCTCGGGAGGAACCACCCTCGGTACGTTACCGACGCACCGACGGGAACGCTCCTTCCCCGGATGAGAGTCCGCTCACGACTACCACGAGCCAGAGCGCTAGTCGATCCCCCCGACAAGACCCCGGCGGCAGGCATAGATTCAACGCACTTCGGGCCTTCCGCTCATGCGTGATCGCTCACCCCAGGCGATGCATGGGTCACTCTCGAAGCAAGGTGCCGCCGGGAGGCAGCCCCCTCCCCCAGACTGGCCGCCCCCCGGCGGCGCCGCCCGCACGTGACGTAGCGGCCCGCCCGGAGAACCGCACGGATCTGGGCGCTCCTCTGGATGCCCGCTCCCGTCCGGTGGCTGATGTCATCGCTCGGCTGAACGTCCCTTTAGGCGCTCCCGGGCGTGCCGCTCTACGAGCACAGGCACAAAAGTTTTGATCGGGTGATCGTTGAACGCGTCATGCGCCTCCAACGTGACCGCCTCCACCTCCGGCGGTGCAACGTCGGGGAACTGCTTCTCGAGCCGCTCGATGATGGCAGCGATCTCCCTGCCCCTAGCGGAAGAGTCCATGATCTTCCTCCTTCCGTGAACTGTCGGGCAGACAACCGCTTTATCGCCGCGGTGGTCCGCCCGAGCGGTGCTAACCCAAGACCGATCACCGGCGCGGGCGTGGACGCGCCCCGTTCCCGGGTTGAGCGCGGATGTGTCGGCGTCCGCGGAGCATCCGGTGATGCGGACACCATCACGCCTTGACATGTCCTCCGCGAGACCGATAGGACTCGGCATCATCTCGCGACCGCGTATCGAACACGACCCAGCCCATCGCGGGTGTCGCGACCAGTCTTTCCCTCCTCGAACCGGAGCCAACATCCGGGCGGTGGGAGTGGGCACGCAGGTGGGACCGCGAGATCCCACCGCGAGGCGGACTCAGTCAGCACACCCGATGCGAGGGACCGTCGGCGCGGCCTGAGTTCTTCGCGCACTCCCCGCAGGGACCCCCAGCGGCGGCCCGCCTGGGCAAAAGTGCGATCCTACGCTTCACAGCCACCACTCGTAGTCCTCGCTGGTGTCATACGGCTGCGGCTCGGGAGACGTTTCCGAGCTGTGATCCTCGACCTCGATGTGCTCGATGCGGATGCTGGTGCCGGGCGCGACCAGGACCTCGGCACCGGTGCCGGGTGCGGGGACGGGAACGAACTCGCCACCGTTGCGGACAGCGGCCAGGAGTCGACGAGTCAGCTCCACCAACACTTGGCCGTGCGGGATGACGTACATGTGCTCGTCAATGACAACGTGTGCGTACATGACCATGGCATCCTCCTGACCGGGCCAGGATGGGGCACAACGCTAAAACGCCCGGACCAGCGCGCTCAAAGGGTTGTCTCACCCTTCCAGCCGTGCTAGCGGCGCCGGGTGCAATCCCCACGCCTTACAGAACACCGTGACCGGCTCGGGCCACGGTCTATGGGGTAGCTCGGGAAAGTAGTCACCCCGCCGAGGGTCGCCCTCTGGGCGCGCCCTCAACCTTGGAGAGGGATCCTCTGCGTGTCCTCTGGTTCGGGCACGATCGTCAGTCCGTGAGGTGAGCTGGCTTCGGACATCAATACCTCCACCCAGCTCCGGTTGATCTGTGCGTTGCGGCTGCCGAAGAAGTGAAACTGCACAGCCACACCCGGGCTGAGCCAGTAGCTGCGCCGCCCGCTGCCATCACGGATGTCCACGTCGAACATGAACGACTCGTTGCGGCGCAGCTTATTCATCACCACGACGCGCAGGTGCGCGAGGGTCCGGTCCTCAATATCGACCGCGGTCGTGGCGGCGCCGGCGTAGATGAATCTGCCCATCCCCGGAGCATATCCATGGGTGAGCAGCCACCCGCATTCAGCCCAGACGCCTGCACCGCCGTACGAGTCACCTCCCCCGGAGCTCGAGGCTCGCCCCGGTCAGCGTGGCTCCAGGTAGCCCTCATCCAGTTCTTCGTGCGATGAATCCGACCCTGCTCGGACGGTTCCGCGTACCCGAGCGTAAAGAGTGGGGCGAGCTGCCCATCGACGCCGTGATCCTTCGCGAACGGCCCCACGCGCGTACGAGACCGACCTTCGGTCCTGACCCGGTAGACAGTCCGCTTCCACGGTGACAGGTTGGGGACATGGGAAAGCGGGACCGGATCGCCCGGACAGCAGCCGTCTCCAACGGGATGGTGTGGTTCGGACTCGCGCTGTTCGTCGGCGCGGTGACCGTCGAGCTCTCCCCCGCCGCGTTCGCCGGCGACTGGTCCAACATCGTCGGCTGGGCCCTGCTGGTACTCGCCTCGCTCGCGCTCGCGTTCGTCGGGTTCCTCGAGCAGCGGACCATGCGAGAGGCGCGCATGAAGTCCCGGCCGGCCCCGTAGATGCGTCTGCGAAACGATCCAACACGAGAAGGAGACGAATCATGGCGCTGAACATCTTCGGGCGCACCGAGATCCGTCAGAGCAACGGTGCGGTGGTGGTCCTACAGGACGTCGAAGTGCTCAACGGAAATCGGCTCGTCGGCGGAGCGTTCGTCGGGTCCGGCGACGGCCTCAGGGCTGGCTACATCACGAAGGGGACAGTGACAGACTCGTCAGTGGATTTCGACATCCAATGGGTTGGGGCGCGGGGGCACTACAGCGGACAACTCAACGCACAGCGCAAGCTAAGCGGACAAACCCACAACGTCAACAACCCGTCCCAGCAAGCCACTTGGGTATCGGGCAGACAGTTCTAGCCCGAACCACGCCCCGAGCGGGCGGGGTGTGTGCAGAGAGATATCACTCTGATAGTGCCGCATGGCGTTCGTGCTCGAGCCGGGATGCTCAGCTGGGAGAATTTTCGAGACCGGACTGCATGGCACGACGCGGTGAGGCATCCTTAGGGTGGCGGGAAGACCTCGCTGTAGAGGATGGCGCCTGTGCGGTCTTTCACGAGGAGTTCTCCACCTCCGATTGCCGAGAGCGCGAACCGTGCCGCGTTGATGGCCTCGGCTTCGGTCCCGTACTCGGTCAGGGTCTGACTGAAGCCCGCCAGAACCGCCCACCGCGAACCCAGCGGCAGGATCGTCGCCCTGTGCACTGACATGATTTGGCTCCAATCTTCGACCCTCGGCAACCACGACAGTCAGGCGCCGACGCTACCGCGCCGCTGAATCGCCCGCAGTGACCGAGGTAGCAGGCGGTTCCGCCGAGCTGGGGCCCCTGAAGATTCAGGGATCTCGGAGGAACCTAACCCGCCAGCCGCCCCGCGGCTGCAGCTACGCGGTGCGAGTGCTCAGCATGGGGGAACCGGCACCAACGCGGCCGCGGGTCTGCCCACACGATAACGGCAACTGCTCTCCCGGACAGTGCTAATGACCCATCGTGACGCGTGCCAAAAGTGCCCCAAGTCCGACGGGCTTAGTCTTCGGCCCGGCTCGCCGGCTGAACGAGAACCTTCGTAACGCCCCAGGCAACGAGGCGCACGACGAGAACGAACCCGGTCAGGATCAGCACAGCCGCGAGTACGAGGGTCGCGTACGCCATAACTTGCGCGAAGCCCTCCTCACCCAGCCACCCTTCCAGGACGGGAATCGCACCACTGAGCACATCCGTAATGGCCGTCATGCTCGTCGCTGCGAAAAGGGCGAGGAAACCACACTCAAGGATCAGCACACCGCGGTACGTCTCGTCTTCCCTCCGCGCTCGACTCCCCATCCCCGCTGTGACCGCGCCCCAGAGCATCGCGACAGCGCCCACGATCCCCAGCGCCACCGTCATGACAAGCGACGCGGACGCGAACACAGTTCCCATGGCGACAGTATGCGCGGCATCGCCGACATCAACCCCCAGCCCACTGATAGTCATCACTCATCTCCTCTGCGATCACGGACACGGCCGGGACGGCATCCACCAGCCCCGGCCGCGCCTCGAATGGTTACTGCCGGTCGTCCCGGGTATTCCGGGTGATGGTGACGGTGGCGCGGGCCAAGTCGGCACCGATGCTGTCCGCGTCGATCACGCGGCCGTACTGCGTGTTGCCCTCGGTCCCCCAGCTGGTGGTGTGCTCGCGTCCGGTGATGATCACGGCGTCCCCCTTGCGCAGGGATGCGGCCGCGTTTCCGCCCAGCTCGAACCGGGCTTCAATGAAGTGGGTCGTCGGGGTGTCGTGGGCCTGCCACGTACCCTGTCGGTACTCCCCCGTGTTCTCGATGATCCGCAGCTTGGTGATCTAGATGCTGCCTGCCTGCACGACCTCGGGGTCGGCGGCCAGGTTTCCGGTAATGGTGCGAATGGACATGGGTGCTCTCCTTCTATCGGTTACTTGTTCTGTCGGTTACTGCGATCCGGTCGATGTGGTCGGGACGGAACCCGCTCCAGTGGTCCTCATCGGAGACGACCACGACGGGTGCATCGGAGTAGCCGAG
Organism: Micromonospora sp. DT81.3; assembly: GCF_049847225.1. Lineage (NCBI taxonomy): Bacteria > Bacillati > Actinomycetota > Actinomycetes > Micromonosporales > Micromonosporaceae > Micromonospora > Micromonospora sp. DT81.3. The sequence continues at coordinate 83,243 of NZ_JBNCNY010000009.1, forward strand.
CTCCTCGACGACGTATGCCCGCGCTGCGGGGTTATCACGGATGTCGACTTCCACAAACTCCACGCCCTTGCGGGTCAGCACGTTCTTGGTGAGCGTGCACCGGGCACAGGACGGGCCGGTGGTGTACACCGTGATCTGCTCAGCCAGTCTCGAATCGACGAACTGATGGATCGAGTGCAGCGCAAGATCGGGCGTGATGCATTGGGGCTCGGGTACGCCCGGGCTTCGACCTGGACCGAGGTGGCAGATGAAACGGAGCATGCTCACCCGTCGAGCGACAACGCACTGGGAAGAGCTCGCGACGGTGCACGCGAGCTGAACCGTTCGCTTGGACCGCGTTCTTCACAGCCCGCGACGCGGCGTCAATGCAAATGCCTACGCTCAGCGCATGAGATCTGACGGGCTCGAGGAAGGACAGCAGCCGCGCTGCCCGTGCTGTGCCGTCGTGATGCATCACACCGCCGGCGGCTGCAAATGTCCTGCGTGTGGTCTTGCCAGGATCGAGAAGACCACCGATCGGGTGACGCCAGCACTCGTGGACGGCAGCAGCACGGCGCTGAGCGCCGATCGAGATCAGCTGGCGAGAGGGGCGACCACGGCGACAGCGAGCCCGCCGGCGATAAGGTAGGGCCCGAAGGGCATGTCGTTGCCGATAGGAGCTCTGCGGACGCGCCGCACCGCTGCGATCGCGGCAAAAGGAAACGCGAGCAGGAACGCCACCGCCAGCGCGACTGCCGGCAGATACCAGGTGTGCCAACCGGTGAGGATTCCGACGCTGAGCGCCAGCTTCACATCACCGAATCCCATCTGCCCGGCCAGCCCTATGAGCGCGAGGATGACGGCGAGGCCGAGGCCGCCGGCAATCGCTGCAACAGCCTGGAACCCGGCGTCCGAGGTGACGGCTACGGCCAGGACGCCACCGGCGAGGACCGCAGCGAGGCCGAGGGTGAGTCGGTCTGGTAGCCGTTTGGAGCGCAGGTCGTGTCCGGCCATCAATAGCCCGCAGGCGGCGAACACGGCGATCGCGAACCATTCCCACACCCAGACGGCATAACTGTGGCTCAGCGGCGCTGTGAGCGCCACAGAGGCGGCGAAGCCGGCCACGAGCGCCCCGACGTACCCGAGCACGGGGTGAGCGCCGCTCCGACGGTTCTCGGGAATGATGGTGAGGGCATCAGCCATGTTCGTGCTTGACGACGTCTCCGCTTCCCGCGCGACGATGATCCTCACGTCGGCTAGCTCGCGATCGCATGCCGGCGGCGCAGCTGCGCGATTAGGGCTTGCGTCTCCGGTTCCGGCTCGTAGTCCTCGTCGATGCCAGCGAGGTTCTGCTCGAGCTGGGTGACAAGCCGTTCCACGCCGGCGACGTCGCCTGCCTGATGCTCCGCTCGCAGGCCATCACGCCAGAAGACTTCGTTCACCGGGTCGATCATCCGGCCGATCGCCGCGGCCATCCGGGCGCCCCGCACGTTGCCCTCGCAGAGGTTGCGCCGCGCGACCTCGTGGGCGACGTCGCCGATGGTGGCGATCATCTCGTTGCGCAGCCGATCGGCGAACACGTATCGCTTGTCGGGCACGCCGCTGATCGGCTGACCCTTCACGAGCTCGAGCGCTGCCGAGAGCTGCTCGATAGTCGCGTCCGCCATGTCCTGGCCAACGAGCTCGAGGAAGTCCTGCCAGTCCGACCGGACATCGTCGTGGAGGCGGTACTCCCCCGTTGTGATGTACGGCACAAACCACTCGCCGGCATTGTCCTGCCCGAGCCAGCGACGGGTCTTGGACAACAGCCCGTTACGGTCGTCGTTGGCCTTCGTGCCGCTGGCCGTCTTACCGGGCCAGAACACGGCGTGCACTTGCTCGGCCGTGGCGTTGGGAGTGACGGAAAGGAACGCCACAAGCTCCGTGCCACGACGGATCGACGAGCGCCACTGCGCTGCGGTGTTCGGGTTCACCGGGGCCTCGCCTCGAGCACCGCGGACCTCGACAGGACCGAGCATCTCCAGGTACGGGCCTTGGTGAATGTGGGTTACGGCCGCAAGCCGTTCCTCCTCTGCAGTCTCGCGAAGCTCGGAGTGATCCTCGTCGAACGCCACGGCGCCGGGCGTGTCGATCGCCTCCACCGCTTCTACGGCTGGGAGGCCGATCGCCTCGTCGGTCGCAACGGCATCTCCCCCGTCGACGGATTCGGCCGCAGCGATGGGGATCTCGTCCAGGGCGAGCTCGTCGTCAACAGCCTCGCCGGTGGGGGCACCCTCCGTCGCGACGTCGAACAGCGCCAGGATCTCCACGTACTCACGCTGACCGATCACCTGCGGTGTGAGCGGAATCGCCACGGGATCATCGGAGGGGATCTCGAGCTGCGCCCGGTGATCCGCCCCGAGGGCGAGGTTCCAACCGCCCGTCAGGTGGCCGGCGCTGACTGCGGCGATACCCACCCGAGGGAGCCTCGTGACGAGCTCGCTGATTGCCGCCCGGGTCGCCTCGTCGGGGAGGTCGCCGAGGATGATGATCTCCGGCGCCCACGCCTCCGCGTTGGCCCCCGTGGTGCGGGCCTGCTCAAGACCCTCGACGCCGATCTCGGCCAGCCCTTTCTCCACGGCGCTGGCCTGACCCTGCAGGTTGCGCAGCAGCGTCTCCGTGTCCTCGACGTGGCGCACGCGGCCGCTGCCGATCGCCAGGGGCAGACGGTCAGCCACACCGACGAGGGTGACCTGTACATCCTCCGACCAGGTGTTGGAGGCGAGCTCGAGCGCGATCGCGGTAAGAACACCACGGCGTTGCTCCTCGTCTGCTCCGGTGACGTTGAGGGCACCGATCCGCTCGAGGTCGACGAAGATGTGGCCATCCCCGTCGTCGTGGCCGAGCATCACCACTGCCGGGTACGGCGCGGAGGGGACACGGTCGAGCGGCTCGAGGTCGGTGAGCGCAACCATCCATGCGAGCTTGTCGTCGGGGTCGTACTGGGTGAAGGGGGCGGGCAGGTCGGTGGGCTCGTCCAGGTAGACCGCGATGGATGCCTCGTCCAAGCGGAGCGCGTAGAGCGAAGGGAGTCGGTTGCCGGTTTCCTGCGCCCACAACGCGAGGTGGCGAAGCGCAGTGTCGACGGCCTCGGCGCCGAGCGGGTTCTCGACCGCGCGCAATTCGAGCTCGACGGTCGCGAGCGTCTCATCGGGCATCGCAATCCGCTGTCTGGGCTTGCGGTTGCGTCGCTGAGCGCGTCGACGGAAGCCGAGCAGAGTGAGGAGGCCGGCGGCAAGGATCGCGCCGACCCCGCCGACCGTCGAGACGTTGAAGTAGTCCTCGATGCCCTGGACGTCGACGTCTGTGACTGCCGCTTCGGGATCCGCGGCCGCAGGCGCCTGCTCTTCGGCGATGGGTGTCTGTTCGGTGCTGAACCCGAGGCCGGCGCCAGCGCCCTGCTCTTCGGTCTCCGCACCGCCTGTTGCACCGCCGCTTCCTCCCTCTGCACCAGAAGCTCCACCAGCAGCGCCGGCACCGCCTGCAGCGCCGCCGGCTCCGTCAGAAGAGGAGCCATCCTCGATCGCGCCCGAGCCATCGTCGACCGCTCCCCCGCTGCCGGTGTTGTCGCCGGCCGGTGGAGCCACAGGAACACTTGTCACGACCGGGATCTGAACTGTCCAACCCGGGTCGATCCAGTCGGGGTCGGTGAGGGTGCGCCCGTCGGGCTGGATGATGCTCTTTGACGCCTCGAAGATCTCCGGGTAGCGATCGCCGTCTCCTAGCTGCTCTTCCGCGATGTCCCAGAGCGTGTCGCCTTCGACGATGACGCGCTGCTCATACGTCACCTGTGTCGTCGTCTCAACGACTGCCGCTGGAGCCGCGGTCGCGGCGGCCGTCATGAGGGCGTCAGCCGGCAGAGTGAGCACCCAACCCTCTTGTACCCAGTTCGTGTCATCGAGCGCTCCCCCGCCGGCCTGGGGGACGCCGTAGTTCAGCTGCGCGATTTCCGTCCATCGAGAACGGTCACCAAGTGTGTGCTCCGCAATCCTGTAGAGAGTGTCCGATCCCTGCACGACGTAGTCGGGGCCGCGTTCCACCGTGGCGAGGGAGGTCGCAGGTGCCTCGTCGACGTCGGAGAAGGTCGACACGCTGGCGGCTGCGACGGGAGTTGACACGGGGATCTCGGAGGCGAATGCGGCCGCCGGCGCGAACAGCGCAATGACCGCAGCGAGGAGACCGCCCATGAGCTTCTGCTGGAATCCGAGACCCGGAACTCGGAGTCGCGGGCGACTGCGGAATTGGCCGGGCAGCTCGAGGAGGAAGCCGACGGCGAACGTTGCCCATGCGATCCACGCCGCGATCGGCATGATGGTGCCGATCAGGAAGGAGCCTGTGTAGTCCGGCATGGTGAACGCTGCTTGCAGCTCCGCCATGGTCGGCAGCGGGTTCCCTGCGAAGACGATGAGCCCGATCGGGATGCCGACGAGCACGACGGCCAGCAGGAGGAGTGCTCCCAGGCCTTTGCCGATTCGGTTCATTGGTGTCCTCCGTTGCTACGGAACGATGACGGTTTGCAGCTCGTTGACCTCGAGGTCGACGGCGCTGTCCGTGGTCAGGTTGATGGTTCCCGTCTGGCCGGTCGCGGCTGCCCAATCGACGGTCCACTGACTCGTGGCCGTCACAGTGAATCGGTCGCCGGCTGCCCGTTCGGACGTTGAGGAGTACCGGTACCCGCAGGTCGGAGATGCGGTCATGCCATATCCGACCGAGTACGGGGTCCCGACGTTGCCGCAGACGGTGGAACCTCCTTCACCCATATTCCAGATCACCGATGTCACGCGAGCGGTCGCGGTGATCGTCTGCATGCCGATGGTGGCGGTTTCGGAGTATGGGCCCCAAGTCAGCGGCTGGGGGTTGTTCACCCACAGCCAGATGGGCACCCCGACGTAGCCACGGCGATGGCCCCACTCGGGATTCACCTCGGGTGCCATCCCGATCTCAATTCCCTCGAGCGCGAAGGTCTTGATCAACTTCATCGCCGCCTGTCGAGGTGTGAGCACGTACAGTCCCGGCGGGGGGTAATCCGACCAGAACGACGCAGAGTAGCCGCCGCGGCATCCAAGGGGATCAGCTGGAGCGCAGCGGAGCGTGTCGGGAACACCGTCGTCGCACCAATACCAGGCCCCGTCCGGGTTGCCCGCCCAGGACGGAACGCCGCCCTGCACGCCGGCGAGGGCGACGTAGCACTGGTATCGGTGGGACCAGTAGTTCCTGCCCGGCGCCGTGGTGCACGGCACTTCCACCGTCGCGCGGACGCCCCACAGCTGGGTGAACGTGCAGTACGGAGTGCCAGGCGTGAACCCAGTCTCCGGATCGGGGTTGAAGGGCGGATCTGATCCGGGCGCACTCGCCAGCACCCAGCAGTTGTCGTTCTGGTCGCACCACGTTCCATCAGCCGCGTCTGCGGCCGGCGCGACAGCGAAGAGCAACCCTCCGATCAGCGCGAACAGCGCGAACAGAGCGGCGAGTCGTCCGCGCTTTGCGATCAGCATTCTTCACGGCCTCCAGCAGGATCGCCGAAGTCGGTCACCAGCCACTTGTCCTGCTCCGGGAAGTAGGCCACCGTTGACTCTTTGATCGAGCGAACGGGGCTGGGAAGCGGCGCAGGCGAACCATCCGCAAGCTTCTGCTCCCGCGTGGAGGGGTCGAAGCATGCCCGGATAGCGACTGTGCCAAACTCGACTTCATTGGGCCCTGGGACCACAACCGAGTCGATGATCTCGAGCGTGGCAATCCCGGTCTGAGTTCGCCCCTCTGCCTTGAGAGCCTCAAAGCCCGGCAGGGCATCCGTGTACGCCTGACCGATTGAAACTTCCTGGAGCCGCTCGTAGTCCGTCCACCCGTCGATAGCGACCTGGTCGAACATCTCGTTGCGGGCGACCAAAACTGCTTCGGCTGCGGCGATGGCCTCATCCTCGCTAGTCGGGGCGCCGCCGGTAGCGGTCGGCGTCGGGGTAGCTGACTCGATCGCTGTGACAGACGGAGACGGGGTGGGTGCCGACGGGGTGCAGCCGGCGAGAAGGGCCAGCCCAGCTGCGAACCCCACGAGTGCGGTGAGCGTGCGCTTGGTTGTCATGGGGTGCTCCTTCTACTGGGTGATGAGCTCGGCGGTGGCGACCGCATCGATCGCGGCGCTGCCGGGGAGGAGAACGAAGTCATAGGTCGAGGCGACGGTGACGGTGATGCGGTCGCCATCGACGGCGACCGATCCGCCGACGCCGGCAGCACTCAGGTAGCTGTTGGCGGCGCTTGCTGCGGCGCCCGCGTCGATGACCGCCGTGCCGTTGATGATGGCCTGGCCGCTGACGGCGTTCGCCGCGGCGCGTGCGGCGCCGGCAGCTGTGCTGTAGGCCTGCTGGTTGGCCTGGACTTTGCCGGCCGCGACGATGATGAGGGCGACGAGGCCGAGGAAGACGGGAACCATGATCACGAAGTAGAGCGTCGCGATCCCCTTGTCCTCCTGCAGCTTCTCCCGCAGCTGGGCGATGAAGGCTCTCATCTGCGCTCCCGGTAGGCGTCGACGGGCGAGATGGCTGCGCCGGTGAGATCTCGCGTTCCTGGCAGCCCGATCATGGCGGCGGCGTTCAGCGCGACCGTGCAGGTGACGGTGGCTCCCACTGTGCCGGTGGTGCCGATCGGGGCGTTCAGCCCCGAGGAGTCGATAACGACGCTGAGGGTCTGGCAGTTGACGCCGGCTTGGGTCATGGATGTGCGTGCCATGGCCTCCGCGGCAGTCTGAGCGCTGCTCGAGCTGCGCGCGAGCGATGCCTCGCGGGCGGCGGCGGATGCCGCTGACTCGACGGCGTTGCCAGCGAGCGCGAGGCGACCGCCGGCTGCCAGGAGCACAAGGATCGCGACGAAGGCTGGAGCCAGAATCACGATCTCCAGTCCAGAGGACCCGCGGTCGTCCCCGAATCGGGAGATGAGTCGACGGAGGGTGCGCATCAGTTCACCCACCTCTCCACAGGGCCGGTGACGGTGACGTCGATCGCGGTCGCCATGCCGGGGACGAAGGAGGGCGCCTGACCCGTGACGGTGACGGTGACGACCGTGGCGCTGCGGTCGACCGCCACAGAGGCGGCGTCGATAGGTGAGCCGCTCTGGGAGAGGATGGCCAGCCCTGCGGTCGTTCCGTCCGAGCTGCTCGCGTTGTAGTTCCGTGCGGCGTTGTAGGCGCTTGTCGCTGCGGCCTGGGCGAGGTTGTTGGCGTGCAGCAGGATCCCGAAGTGCAGAAAGACCGCGAACATCGTCAGCAGTAGAGGAGCGATGATCACATTCTGCAGGGTGACGGCACCTCGATCATCGGTCAGAGATCGGAGGATCCCTGACCGATGATCGAGTCGGGTGGTGCTCATCATCCTTGCGTCCTTGCTAGTTCAGCCCGTGGGGATCTGGCTGGTGAAGGTGACGATGATCGCGACGATCGCGCCGGCTGCGATCACGGCGGCCGCGCCGATGATCGATGCCCAGATCACCTGCTCGAGGCTGATGGCGCCGCGTTCGGGATCTTCGGTGGTGAAGCGAGTGACACGCCCGCGGATGCGGGAGCGGAACTCGCGGCTCAGGGTCGACATGTTGTGATCCTGTTCCTTTCTCTCATTGGTGGGGGTGTGCGGTCTTCGTTGGTATAGGCCCCGGAGCAGGGTCTTCGCGGACAGATGAAGGTCTAGAAGAACACATCCAGCAAAAACGGGGTAGCGAGGATGATCATGAACATCACGCCCGTGAGTGACATGGGGATGAACATTTTGGTGGTTTCCTTGTTCGCCTCCGTCTTCTCGTCGTTCATGAGCCGGTCGCGAAGGTTCTGCCCTCGTGCCCTGAGTGTCTCATATACCGATGCGCCCTGCTCCCCCGAGAGGCGAATCACCTGGGCGATTTCGCCGAGGTCCGGGACGTTGATTTCGTGGGCGAGCTGCTCGAGCGCATCCCAGGGGGCGACGCCGGCGTAGCGGGCTTCGGTGAGGGTCTGGCGGATCCGGACGAAGGGCCAGCTCCGGCCGACCTGTGCGGCGTTGTCCAGGGCGGTGCTCGGCGATGCGCCGCTGATTCGTTCGGCGCCGACCAGTTCCATGTACACGGTGACTGCGCGGGAGAACTCGTCGCGGGCTTCCTTTGCCTGGTCGCGGACGAGCAGGTTCGGCAGAAACCATGCCCCGACTGCGAGAGGGATGCCGAGGAGGGCGGGGATGTAGAAAGCGGTGAGCCCGAGCGCCTGGAAGACGACTCCGATCGACATCGGGGCGATCAGGCCGAGGCCAGCCGACAGCACCTTCTGGTAGAGGTACCGGTTGACGCTCATACCGATGAGGCGCAGGTCGCTGGTGGGGATGCGCAGAGCAGGGTTGTCGCTGAACCGGCGAAGGACCGCGGACCCGATCCTGTTCTCGAAGGTGTTGGCGTAGAAGGTGTCTTCGGTGACGGTTGTGGTGCCGATCCGGTCCAGCGCGGCCGACAGTCTGGGCTGTGACGGGGTGAGGGCCGCGATGATGAGCGCCACCCCGAGTCCGAAGATGAGTCCGGGGATGACGACGAGTGCCGGGTTCATTTCACACCGCCCTTGTCGGAGACCACGAGAAGGCGTGGCGCAGTCTTGCCTCGGCTGATGCGACGCATCGCCAGCAGCAGCACCGTGTAGATGGCCAGGTAGATGGTGAGCAGCAGCTGGCCGACGGGTGTGCCGTAGGCCGCGGCGTAGTCGTGGGCGAGCACGAGAACGACCAGGAGCGCGATCGTGAAGTAGACGATGGTGCGCGTCTCGCTTCGCGGCTGGGCGCGGTCCGCCTCGATCTGTCGACGCATCTTCACCCGCTCGAAGATGCTCTTCGCGAGATCCTGGAGCGCGTCCGCCAGGCCAGCGCCACGGAGCTCGGCCTTGCGCAGCAGGTGCATCACGAGGACGTCTGCTGTCTCGTCGTTCAGGTCGTCGGCGAACGCTTGCAGTGCAGCGCTGGTGGTCCACCGAGCGTTGAGGCGAGCCACCAGCTGGGTGACCTCCGGACGGATCGCATCGGGGCAGCTCTCGAGTGAGGCGGAGATGGTGCGCTCCAGTCCGGCGCCCGCGACGGTAAGGCCGGCGAGGCTTCTGGTCCATGACTCGAGGGCGTCCAGCTTGGCGATGACGTGCTCTTCGGGACCCTTGGCGAGCAGCCACGGCATGCCGAACGCGGCGACGGGAACAACCACGACCAGCACCCACCATCCGGTGATGAGGGCGATGATCAGGCCGGCTACAGCGCCTCCGATCAGTTGGATCTTCTGAGCGCGCGTCAGCGTGATCGATGTGCGGGTGGTGGTGCGCGACGCAGGCAGGCCGGCGGTCGTGTCCCGGCCGGCGAAGCCGAGGACGATCAGGATGACGCCGACGACGCCGACGACGATGCTCACTGCGAGTGCTGCTGGGGACATGTCACACCCCCAGGTTGGTGTCGTCGAACCCGTACAGGCGGAGTGTCTCGAGCAGCCGTTTGGAGGGCAGCTCCGCAGGGATGAGGCTCATGGTTGAGCGGTCGAACCGGAAGACCTGCTTGGCGATCGGGCGGAAGTTGTTCTGGTCCTCCCCCTTCTCGATTTCGGCGATCTCTGTCACGACTCGACGCGGCTTGCCATCGGAGTCGGTGATCTTGGCGATTTGCACGATGAGCTTGATGTTCTGCTCGATCATTCGATAGGCGTAGACGGGCGTCGTGTTGCTGCCCTTGGAGAGCATCAACGCGGACATGCGGTCGATCGAGTCGTCGGCACTGGCGGCGTGCAATGTGGACAGGGATCCCACGCCGGACTGCATCGCCTGCAGCATCGCGTAGATCTCCGGTCCGCGGACCTCTCCAACTATGAAGCGCTGCGTATCGAGGCGCAGCGTGTCGTAGACGAGGTCCTCGAGGGTGATCTCACCTGGCAGCTTGCCGTCCGCGCCCGGCTCCCCCTCCCCCGGCCGGTACTCGAGGGCGACGACCCGCGGATGCCGCTCCGGGATCTTGTGCAGGTACAGCTCCCGCTCCATCTCGATCGTGACGATCTTCTCCTCCGGCGGGATCGCATCCGCGAGCGCACGGAGCAAGGTGGTCTTCCCCGCGCCGGGGAACCCGCTGGTGACGATGGAGACGCCGGCCTCGACCGCGGCTGTGAGGAACGCCGCGGCCTGCCGGCTGAGGGTGTCCCGTTCCACGAGCTGCTCAATCGTGACGTCGACCAGGCGGTGGATGCGGATCACGACGGTGGGTCGTGTCGCGATCGGCTCTGCTACCGCGGCGAGGCGAGCGTTGCTCGGCAGATCGAGGTGCAGGCGCGGGCGGGCGCGGGTGAAGCTGCGGCCGCCTTCCCCGGATCGCGCGGCGAGCAGGTTGATTTCCTCGGCGAGTTCGCGGTCGCTTGTCGCGATCGTGTACGGGTACTTCTCGACGCGGCCGTCCGCGTAGGAGAGCCAGACGTCGTCGAAGCCGTTGATGTGGATGTTCTCCACTCCAGGCTCGTCGACGAGGGGCTGGATGCGGCCGAGGCGGAAGAGGAGATCGAAGACGGCCTGGCGGATCAGCTGCTGCATCCGTGGTGACCATCGCTGGTCACCAGGACGTCGGGTCTGCTCGTCGACGCGCGTGCGGACTCGGTCGACGATGTTGTCCTGCGCGGCCTGCTCACGCTGCTCGAGGCTGATGTCCATGGCCTCGCTGTAGATGTTCGCGAGGTCGCGCGAAACTTCGTCCCGGATGGCCGCGATCTCGTCCCAGGGCAGGTCGCTGCGGTCAATCAGCGTGGCCTCCGTGCTGGGCGGCACTGCAAGGTCGACCAGTGGCTGCACGGGCGGCAGCGGGGGCAGGGCCGGCGTACCAGCGGGGATGGCGCCGGGCAGCCGCTGGGCTGCGCGGCTGAGGTGGGCGGCTGCATGCCCCGCGTTAGGGTTCACGGCTGGCTCGGCCGGTGCGGGGGCGGCGAAGAAGGGAAGGCTGGTCAGGTCTGCTGGACCAGGGCTGGCGTCCACGTTGGGGTTGCTCATTGCTGTCCCTCCTGGATTGAGGTGTAGGTGCGGGTGCTCAGGAGCTCTCCGTAGCTGTGCAGGAGCGCTCCGATCGCACGTCCGTATGGGGTGCGCTGGCCGCGGAGCGAGGCCGCCCCCAGGGCGTATGTCGCGGCGCCCTTGGGGTCCCAGGGGATCGTGCCGAGGAGGTTGAGTCCGGTCAGTTTGGCGACCTCATGCCCGGGCCAGGTTTCTTGCGCTGTGGGCCGCTCGGTGATGACGAGGTTGACGTATCCGGCGTGACCGACCTCGCTGAGAGCGCCCATGAGCCACTCCGGCGTCGACTGCCGCTGCTGGTCGCGGCTCTGCCAGTGCGGAAGGATGCTGGCGATCGAGGGAAGTGTCGGGTCGGCCAGAATCGTGACGCTGTCGGCCTCACGCAGCAGCGGGATGCGCGGATCCGCGACTTGGAGACGCCCTGCGTCGATGATGACGTCGTATCCGGTCCGTTCATAGGGGCGGAGTGCGTCGAGAAGCGACCGCCAGAAGTGCGGTGCCGCTCCGGCCGCACCCTGAAGGCTCTTGAAGCCGGGGATGAGCACCTTCTGCGGCCCCAACTCGACGGTCTGCTCCCAGAGCTTTTCGGCGGTGAGAGCGCCGTACTGCTCGGCGACGGCGGCTTCGGTCAAGCCAGTGCGGTGGTAGACCTGTCCGCGGAGTGCGCCGGGGATGATGCTGCTGGTCTTGCTGGTGTCCGCTTCCACCAGGATGGTGGGCTTCGCCCAGTTCATCGCGAGTGCGACGGCCGCAGCGGAGACGCCTGGAGCACCCGCAGTGCTCGCGAGGAGAAGGATGGCCATCGTCTGCTACTCCCCCGTCGCGTCGATGACAAGCGCGACACGGCCGGTGGATGCGCGTGCGGCGATGTCCGCGGCCTCTCGTTCCGGCACGACGAGGTCGACCACCCACACACCTGTCTCGGCGTCGAATCGAGTGGTGAAGACGGTGGCCTCGAAGCTTCGGGGGGTCTCGGCCGGCGGGTCGCCCTGGGTGACCGGAGTCTCCACGACCCGCACCTGGTCGCCGGCCGCTAGTGGGTAGCCGGGCATCTGGGCCTGCGTCAGGGAGACACCGACGATGGACTCCCCCGAAGCTACGGCGATCGCATTGCCGGTGTTCGCCGAGGTGATGAGGGTTCCGGCGGGAAGGTCGACGAGCGCCGTCGAACCGACGACCTCGGCTGCATCGGTTGCGGGAACCGAGTCCACCTGCTGGCCGCCGGCGAGCTGGATCGTGGTCAGGTCCTCCGCGGTGATCGTCTCGCCGCGCGCGACGTCGACGCCGGTGGCCATCACACTGACTGTCCGGGTGAGATTGGTGGTCACCCACCACGTACCGACCCCGCCGAGCAGGGCGAGGGCCACACCGAGGGCGATGATCACAGGGCGCCGCCGCGACTTCGTGGGCCGCAGGATGGCTGCCTGGCGCGGCTCGGGCTGCTGGGCCTGATCGGCGGGCTGCTTGCCGCGCTTGGTGCGTTGGTCGCTCGTGGTGGTTGACATGGGGGTTTCAGCTCTCGTTGATGGACGGAAGGAATGCGTTGTAGGCGGTGACGATGAGGAGGTTCCGGGAAGGGGCCCCGACTTCGTGGCGGATGTCTTCCAACTTCTTTCGGTTGGTGGGGCTGACACGAACGGTGTGCTTCACCCGGGGCTCTTGAGATGTCCGGGGGGCGGACCAATCGGGCAGGTCGAAGAGGGCGGTGACCTCGTCGAGCTCGGACTCCTCGACGTCCTCCCCCGACATGGACTTACGGACCAGATCGGGCAGTTGCGGATACGTTCTCGCGATCGCCTCGAGCAGTACGCGGTGGTGGCTCTTTCCGGTCTTCTGCATGTAGGCGGCGAGCCGCTTGTCGAGAGAATCCGGCAGGTGAAACGGCACGCCCACGCTCGCGGTCTCTGCTGCTGGTTGCTCGTTTCGAGGAGCTGCGCTGGTGGCGCGGCGGGAGGCCGGCCCCTTCGCCTGCCTCGTTGCCTCTACCGGCGCTGCGGCGGGAGCCGGGACCGTCCTAGTGGCCGTCTCATCTGGTGCCGGCTGGTCGGTTGAGGGGGTCGGCTGCGGCACCTTTGCCTTAGCGATCTTGGAGAGGTCTTGGCGCACCATGATCAGTTGCCCTTCGTCTGGTTGGCCCACAGTGAAGTCAGCTCGAGAGCGACACTGCTGTAATCGAAGATCGCGGCCTGGTTGGCGCGCGTGTCGGTGTACTGCGTGACCACCTTGCCGTCCAGCGGAGCGTCCTCAACGCTGGCTGACAAGCGGATGTGATTGCGGAACCTCGGGATCCCGACCTGTCCCTCGATGAGCTCGCCCTGATCGATGAAGGACTCCCAGTCCTCGAGGCGGCGCATCCCCCGCTGCCGGTTCACCTTGTTGATGAGCAGCCGGTACTCGAGGTTGTTGGGTAGAACATGCCCGGCGATGGTGTCTGCGATCGACTCGATCGCCATGGTGCTCGCTTCCACAGGGAGGATGACGAAGTCAGCGACCCGCAGGACGGCGTCGAGGACACCGGTGTTCTCGTGACTGCCAGGCGTGTCGATGATCACGATGTCGTAGTCGATTTCACGCAGTTGCGCGATGTTCTCAGGATCAGCGTCCGCAGCGAAGTCGAAGGGCAGATCATCGCCAGCGCGTTCTGCCCAGCGAGTGGCCGACTGCTGCGGATCGACGTCGACGACGATGACGCGATTGTCACGAGCGAGCGACGCAGCGAGGTTCATGCACGTCGTCGTCTTCCCCACTCCCCCCTTCTGGCCTACGAGGGCCAGGATCCTCACTCCGTCACCTCGAGCGGGAAGGAGAAGTGGGCGGCGCGGGTCAGCGAGCTGCAGTCGGGCACGCCTGCGCCCGACCTGTGAAGCGAAGACGGGTTCATGGCCGCCAGTGTAGCGTCACATTCACGCAAGGATGCAACATTTATTGTGCGTGTTCTGCGCCAGGGTGACGCGACAGATGTTCCACAACGTAGTAGGTCCGTGCGCATTGCGCTGACTATAACTGGCGCAAGTACAGCGCAGTTGCGTATATCTGCACGGCGCGACTAGTACGCAACAACCCCGCGTCGACGGCCAGCAATTATCGTCGCCACCTACTGCGAAGGTATAGCGCATCCCATCCGCAACATCAGGCGCAACATCTAACGCAAGTGCTGTGCAAGCCCTCTGCGTTACGAGCGCCACGTCTTCAGGGGGAGCGTTCACCGTATAGCGCCGGGGGCTGCGCCGCATTGCAGAGGTGTTGCGACGGTGGGACGAGGTTATCGCGGCAATGCCACCACGGGTAGGGCGTGAACGTGGCAGTAGGGCGGTGATTGTGAGTGTGCGAGCGTTCATCGTCGTCGTCCTGATCGGATCTGCGACAGATGCGGGGTCGTCCTGCTGGGTGAAATATCCCCTGGGGGCCGCTGTGCGGCCCGCTGAGCGTGTTTTGGCCATGTTCGGTGTTCCTGTACCGCGTTAGGAGGAGACAGGGCCCCTGGGGGCCCATCCGAGGGGCCCTGTCGGCTTCGGGGGTCGACCGGGCAATCGATGGATGCCGGCGATAGGGGCGGGGGAGTGGGATTCAGCTGCGACGAGGCGAGTAGGCGACCTTCGCCTGCACATCACCGCACACGGCGTGCATGAGCTTCCCGCGGATGCGACTGACGCGCTTGGCGAGCGTCTCCCGGGAGATCCCGAGCTCGGCCGCCGTGTCTTCGCGGGCCTGTCCAGGGTCGCCCTCGGCGAGCTCGATGCGCGCCAGGAGTTGGACTTCGTCCCGGCGGAGCGCGCCGGAGTCGATCGCCCAGGTGAGGATCGTGACGAGGTCGCGGAAGACGTCGTCGGTCTCGTCCGCCCCGACGATGCGATCGAGCATGTCGTCTTCGACGGCGACGTCGTCCACGCTGCGCGGGCTGCCGAAGCCAGATTCGAGGAGCTTGAGCATCTCGCCTCGGATGTTGCCTGAGACCGCAGCGCGTCGGGTCAGCGGGTAGCTGTGGATGACCTCCCAGAGGACACCGATGGCTGTGGTGGTGGCATCCGCGCGGTCGTGCATCCAGAGGTCCCGGGTGTGGCCATTCGTTCGCGCCAGCCGGAATGCCAGGGGCAGGAACGACTTCAGGATGACTCGGCCCGCGACGGTGTCGCCATCGTGCTCGAGGGTCAGCAGCTCGAGCAGAACCGCGTCCCGTTGCTCAGCCGGCTGGGGCATGCGGATGAGGTCTACTGCCTCATCGCAGGTGAGCTCCCCGAGAGCTCCGAATTGGTGCAAGGTGTCGGCGAGAGTCGCGTTCCACTCATCGAAGAGGTGGGTGGCTAGGGGACTGGTACCCGTGCTTGTAGTCATGCGAAATGGCCCTTCGTCGTGACGTCGTATTGACGAAGGGCCACGTTCCTCAGCACCCCTGGCTCAGATCCTGGAAAAGATCAGCGCTCCCGGGTCACGACCGATATCCGATGCCTCTTCCAGTCGGTGGCGGTCCCACCATGCCCCTGTAAAAACCAGGTCAGCGGCGGATATTCATCGCGCCCCATCCACGCAACATTCCCGCCACATTTCTTCGATCTGCGATGTCCGCGAAGCCCCGAAACGGGGGCCTATACCTGTAGGCCCCGCTCCTGACGGCGGCCATCAGGCAGATCGGAAGGAACAGACGTGACCAAGGACAGCAGCGTCGACGACGCGATGTGGGAGGGGTTCAAGCCAGACGCCGCGCGCGCCATTCGTGCCAGCCAGGGCTTCGAGGATGCGGTCGCTGTGACGCTGGATCGTCCTTTCGACCTGAGCACGCATGGGCGCGTGGTCGCGGCCGTGCAGGAGCTCCGGGAGTCCGTGCCGGCGGCGCTTCGGGTGGCCCAGCTGCAGTCGGGTGGGGGCGTCTGATGGCGGGGGAGAAGCAGGAGAAGAAGCCGCGCCGGCAGAAGAGGTCGCCGGACGCTCACGGGAGTTCATGGACTCAAGGGCGAGCCCTCGGCGGGCGGATGGTGTCCGGACTGTTGATCGGCGCGATCGCCTGCGGACCGATTGCGCTTGTCGCGTCGCTTTCTCGTCCTACTCCGGTTATCGCAGCTGCACCGCAGTCACAGGTTGAAGGCCTCAGCGTGGACCAGCAGCGCGCCGGCGGTTACGCGCTCGGATTCGTCGCCTCATGGCTGAGCGCGACCAAGAACCTCCCGGGGGATCTCGCGAACTACATCGACGTCGGTGCACTGCGCCAGGTGTCGGAGGAGGCATGGCAATACCGGGATCTCGGCATTGCAACAGTCACACCCGTTGAAGACAGCGGCTTCGTCAACGTTGTCGTCGCTGCCAACGTCAAAGAGCTCAGCTTGAGCGAGACGGGGGAGGGCAGCACCGAGATCTGGCCGCGTCGCTACTTCCAGGTTGCCGTGTCGCTCGAGGACGGCGCGCTGCGCGTGGTCGGGCTGCCGGCGCCGGTCGCACCTCCCGTCCAGGGATCGACCTCGGTACTGATCTATACGCAGACGATCGGCTCCTCCGACCCTGCTGCTCAAACGGTGACGGCGTTCCTCGGCGCATACCTCGCCGGATCCGGCGATCTCTCCCGTTACAGCTCGCCCGGCACAGACTTCATCGCTCTCGACCCCGCCCCCTACGTGATGGTCGAGGTCATCGATCTCCGCTCCGACGTGCTCCCGTCCACGTCGCTGTCCGACGGCGACACCATCCGCGCTCTCGTGACGGTGTCACTCCTCAGCCCACTCGAGCAGCAGCTGACGTCGACGTACACGCTCACGCTGACTGTTCGCGCATCGCGCTGGGAAGTCAGCGCCATTGATCTTGCACCGCAAGCGATCCCCACCTCGGGATCGGCAACGCCCCAACCGTCACCGACCGGTGACGGCAACTCGAAAGGAAATTGATCATGGGGTTCTTTGATTGGTTCAACGGCATCACGCTCGACCTGGCCACCGCATTCCGCGGTTTCGTGACGGTGGTCGCCGCCATCATCTTCTTCGTCGTGGCGGCAAAGGTGAAGTTCGCCGTCGCGACAACGGTGATCACTGGCCTGCTGTGCGGATTCGCGATGTTCCTCGCGCTCGGCGGCGGCGAGTGGGTCATGACTCTCATCCAGGGAGAGACCGTCAACGCCCTCGGCGCGACCGCTTACGTGCTGGTCGCGTAGGGGGCGCCATGGCCGAGCCCGGCGAAGGAATCGAAGTTGCCCGGTTCTACACGGGCAGCCGCCGGTTCCCGAAGGTCATCGGCCGTCTTCCTGACGGCACGCGGATCATCGGGGGCCCCTACACGATCGCTCAGGGGGTGGTCCTGGCCGGCGTGCTGATCCTCGGCCTGACAACCGTGAAGATCTGGGGCACAGGCAATCCGATCGTCGACATCCCACTCGCCGTGGTGATCGCCTGGGGGGCGGCGTGGGGTGCCGGCCGCCTCCCCAGCACCCGTCGCAACATGCTGAGCATTGCCGCAAGCTCCCTGTCGGCGATGACCCGCCCGACAGCCGGCAGGTACCGCGCCGGCACGCTCAAGATACGCACCCCGCACTACGCGGGGGGCAGCACTTCGATAAGCGAGCTGCCCGAGGACATCGCAGCTTCCGTTCTCGAGGTGGACGTGTCCACAACACCGATCCCTGTGGCATCCGTGCCGCAGCCGAGCCCGCAGCAGCACTCGACGGCGCAGCCGACTCCTCCATACGCGAAAGCGGTGAGCGGTGTTGAGCGACTGCTGCAGCAAGCCCGAGGAGGGCAGCAATGAAGATTCCCGCAACCGCCATGACGAGCAACCTGATGTGGACCCGATCGGGGGTCGTCTGGGCGACCTGGCGTCTGCAGCCGTTGCCCTTCTCCTACGCCACGGCCACGACCAAGGGACTCGTGAAGGCGCACCACCAGGCGCTTTTCCAGGCGCACCGCGGCGAGGGTCTTCTGCTCGGGCTGTGCGCGGATCTGGATCCTGTGACGATCGTCGAGCGGATGCTCGATGGGGTCCGAATCGACGAATGCCCCGACTGGGCCAAAGAGGTCGAGCTCACGTTGGATGCGCTCGAGCAGGTCCCGCTCGGAACTCGCGCGTTCTGGTTCGCGGTCCCTCTGGCCGCCGGCGATCCCAAAGCTCGTCTCATGTCCGCGCTCCGCTCGGGTGACCAGGCACTCAGGGATGCGCTTGCATTGCCGCGCCAGCTGCCCACACAGGGCGAGATCGATGCGGCGATGCGGATGGCCAAGGAGATCGAGGCGCGGATCCCGGCCGCATTCCAGCCCACCCGTGCAACCGCGGCCGAGCAGATCTGGATCGCGCTGCACTCTCAGCAGCGCGGCCTCTCGGTCGATGCGGTAGCTCCGGTTCCTCCTGCTCGAGGGGAAGCGGACGGGTTCGACGCGGACTCGCTCGCGCAGTTCCAGATGCCTTCGAGCATGCCCAATCCCTGGATTGACGAGGGCGGCCAGAGCGACCTCAACCCGAAGACCGGGCAGCAGTTCCTCCCCTTCAAGCGGCGATACCTCAAGGTCCACAGTCCCTACGCCGGCGATGAGTCGTCCTACCAGGTCATGCAGGTGCTCGTCGCGGCGCCGAAGGCCGGGTGGCAGTCCCCGGGCGTCGAATGGATGTCCCACGTCGACCAGCTGCCGTTGGATGTTGACTGGGGGATTCGGTTCACCGTGACCGGCGCCGATGAAGTCAAGCGGCGCAACAAGAAGGCAGAATCCGCGCTGCGTGAGCAGTACCAGCACCAGGAGGGCAGCGCAACAATCACCGGCGGTGGCTCCGACCTCGCGCAGATTGCCGAGTCCCTGGCCGCCTACCACGCCTCACTCAACCGCTCAGACAGGGAGGTCGAGGTCCAGGCGACCATGATCTTCACGGTCGGTGCAGACACCGCTGAGCTGGCCCAGAGGAAGGCCCGGTTCGTAGCAGCCGAGTACAAGAGGGCCGACTTCATCCTCGAGGCGCCGCTGGGCGTCCAGGAGGAGCTGTGGTGGTCAATGCTTCCCGGTATCCCGACCACGAGGATCGCTCGCGAGCTCACTCAAATCACGACCGGCCGCGAGTTCGCCACCGGCGTTCCACTCGTCAGCAACGAGCTCGGCGACGAGAAGGGCGCGCGGTTCGGCGAGAACATTTCCACCGCACGGCACACGCCGATCCTCCGCGACGCGGACGGCAGCATCCAAGCTGACACCAGCGCCAGCTTCGGTGTCGTGGCGGAGCTCGGCGCCGGAAAGAGCGTGCTGCTCAAGTGCGAGATCGGCGACGTCGTCGACAGGCAGGGCCGCATCGTCGCGATCGACCGCACTGAGGCAAAGGAGTACGCCTCGTTCGCGCGCAGCCTGCAGCCGGACACGACGATGATCGTCGACCTGATGGACCCGTCGTACTCGGTGGACCCTCTGCGGGTGTTCGGCCCACGGATCGGGGCCCGCATGGTGCAGAGCCTCTTCGCGGTGATGCTCGGCATCCGCGCTCGAGACAACCGCGGTGTGGCCCTGTCCAAGCTGCTCGAGCCCGACTACATGGCGGCGCACGACATCAGCAGCCTGGGCAAGCTCATCGCACACCTCAAGTCGTTCTCGTCCCCGGAAACCGACGAGCTCGCAGACCTGATCAACCTGGTCGCCTCCAAGGACATCGGGGAGGTCCTCTTCAACGACGGGCTCCCCGCAGTCGATCTGAAGTCCCGTGCGTTGGTGTTCCTCACGCACGGGCTCTCACTGCCTGACAAGACCGAGCTCGAGCACAAGCACCTGTACGACGAGATGCCGCTGGAGAAGATCTACGGCCGGGCCATGTACGCGATGCTGATGGGCGTCACCCGCGAGGTCTGCTTCATGAACCCGCGGGAGCTGGCCGGCGGGTTCTACGACGAAACTCACCACGTCACCGCGTCCCCGGAAGGTGAACGCGACCTCCGGATCGGCATCCGCGACGGCCGCAAGCACCGCGCGTTCTTCGGTCTCGGTTCCCACGACCCCGCAGACTTCGGTGACGTGCAGACCCGCGGCCTCCTCAAGACCCGCTTCGTGATGCGCCAGACCGACAAGGAGCTCGCGCGGCGGGCGATCGAATGGCTGACAGGCGAGACCGCAGATGCCGCGATGGTGAAGATCGTCACCGAGGAGCTCTCCCCGCTCGGCCCCGACGGAGCGGTTCCCCAGGATCGCCGCGGCGAGGGCCTGATGGTCGACCAGCGCGGTCGAATCGGCAAGTTCCGCAAGACCCTTCCCGAGCGTCTTGACCGGCGCAGTGCGGTCCTGTCGACTCCCTCCTTGGTGGCGACGTGATCACGTTCTACCGACACACCTTCGCGAGTCTCACCGGTGGGTTGTGGCGGGTGCGGCACTTTGCGCACGAGCATCCCTGGTGGACGCGGGTCATCGCCGTGGTCGTCATCGACCTGCTGCTTGTGGTGTTCGGCAACGTCTACATCGCCTACGCGGCCACCGTGGATCCGACAGCTCCGTACATCCTGGACACCACCATCACTGACAGCAACGGCGTGCCGCTGATCAACTACGCCATGCTGCCGATCGACCGAGGGGACGTCTTCAATTGGGGCAAGGCGTTCATCGCCGCCTGGCTGGACCCGATCTGGACGGGGCACCTCGGACTGGTGTCGTGGATGATCTGGTTCTGCAACTGGCTGGTCTCCTTCGAGTGGGTCAGCGTGGTGGCTGCGCCGTTCAACATCCTCGCCGACCTGCTTCAGGACTTCCTTGGCGAGATCCACTGGATCCCGGTCGCGCTGATGATCGCCGGCGGCTCCGCCGGCATCGCAATCATGCTCGGCCGCCACGCTTCCGGGTGGGCCGAAGTCTTCATCTCCGCGACCTGCGCCGTCCTGGCCGTGGGCATGCTCGCCAACCCCGTCGCCACCCTCACGGCAGCAGGTGGCGCGTTCGACACCGCTCAGGAGTACGGCGGCCAGATCGCCGCGGCGGTGGTCAGCGAGGACATCACCAGCGTGGAGATCGCCGACGACGACCTGCTCTCCTCCGCGGTCTCGTCGCAGCTCGTCGACATCTTCGTGCGCATCCCCGCCCAGACGATCGCCTTCGGGAAGGTCCTCGACGGTGCGTGCGCCAGCGGGTTCACCGACTCGATGCTGACGTCCTCACCGGTCGCCGGTGGCGGCAACGCCGTCCGTGACTCCGTCAACGGATGCGACCCGACCGCGAAGGCGTACAACGAGAACCCCAACTTCGGCCAGGTGATGACGGCTGCGACGATCGCGCCGGGTGCTCTAACGGTGTTCATCATCCCGATGGCGATCGGCGTCCTAATGCTGGTCACGGTCTTCGGGTTCCTGATCGCCGCGCTCAAGACCATGTGGAACGTCTACCTCGGCATCCTGCCCATCAACCGGTACCCGTTGTGGCGGTCCCTCGCTGACACCTTCACCGGACTCGTATCCATCGTCTTCATGGCGGTCGTCATGGCTGCCGTTCTCAAACTCACCGTCGCCTCGATCACCGGGCTCATGGACCTCGGACTTCCGATCACCGCGATGATGATCTTCGCCAACCTCGTCATGCTCGTGCTGATCTTCCTTCTGCTTCGCGCGAGAAAGGGGGCCAAGAAGGCAGGCCGGACGATGGCCGAACAGCTCTCGAAGTTCGGTCTCAACAAGGGCAACGAGGCGAGCGACAACGACGGCATGAAGGCCGTCGCCACCATGAGCGCACTCTCCGCGGTCGCCGCGGCCGCATTCCGACGTCCCGACCGCAACGTCGACGCCCGGTCCATCCACTTCGGCCCAGGAGCTCCAGGTGCTCCAGGAGCGACAGCAGACATCGGAACGATGACCGCCACACGAACGCCTGCGGCCCCCTCCGGCCCTGTCGGGCCGACGGGCGGGGCAACAGGCCGTCCGGCGCTTCCGGCGCCGCAGCGCGGCCCTGGCGGTCCCCCCAGCGGCACTGCTGGCGGATCGAAGGCGGAGAGGACCGCGGATCTCGTGTTCACCAGCGCCCGGATCGCCAAGGGCGGCGCCGCCGGCGGCGTTCCCGGCGTGATCGCGGCCGCCGGCATCGAGGTCGGCGGCCGCATCGCCAAGAAGGGAGCGTCCAAAGCCATCGAGTCCAGCACCAGAGCCAACGATGGGACGCCCAGCAAGACCGCCACGGCCACGCAGACCGCGCTGCATGTCGCACCGATGGTCGTCGCACCGCAGTCTGCCCGAACCCCCGAGGCCCGGCGCATCGTCGTTGACAGCTCAGGTGTCGGCCACGTCGTGCGCCGCTCGAGCGAGATCCAGGACATCTCGTCGCTGCCCGCCCGCGTGCAGTCGCCGCGCAACTCCGAGCTGCGCACACGGCTGGCGATCGCACAGAAGTAGCCACCTCATGTCGATAGGAACCCTCGAGCGCCCCGAGGTCGGTACCGACAACGGCGACGCCGGCAACAGGAAGCTCATCCTGATCATCGGCGCGGTGATCCTGGTGCCGATCGTGATCATCGCCGGCTACACGATGTTCATCATGGTGTTCCTGGGCACCACGCTCGGCGGTTCGTCAGGAGCCTGCACCGCCAGCGCAGGCTCCACAGTCACCCAGCTCGAGGTCGAGACCACCGGGGGAGCGACCCGCACGCTCAACGAGAAGCAGCTCACGAACGCTGCCGGCATCCTCGCCGTGGCCCGCACGCTGGGAGTGCCGCTGCAGGGGCAGCAGATCGCGATGATGACCGCGCTGCAGGAGTCGGGGCTGCATATGTACGCCAACTCCACTGTTCCGGAGTCGCTCGACTACCCGCATGACGCGGTCGGCTCCGACCACGATTCGGTCAACTTCTTCCAGCAGCGCGTCTCCGGTTGGGGCACGGTCGCTCAGCTGATGGACCCTACCTACGCCGCCAAAGCCTTCTTCGGAGGACCCGAAGGACCCAACGCGGGGTCGCCTCGAGGACTGCTCGACATCCCCGGTTGGGAGAGCATGCCACTGGGCGAAGCCGCCCAAACAGTGCAGAACTCGGCGTATCCCGACGCCTACGACAAGTGGGAGCTGGCGGCGCAGAAGATCGTCACCACTGTCGGTGGATCCATCACCTGCGGAAGCGGCACCGCCGGTCAGGCCGCCTACCCGATGGACCCCGGATACCAGATGACCTCCGACTATGGTCCCCGCGAGGTCACCGTCGAGGGCGCCTCGAGCTGGCACGCGGGCATCGACCTGCAGCTGTGGCCCGGACCGTGCGGCGACAACGTCTACGCGATCCTGCCAGGCACCGTCACCGTCAGCAGCGAGCTCTGGCTCTCCATCCGGCACCCGGACGGGTTCACCGTCCACTACCTGCACATGTACAAGAGCCAACGTCTCGTCGACGTCGGCGACACCGTCGAAGCAGGTCAGCAGATAGGCCTGACCGGGAACGTGCCACCCAGCGGCGGCTGCCACCTGCACCTGGCAATGAGTGTCACCGGCAACACCAATCCGGCCGTCGCGCAACTCACCACCGCCGGCACGCTGGGCGCCCCGAGCTACTACAGCGACTTCGTCAACCCGGAGGAGTTCATGCGCCTGTTCGGCATCGAGGTCTGCCCCAACGATGGAAGTTGCCGCCGCCTCTAACCCCCTGAAAAGCGCGTCATCGCGGGTTTTGGGTCTTCGATTACGTCTGGAAAACCGGACCGGTAGGCTACGGAATGGCCGGACCCGAACCGGCTCCCATTCCGATTTCCAGACGGTGATCTGTGCTCCAACCGACCAGCGACACCAGCGGAAACGGCCCGCGAAAGCCGCTGCATGGCGCTTCCGCGACCGGCTACCGCTCGATCGCCTATCGCGTCCCGGTGGCGTTGCATGCCCGGCTCAAGGCCGCCTGGTGGGCGACTCGAGATGAGCCCGACGGCGCACCTTCTTTGGCGGGTCTCGTCGAGCGTGCTTTCACCGAAGAAGCCTCGCGCCTGGAGCAGCTGCACAACGCTGGCGCCCCGTTCCCGCCGGCGCCGCTGCGCGCACAGGGTACGAACCCGCGCGGAGTCACCGGCTACGGCCACCGCGCCTACTACCTCCCGGTGGCGTTGCATGCGCGGCTCAAGGCCGCCTGGTGGGCCAGTCGGGCTAATCCCGACGGTGCACCGTCGTTGGCCGGTCTCGTCGAGCGTGCTTTCACCGAGGAGGCCTCGCGCCTCGAGCAGCTGCACAACGCCGGCGCCCCGTTCCCACCCGCCCCAGACACGGCTCGCGGGGTGAGTCGCGCCGCGGCAGAGCGACAAGGCGAATGGCTGCGCGCGGAGTGGGAAAGACGCCGGCAAGACCAGGCCACCGAGACCGACTAACTGATGTTGCCGACGATGTTGCGGCGATATGCAGACGGTGTTGCGCTATACCGCTAGAGGGATGTGCGGCTGAAAAAGCGACCCGGGGGTGGGGTGGCCCGCCTCCGCTTACCTCGCTTCGCTTCGGCACTGCGGCGGGGCCATCCTATCAACGGTGTCAAGCGTGGTGGCAGCAGTGTTGCGTCGGTGTTTGTTCGCCGCCAAACATCTTGTCAGTAGCGCCAAACATCTTGTCAGTAGCGCCATCGACGTGTCAGTAGCGCCAAACATCTTGTCAGTAGCCCGGCGGCGCGGTGCCTTCAAGGCGGCCTGCTCAGTGCCGAGAGGATGGTCGGTGGCTCCTCGCTGATCCAGGATGGTTGCCCGCGTGTCCTCTTCGACGGTCGTCCCGCCCGAGAGCGTCAAGTTGAACTCTATGAGTTGGGCGGGGAGTGGTGCCGATGCGGCCAGACCGGGTCCTAACTGGACGGCTCTCGCGGGGGGAGACTGACGTCTAGATGGGGTGTACCCCAACCCGACGCTCTGACGTCTTCGGATCATTAGACGATCTCGAGGGTGCGACAGCTACTAGGTTCCACCAGCCATCAACAAGGCCTGGATCGACGTGCTGATGCTCACTGCAAACTCGCCGACCGGACAGTACGCGGTACCGGAACCCCTCGAGCCGGGGACCGTCCCGACCCCGGGGGGGGGCGTTCATGAAGCGCATTGACGTGCACTACGGAGGCGGTTTGCACAGCATTGGCGGCCGGGAACTAGCCGAGATCCAGGCTCAGCTCGAGTCGCTCATGGGACCGGTAGAGGTCTGCTTGACGCGCAACGTCCAGGCAAAGCGCATGACGAGCAGGCCCGCCCAAAACCAGGGGTGTGTGCTTGCAATACTCCCGCTCAAATTCGAGGATGGAACCGAGTTGGCATCGATCGCCGCTTGGTTGGGGTTAGAGCCGAGGCGGCCGGTGAGCGTCCCTCGATCTGGCGGCCAGAGTCGCGTGAGCGGGCGGGGGATGTCGCGTAGGCTCGCGAGCACTCGGGAGCCGGCATCGCTCGTCGACTGCGCGACTATTTGGCTACGAGTGTCGTCTCGAAGCTGTACATGTCTGGGCGATAGCAGTGATGGCCGAACTCGATGGCGCGTCCGGAGCTGTCGAAGGCGATGCGCTCCATCGTGAGCACGGGGCCGCCCTTGTCGATGTCCAGCAGGTCGCTCTCGTCGCCGTGCGCTCGGCGTGCGCCGATCTTTTGCTTGGCGATGCGGATGGTCACGCCGCGTGCGCGCATGATCTGGTACAGCCCGCGCTCCTCGAGCTGGGATGTGGAGATGTCGGCGAACTCCACCGGGAGGTAGTTCTCGAGCACGGCGACGGGGACGTTATCCGTGCTGCGCTGGCGGCGGATGTAGACGACGTCGTCTCCGGCGGTCAGGCCCAGCCCGGCTGCGACCGCGTCGCTCGCGGGGACGATCTCGTGCGTCAGGACCCTCGTGCCCGGCTCGTGGTGGGCGCTCTGCAGATCCTCGTAGAGGCTCGTCAGCTCGACCTGCCGGGTCACGGTTCCCTGTACGACCTGCGTTCCGATCCCTCGTCGCCGCACGAGGAGACCCTTGTCAACGATGTCCTGAATGGCTCGCCGGATGGTAGGGCGGGAGAGGCCGAGTCGCTGGGCGATGGCGATCTCGTTCTCGAGCCGGGCGCCCGCGGGTATCGCCCCCGACCGGATCGCCGCCTCGAGGCGGCTCGACACCTGGAAGTAGAGAGGCACAGGCCCGGTGCGGTCCAGGTCGAGGAAGAGCTCGTCGGGCCACACAGTCTGGTCGCTTGCCATCGGCCGGCCTTCCCCTGGAACCTTTGACGTCCTATTGTCGGGACAACGTTACACGGACCCCGCTTTGTCAGCGGAGCGGCAAGCCCCCGACGCGAAGATTCTATTTGCCGAGTCCAATCTTTGTGCTATTGTTAGGACATATTCGTCCGTCACGGTCCTTGTATCGGACACCCACTGGCCCTGCCCATCGCGCACGAGAGAGTTGTACAGCGGAGTATGACTGAGACATCCAGCACCCCCGACGTCCTGGCGATCGGCCGCCTCGGAGTGGACATCTACCCGCTCCAGTCCGGGGTCGGCCTCGAAGACGTGCAGACGTTCGGCAAGTATCTCGGCGGCAGCGCGGCGAACGTCTCGGTGGCCGCGGCGCGCTACAGTCACCACTCGGCGCTCATCTCGCGCGTCGGGAATGACCCGTTCGGCCGCTACCTGCTGCGGGAGCTCGACCGGCTCGTTGTCGACAACCGCTACGTGGCGACCGACCCCTCCCTGAAGACTCCGGTCACGTTCTGCGAGATCTTTCCGCCCGACGACTTCCCCCTCTACTTCTACCGCGAGCCCAAGGCTCCCGATCTCAACGTCGAGCCGGCCGAGCTCGACCTCGACGCGGTACGCGCTGCCAAGGTGTTCTGGTTCACCGTGACCGGTCTCAGCCAGGAGCCCAGCCGCGCCGCCCACCACGCGGCGCTGCAGGCGCGCGGGCGTGCCGAGAACACGGTGATCGACCTCGACTACCGGCCGATGTTCTGGACGGATGCGGCGGAGGCGACCGCGCAGGTCGCGCGGGCGCTCGAGCACGCCACCGTCGCCGTCGGCAATCGCGAGGAGTGCGAGGTAGCCGTCGGCGAGACCGAGCCGCTGCGCGCGGCGGACGCCCTGCTCGAGCGCGGCGTGCGATTGGCGATCGTCAAGCAGGGCCCCAAGGGCGTGCTGGCCAAGACAGCAGACGAGACCGTTGAGGTCCCGCCCTACTTCGTCGACGTCGTCAACGGCCTCGGAGCCGGCGACGCCTTCGGCGGCGCGCTCTGCCACGGCCTCCTCGAAGGCTGGGAACTGGAGCGCGTTCTGCGCTTCGCCAACGTCGCCGGAGCCCTCGTCGCATCCCGGCTTGAATGCTCGACCGCCATGCCGACTACCGAAGAGGTCGACGCCATCCTTCAGAGGGGATTCTGACATGAGCAACGACATCCTCACGGCCCTCGACTTCGACCGGCTGCGCGACATCCGCGCGAATGAGCCGGGCGCCATCGCACGGGCCTTCGCGACGCGCAGCCGCCGTGAGGTGCTGCGCGGCGACGGACGCATGTTCATCATCGCGGCCGATCACCCGGCGCGTGGTGCCCTGGCCGTCGGCCAGAACGCCACCGCGATGGCGAACCGCTACGAACTGCTCGACCGGCTCGCGACCGCGCTCAGCCGTCCCGGCGTGGATGGCGTGCTCGGTACACCCGACATCATCGACGATCTCGCCGCCCTGGGTCTGCTCGACGACAAGCTGATCGTCGGCTCGATGAACCGGGGCGGGCTGCGCGGCGCATCCTTCGAGATGGACGACCGGTACACCGGCTTCGACGTCGCGTCGATGACCGCCGCGGGCATCGACTTCGCCAAGACGCTCATCCGCGTGAACCTTGACGACGCGGGCACCGCGCCGACCCTGCAGGCGACGGCGGATGCGGTCACGCAGGCCGCCGCTGCCCGCCTGCCGATCATGCTCGAGCCGTTTATGAGCCGGTGGCAGGACGGCCGGATCGTCAACGACCTGTCGACGGATGCCGTGATCCTCTCGGTCGCGATCGCGTCCGGGCTGGGCGCGAGCAGCGCGTACACGTGGATGAAGCTGCCCGTGGTCGATGACATGGAACGCGTCATGGAGGCCACCACCATGCCGACGTTGCTCCTCGGCGGGGACTCCGGCGTCGATCCCGACGAGACGTTCGCCGCCTGGCAGGACGCGCTCGCCCTTCCCGGTGTGCGCGGCCTCACGGTCGGACGCACCCTCCTCTATCCCCCGGACGGCGATGTGGCCGGAGCGGTGGACACGGCAGCCGCCATGGTCCACCCCACGCTGAGCGTCGTTGCCTGATCAAACCCCAAGCCTGATCAACCCCCAGAAGGACAACTCATGAGCACCACAGACACTTTCTCCGCCCCCGCCACGGAGGCCGCGCCCACGCGGGTCATCTCCCACTGGATCGACGGCGCCGAGCGCCCGTCCTCGAGCGGGCGCACCGCACCCGTGTACAACCCCGCGACGGGCGCCGTCCAGGCCCGGGTGGCGCTGGCCGATCAGGCCGAGATCGACGAGGCCCTCGCATCCGCCCAGCGCGGCTACCAGCTGTGGAGCCGGTACTCGATCGCCAAGCGCCAGACCGTGCTGTTCGCGTTCCGGGAGCTGCTGAACGCTCGCAAGCTGGAGCTCGCGGAGATCATCACCTCCGAGCACGGCAAGGTCGTCTCGGACGCGATGGGCGAGATCCTGCGCGGCCAGGAGGTCGTGGAACTCGCGACCGGCTTCCCGCACCTGATCAAGGGGGCGTTCAGCGAGAACGCCTCGACCGGCATCGACGTGTACTCGCTCAAGCAGCCGCTCGGCGTCGTCGGCGTCATCTCGCCCTTCAACTTCCCCGTGATGGTGCCCCTCTGGTTCGTGCCGATCGCAATCGCCGCCGGCAACAGCGTCGTCCTCAAGCCCAGCGAGAAGGACCCATCGGCCGCGCTGTGGCTTGCGGAGCTGTGGAAGGAGGCCGGACTCCCGGACGGCGTCTTCACCGTGCTGCAAGGCGACAAGCTCGCCGTCGACGGCCTGCTGCACAGCCCGGTCGTGCAGTCGATCTCGTTCGTCGGTTCCACCCCGATCGCTCAGTACATCTACGAGACCGCGTCGCGCAACGGCAAGCGCGTGCAGGCTCTGGGAGGGGCGAAGAACCACATGCTGGTGCTGCCCGACGCCGACCTCGACCTCGTCGCCGACCAGGCGGTCAACGCCGGTTTCGGCGCCGCGGGGGAGCGGTGCATGGCGATCTCCGTCGTGCTGGCCGTCGAGCCGGTCGCCGACGACCTGATCGCCAAGATCACCGAGCGGATCGCTCGCCTGAAGATCGGCAATGGGGCGGGGGAGAACGGCGTCGAGCCGGACATGGGTCCGCTGATCACCGACGTGCACCGCGAGAAGGTGTCGAGCTACGTGGACATCGCCGAGCAGGACGGCGCGAAGATCGTCGTGGACGGTCGCGGCCTGACGGTCGAGGGCCACGAGGACGGGTTCTTCTTCGGCCCGACGCTGATCGACGACATCCCGACGACCTCTCGCGCCTACCAGGAGGAGATCTTCGGACCGGTGCTCTCGATCGTGCGCGTCGACAGCTACGACGAGGGGCTGGATCTGATCAACTCGGGCGAGTTCGGCAACGGCACCGCGATCTTCACGAATGACGGCGGGGCCGCGCGACGCTTCCAGAACGAGGTGCAGGTCGGCATGATCGGGATCAATGTCCCCATCCCGGTCCCGGTCGCGTACCACTCCTTCGGCGGCTGGAAGAAGTCGCTGTTCGGCGACGCGAAGGCGTACGGCGTGCACGGCTTCGACTTCTTCACACGCGAGAAGGCCATCACCAGCCGTTGGCTTGACCCCGCAACGCGGCACCACTCGGAGCACAGCGGCATCAACCTCGGATTCCCGCAGAACACCTGACACGAGCGGGATGCCGCGGCCCGCGTTTCGAGGGACACGTGGGCCGCGGCATCCGTTTCACCACCGACACACGAAAGCCGACATGAGCACGACAGACCAGCGCTGGTTCCACCGCCGGGGCGACCTCACCCACGGCGACTGGGAGAGCGTCGTAGACGCGACCACCCCCGGCTGGGAGCACACCGGCATCCGCGTCGCCGATCTGGTGGAGGGCGACCAGCTGACCCTGGGCGAGCGGGGCGTCGAGCGGATCGTCGTGCCCCTGGCCGGATCCTTCACGGTCGCGCACCACCACTTCCCGGGGGAGTGGGAGACGCGGCTGCACGGCCGGCCGTCGGTGTTCGACGGTCCCACCGACGTGCTGTATCTCCCGACGGGGACGGCGGCGGAGGTGCGGGGGCACGGTCGCGTCGCCATCGCGGAGGCGCCGACGCGCGAGCGCAGGCCGTGGCAGTACATCCCCGCGGCCGATACCCCCGTAGAGCTCCGCGGTGCGGGCGCATCGAGCAGGCAGGTGCACAACTTCGGCACACCGCAGGCCCTGGATGCCGCGAAGCTCATCGTGTGCGAGGTCATTACACCGGCCGAGAACTGGTCGTCCTACCCGCCGCACAAGCACGACGAGCACGTACCCGGCCACGAGTCCCGCCTCGAGGAGATCTACTACTTCGAGACCGCCCCCGCGCGCGGGGCGACCGGCGGATCGGCGGATGCCGCGTTCGGCATGTTCAGCACATACTCTTCGCCCGCCGGCGAGATCGACATCAACGCGATGGTGCGCTCAGGCGACATCGCCCTCGTCCCGTACGGCTACCACGGGCCTGCGGTCGCAGCGCCCGGTTACGACCTGTACTACCTCAACGTGATGGCCGGACCCGACCCCGAGCGGGAATGGCTCATCAGCGACGACCCCGCGCACGCGTGGGTGCGCGAATCATGGAACGGGCAGGAGTTCGACTCCCGCCTCCCGTACACCGACGACACGACCGGAAAGGAAGGCCGGCACTGATGGCCACGACGAAGCGGATGACGGTCAGCCAGGCGCTGGTTGGGTTCCTGGGACATCAATGGACCGTCGACGGCGACGTGCGCGAGCGCACGATTCCCGGGATGCTCGGAATCTTCGGCCACGGCAATGTGGCCGGCATCGGTCAGGCGCTGAAGCAGGCCAACGTGGAGCAGCCCGACCTGATGCCCTATTACCAGGCGCGCAACGAGCAGGCGATGGTGCACCAGGCGGTCGGATACGCGCGCATGCACCGACGTCGCGCCACTCTCGCGTCGGCCGCTTCGGTGGGCCCGGGTGCAGCGAACATGCTCACGGGCGCCGCCCTCGCCACGACGAACCGCCTGCCCGCCCTCCTCCTTCCCAGCGACACGTTCGCGACGCGAGTGGCCGACCCCGTGCTGCAGCAGCTGGAGCAGCCGTGGGACATCGGCCTCACCGTCAACGACGCGTTCCGGCCGCTGTCGCGATTCTTCGACCGGGTGCAGCGACCCGAGCAGCTCTACTCGATCGCCCTGGCCGCCATGCGCGTGCTGACCGACCCGGCCGAGACCGGCGCCGTCACGATCGCCCTGCCCGAGGACGTGCAGGCCGAGGCGCTGGACGTGCCACTCGAGTTCCTCCAGGACCGCGAGTGGCACATCCGCCGGCCCCTCCCGGAGCGCGGACCGCTCGCCCGCGCGGTCGCCGCCATCCGCTCCGCGAAGCGGCCGCTGATCGTCGCCGGCGGCGGCGTCCTCTACTCCAGCGCCGAGAACGAACTGCGTGCTCTCGTCGAGGCCAGCGGCATCCCGGTCGGCACGTCTCAGGCCGGCGGCGGCGTGCTCGACTGGGATCACCCGCAGAACCTGGGGGGCATCGGCGCGACGGGCACGCTGGCAGCGAATCGGCTCGCCGCCGAGGCCGACGTGGTGATCGGCATCGGCACCCGCTACAGCGATTTCACGACGGCGTCGCGCACCGCGTTCCAGGACCCCGACGTGCGGTTCGTCAACATCAACGTCGCCGCATTCGACGCTTACAAGCACGGCACGCAGCTCTCGGTGATCGCCGACGCGCGGGAGGCGCTGGTCGCTCTCGCCGTCGAGCTCGAGGGATACCAGGTGCCGTCGGAGTACGCCGAGCGCACCGCCCGTGAGAAGGCGCAGTGGGATGCCGCGGTGGACGACACGTTCGCGCCGTCCGGCCTCGCATTGCCCGGGCAGCCCGAGATCGTCGGCGCCGTCCAGTCGGTCAGTGCGCCGGAGGACGTGGTCGTCCAGGCCGCGGGCTCGCTCCCGGGCGACCTGCACAAGCTGTGGCGCGTCCGTGATCCGCTCGGATATCACGTCGAGTACGCGTTCTCCTGCATGGGGTACGAGATCGCCGGCGGTCTCGGCGCCAAGCGCGGGCTGCTCGCAGCCGGTGACGACCGCGATGTGATCGTGATGGTGGGCGACGGCTCCTACCTGATGCTCAACACGGAGCTCGTGACGGCGGTGGCCGAAGGCATCAAGCTCATCGTCATCCTGATCCAGAACCACGGGTACGCCTCGATCGGGCACCTGTCGGAGACGGTCGGGTCGGAGCGCTTCGGCACCTGGTACCGCGAGTACGACCCGGACGCGAGGAACTTCCAGGGCGAGGAAATCCTGCCGGTCGACCTTGCGATGAATGCCCGCAGCTACGGGATGAAGGTGGTCGAGATCGACCCGGGGGCTTCGTCGATCGACGACCTGAAGGCGGCCGTCGCAGCGGCGAAGGCATCCGATCGCTCGACGTTCATCCACATCAACAGCGACCCGCTCATCTACGCGCCCGAGGGTGACGGCTGGTGGGACGTGCCGGTGCCCGAGACGTCGACCCTCGCGTCGACGCAGCGGGCCCGCGAGCAGTACTTGCTCGAACAGGCGAATCAGAAGCCGCTGCTCGGCTGAACGTCGAAGCCTGCACCTGCTGAAGCCGAGACTCGAACACCACCCACGGAGGAGACCATGACCGACACCATTCCCCCCGACGCCGACATCGTCGTCAACAAGGGCCCCGGCCTGCGGATCGGCACCGCCCCCGATTCCTGGGGAGTGTGGTTCCCCGACGATCCGAAGCAGGTTCCGTGGCAGCGGTTCCTCGACGAGGTGGTCGGGGCGGGCTACTCCTGGATCGAGCTGGGCCCCTACGGTTACCTGCCGACCGACCCGCATCAGCTGGAGGACGAGCTGGGCAGCCGTGGCCTGAAGCTCAGCGCCGGCACGGTTTTCACGGGCTTCCACAAGGGCGAGGACCAGTGGCAGCGCGCTTGGGATCAGGCGCTGTCCGTCGCGGGTCTCGCGTCGAAGCTCGGCGCGGAGCACCTCGTGGTCATCCCGGATCTGTGGCGCAGCGACGCCACGAGCGAGGTGCTCGAGTCCCGCACGCTCACCGACGAGCAGTGGGCGAAGCTCGCGGCCGGTCACGACCGGCTCGGCAAGGCGCTCCTCGAGGAGTTCGGCGTGAAGCAGCAGTTCCATTCCCACGCCGACAGCCATGTCGGCACGACCCGGGAGGTGAATCGCTTCCTCGACGAGACCGATCCCCGCTACACGAACCTGTGCCTCGACACCGGCCACTTCGCGTACTACGGGGGCGACAACGTGAAGCTGATCGAGGAGCGCCCGGAGCGGATCGGGTACCTGCACCTCAAGCAGGTCGACACCTCCCTTCTGTTCGACGTCCTGAAGAACGACGTCCCGTTCGCGGAGGCGGTCGCACAGGGCATCATGATCGAGCCGCCTCATGGGGTGCCCGACTTGGCGCCGATCATCGAGGCGGTGGCCGCGATCGACCACGACATCTTCGCGATCGTCGAGCAGGACATGTACGGCTGCGACGTCGACCACCCGTTCCCGATCGCCAAGCGCACCCGCGAGCACATCTTCGCCTGCACGCACTTCGCCCGCGTCCACTGACCCATCCTGGAGAGAGCACCATGACAACCGACCTCCGCATCGGCGTCGTCGGCGCCGGACTCATGGGCGCCGACCACATCGCCCGCATCACCGACCGCATCAGCGGCGCGGTCGTGTCGGCCGTCGTGGAGCCGGACCAGGGACGCGCTCAGGCAGCCGCGGCGAACGCCCCGGGCGCGGCATCCTTCGCCCGCATCGAGGACGCGATCGCCGCAGACGCCGTGGACGCGGTCCTGATCGCGGTGCCCGGTCAGTTCCACGAGCCGGTGCTGGTGCCAGCCCTGGGGGCCGCACTGCCGATCTTGTGCGAGAAGCCGCTGACTCCGGACTCGGCGTCGTCGTGGGCGATCCTCGAACTCGAGCAGACGCTCGACAAGCCGCACATCCAGGTCGGCTTCATGCGTCGCTTCGACGCCGAGTACGCCGCCCTGCGCGCGCTCGTCGAATCGGGTGAGTCCGGCGAGCTCATGATGCTGCGTGGTGTGCACCGCAACCCGTCGGTGCCTGACAGCTACACCCAGAAGATGCTCATCACCGACTCGGTCGTGCACGAGTTCGACGTCGTGCCATGGGTGGCCGGCTCCCCGATCAAGACCGTCGAGGTCAAGTTCCCGCGCCGTAACAGCCTGTCTCCCGCGCACCTGCGGGAGCCGATCCTGGTGCTCATGGAACTCGAGAACGGCGTGCTCGTCGACGTCGAGATGAACGTCAGCGTGCAGTTCGGCTACCAGGTCGCTACCGAAGCGGTGTTCGAGAGGGGTCTCGCCCGGATCGGCCAGCCATCCGGCCTGCAGACCTGGCGCGACGGATCGTTCTCGGTCTCCGACCACCTGAGCTTCACCACGCGCTTCGCCGCCGCCTACGACGCGCAGATCCAGCGGTGGGTGAACGCCGTGCAAGCCGGCGACCTCGTCGACGGCCCCAACGCGTGGGACGGCTATCGCGTCGCGCTCGCGTGCGAGGCCGGCGTGCAGGCACTGGACGGCGGCATCATCCCCGTCGAGGCCCCCGACCGTCCCGCGTTCTACGCCTGAGAAAACACCGGAGCATCCCATGGTTCGCATCGCACTCGACCCCACGCCGTACCACCACGACGCGGGTCTTCTCGACTTCCCCGACATCACCGCCCGACTCGGCTACGAGCATTTCCAGCTCACGCCGCACGCGGACTTCAGCCCCTTCTTCCGCTATCCCAAGGCGGATGACGCGCTGGTCGCTGCGCTCAAGAAGCGGGTGCAGGATGCCGGCGTCACGATCCCCGCGATCCTCCCGGTGCAGCGCATCTCCTGGCCGGACGAGCCGCAGCGGGAGGCCGCCGTGCGCAACTTCCGGCGTGTCATCCAACTCGCTGTCGAGCTGGAGATCCCGGTGATCAACACGGAGTTCTCCGGTCGCCCGGACCGTTCGGAGGACTCGGAAGCCGCGTTCTACCGCTCGATGGAGGAGCTCCTGCCTCTCGTCGAGTCGGAGGGGCTGCAGCTGAACATCGACCCGCACCCCGACGACTTCGTCGAGGACGGGCCCGAGGCGTGGCGGGTGCTGCGCGGGCTCAACTCGCGGAGCGTCGGCTTCGTTTACGTCGCGTCCCACACATTCCACTACGGCGATCGCGCCGAAACCCTCCTCCCCGAGCTGGGCGAGCGGCTGGGTGCGGTGTACGCCGCCGACACCTTCGACCACCGCCGCTCCCACGGCCTGCGGTACATCTCGAACCCGCCCGGCAACGCCGCGCGCATCCACCAGCACCTCACGATCGGCGACGGCGACGTCGACTTCGAGACGCTTTTCGGCCTGCTCCGCTCGACGGGGTACCTCGACCGCGACGACGCCCTCGTCGTCTCCAATGTCTTCGCGGAAGATGAGAACGCGGACGAGGTCTCGCGGCACCAGCTCGCGCGCCTGCGTGAGCTCGTCGCTTGATCGAGACCAGAGTCAAGCCCGCATGTAAGTTTGACAGGACATACTTACATCTGCCAATCTATGAGAGATGAAGCGCGGGCCCAGCCGCGCGATACGACAAAGGAGTCACGATGGCTACTTCCCATACATCGAGCAACGAAGCCCAGTCGAAGCTTCCGCCGCTCACCCCCGGCGTCTACCGCAAGCGGCTTTTCGTCGTTGCACTGATCGCCACCTTCGGCGGGCTGCTCTTCGGTTACGACACCGGTGTGATCAACGGCGCTCTGCGCCCGATGGCCGAGGAGCTCGGCCTGAACGCATTCACGGAGGGCGTTGTCACCGCCTCCCTCCTGTTCGGCGCGGCGGCCGGCGCGCTCGTCTGCGGCCGGCTCTCGGATGGATGGGGTCGCCGAAAGACGATCATCCTGCTCGCGGTGATGTTTTTCATCGGCACGATGACCTGTGTCTTCGCGCCATCCTTCGAGGTCATGGTCGTCGGCCGATTCATCCTCGGGCTGGCAGTCGGCGGCGCATCCACCGTCGTGCCCGTCTACCTGGCCGAGCTCGCCCCCTTCGAGATCCGCGGATCGCTTGCCGGGCGCAACGAGCTGATGATCGTCATCGGCCAGCTCGCGGCCTTCGTCGTGAACGCGATCATCGGTACCGTCTGGGCGGACCACCCGAGCGTGTGGCGCTACATGCTGGCCGTTGCGGCGCTCCCCGCGATCGCGCTTTTCTTCGGCATGCTCCGGGTACCCGAGTCGCCGCGGTGGCTCGTCGAGAAGGGTCGTGACGAGGAGGCGCGCGCCGTCCTCGAGACGATCCGCCCGTTCGATCGCGCGCAGGCCGAGCTCGCGGATGTCGAGAACATTGCGGAGGAGGAGAAGGATGCACAGGTCATCGGCTGGCGCGCTGCGCTCACGGACAAGTGGCTGTTGCGCATCCTTCTCGTCGGCATCGGTCTCGCCGTCGCGCAGCAACTCACCGGGATCAACTCGATCATGTACTACGGGCAGATCGTGCTCATCGAAGCCGGCTTCTCGGAAAGCGCGGCCCT
Source organism: Micromonospora sp. DT81.3 (assembly GCF_049847225.1). Taxonomy (NCBI): domain Bacteria; kingdom Bacillati; phylum Actinomycetota; class Actinomycetes; order Micromonosporales; family Micromonosporaceae; genus Micromonospora; species Micromonospora sp. DT81.3. The sequence goes on from NZ_JBNCNY010000009.1 coordinate 119,919, forward strand.
CATCGCGAACGTCGCACCCGGCGTCATCGCGGTCGTCGGCGGCTTCATCGCCCTGTACATGATGGACCGCATCAACCGCCGCAAGACGCTGATCATCGGCTTCACGCTCACGACGATCTGCCACGTGCTGATCGGCATCGCATCCATCGCACTGCCCGTCGGCAACCCGCTGCGCCCTTACGTGATCCTGTTCCTTGTGGTGGCCTTCGTCGGATCCATGCAGACGTTCCTGAACATCGCCGTCTGGGTGATGCTGTCGGAGATCTTCCCGCTGCACATGCGTGGTTTCGGCATCGGTGTCGCGGTCTTCTTCCTCTGGATCACCAACGCGTTCCTCGGTCTCTACTTCCCCACCCTGGTCGAGGCGGTGGGCATCACCGGCACGTTCTTCCTCTTCGCCGTTGTCGGCCTCCTGTCGCTCATCTTCGTGTGGAGACAGGTGCCCGAGACCCGCGGGCGCACGCTGGAGGCGCTCGAGGAGGACGTCTCGACCGGCGCGATCTACACGGTCAGCAAGCGCGACCAGCTGCGTAACCGGGCCTCAGCCTGAATCAGATCCTGAGACCTGAAGAACCGCCCGCATCCGAGAGGGTGCGGGCGGTTCTGCGTTCCCCCGGCCTCAGGCGTCGTACGTCGTTCTGCCGCAAACGACAGCCACGTCGACCCACGATCCGGTGCGCGCGCTCTGCAGCGCCGCGTCGGCGACCTCGGCCGTGGCCCAGCCGTCCGCCGCCGACGGTGCGAGCTGGCGCCCCTCGGCGATCGAGCGCAGGAAGAGTGATGCCTCAATGGTCTTGAGGTCATCGAAACCCATGCTCGTGCCCGGACCGGGCTGGAACTGCGCGAACTCGCCGAAACCGGGCTGCGCCATGATCGTCCGGTAGCCCGACCGGTCATCGGCCAGGCGCAGCTCGTTCAGACGCTGGAAATCCCAGCGCAGCGATCCGGTGGTGCCGTATGCCTCGAGGACATACTCGGCGCGCGGGCCGACCGCGATGCGGCTCGACTCGAAGACCCCGATGGCCCCCGAATCGAATCGCCCGATCACGGCGGCGTAGTCCTCGTTCTCGACGGCGCCCACGGGTCCGTCGGCGCTGCCGCTGCTGAAGTGGCTGGCGGCGCCGGCGGCGGGCAGGGGTCGATCGGAGATGAAGATCTCGCTCGCGGCGGTGACGCTCTGCACTCGGCCGACGACGTACTGTGCGAGGTCGATCCCGTGCGAGAGCAGATCGCCCATCACGCCGGAGCCCGCCCGCTCCTCGAGAAATCGCCAGGTGAGGGCGCCCGCGGGGTCGGCCGAGTAGTCGGCGAGGAAGCTCACCCGCACGTTGGTGATCGTTCCGAGCGCCCCCTCGCGGACGAGACGACGCGCTTCGGCGATCGCCGGCACGTGCCGGTAGTTGAACCCGACCGACGTCACCACCTTCGCCGCAGATGCCGCCTCGGCGATGTCGCGCGACTCGGCCGCGCTGCGGCCCATGGGCTTCTCTATCCAGAACGGCTTGCCCGCCTCCGCGGCGGCGAGAGCCACTTCGCGGTGCAGGAAGTTGGGGGAGCAGATCGACACGGCGTCGATATCGGGATCGGCGAGCAGCTCGCGATAATCCGAGACGGCGCGCTCATAGCCGAGGATGTCGATCGCATGGCGCCGCCCGCCCTGGTCCGGGTCGGCGGCAGCGCGCAGCACCGGTCGCACCGCGAGGTCGGGATAGTGGTGGGCGGCGGCCAGATAAGCGCGCGAGTGCAGGCGCCCCATCCAACCGACGGAGATGAGACCGATGTTGAGCGGCGTGCCCTGCGCCATGTGCGTTTCCTTCGGGTGGTCGCCTTGGCGATCAGAGCGGTCGCGGCGCGCCGTTCGAGGCGGACGTGCCCCCGTCGACCGGGATGATCGCGCCCGTGATGTAGCCGGCATCGGGACTCGCGACGAAGAGCACCGCTCGGGCGATGTCATCGGGCGTGGCCACCCGGCCGAGCGCGACCCGGTCGAGCAGGCGCGCGAGGAAGATGGGGTCGTCGAGGCGCTTTTGGGTCAGCCGGGATTCGGTGAACGCCGGCGCGATCGCATTCACCCGGACGCCGTCGCCGCCCAGGTCCAGCGCGAGCCCCTGCACCAGCACGTTGACCGCCGCCTTGGTCGCCCCATAGGCGAACATGCCCCACTCGCCCCGGATCCCGGCGACCGATGAGATGACGACGAGGTTGCCGCGGCTGCGTCGGAGCGCCGGGGTGCTCGCACGGGCGAGGGAGATCACGGCGTCGAGATTGATGAAGCGCAGCCGTGCCCATGCCTCATCGTCGAACGTGTCGATGGGGCTCGGTTCGCTCGTGCCGGCGGAAGCGACGACGACATCGAGGCGTCCGAACCGTTCTGTCACGGCCGCCATGATCCGCTCGGACGACGGTCCATCGGTCAGATCGGCGGGTACGAGCAGCACGCGTTCGCCATCGAATTCCTTCGAAGCCTCGCGCAGCGACGCCTCCGTGCGTCCAACGAGCGCCACCGAGGCGCCCTGCTCGAGGAATGCGCGCGCGATCCCGCGTCCGATGCCGGTGCCGGCGCCGGTCACCAGGACTACGGTGCCCTGGTACGGGTAGCGCGCCCAGGCGATCACGAGACGAGCGATGCCTGCAGCGCAGCGTCCGCCGCCTTCAAAACCTTGGCAGCCACGGCGATGCCCTCGATCCGGCCGAGCTCGACATCCTCGTGCTCGATGTTGACCATCATCTCGGGATCGACCTCGTGCAGGGCGCGCAGGAATTCCGTCCAGTACGCGACGTCGTGACCCTTGCCGAGAGCGACGAAGTCCCACGCGGAGTTCTTCGGCCACTCGTTCGCCCACTCGTCTCCGCCGAGGTTGGTGCGCGGCTCATCGGGCGACAGGCGGCGGAAGCTGTTGTCGAGCACGCCGTTGAGCGCCGCCCACTCGGGGTTGATGCGCACATCCTTTGCCGCGGCGTGGAACACGAGCGGCCCGAGGTGCCGGACGACGGCGACCGCGTCCATCTGCTGCCAGAAGAGGTGGGACGCATCGAGCTCGACGCCGACGTTCGTCGCGCCGGTCAGCTCGATCAGCTTGTGCACATCTGCAGAGTTGAAGACGAGATTCTGCGGGTGCAGCTCCAGGGCGACCTTGACGTCGTGGTCGCGGGCGAGCCGGTCGGTCTCGCGCCAGAAGTCGGCCGCGATTCCCCACTGGTAATCCAGCACGTCCAGTGCCGCGGAGTTCCAGGCGTTGACGATCCAGTTGGCTCGAGTCGAGCCCGCCTCTCCGCCGGGCAGGCCTGACATCGTCACGACCCGGTGCTGTCCGAGCCGCTCCGCCAAGCGGATGGCGCGCCTGATGTCTTCGGCGTGCTTTGTGCCGATCGCGGTGGTCGGATGCAGCGGGTTGCCGTTGCAGTTCAGCCCGGCGATCTCGACGCCGGTGCCCTCGAACACACCCAGGAAGTCGTCGCGGGCGGCGTCGCTGACGAGGATGTCGTCGAAGGTGGGCACGTGCACCGCGGGGAGGAAGCCGCCGGTGTTGAGCTCGATCCCGGTCAGGCCCAGATCGCCGATGACCTGGAGGGCCTCAGGCAGGGAGCGGTCGTGCAGGATCGCGTTGTACAGTCCAAGTCGCATTTGCTGTTCTCCTCAGTTCTCGATCTTGATGGCAGTGCCACCGAGTCGCTCGGACTCGGCCACCGCGGCCAGCAGCTCCATGTTGTGAACGCCCTCACCGAACCCCGCGTTGCGGGGGAGCGAGATCGAGTCCGCGAGTCCGGCGACCTCTTCCAGGAACGCACGTGCCTGGAAGAGGAAGCCCTCGTTCTGGCCGAAGCCGACACCAGCGACATCGATCGGCATGCCGCCTGCGACATAAGGGTGCGGGTGGCCGAGCGGGATGCGGCGGTATCCCTGCTGCGCCTGGTCGCCCTCGGTGAGGAACAGTTCGATCTCAGCGGGGCGTGTCTGGTTGAATTTCGCGGCGCCGCGCTCGGCGAAGACCTCGATCTGCAGGTCATTGGCGTGGCCGGCGGCAACGCGCGACACCTCGATCGTCCCCGCGGCGCCGCTATCGAACCCCATCGAGAACGTGGCATAGTCATCGTTCTCGACGGTGTCGTAATCATCGGAGACCGCGGCATGGCCATGTCCGGAGACGGCGCCGAGCGGTCTTGGACGCTGCGATATGACGGTGCTGAAGCGGCCGCCGTTCACTTCGGTCGTGTTGCCGGCGAGGAACTCTGCGAGGTAGCTCGCGTGGCTCCCTACATCGGCGAGGGCGCCGGAGCCGGACGGTCCCTTGAACCGCCAGCTGATGGCGGACTGAGGGTCGGCGGCGTAGTCGGTCCAATAGCGGATGCTCACGTGCAGCACCTTGCCGAGCTGGCCCGACTCGATCAGCTGGCGGATGTAGGCGATGCCGGGTGAGCGGCGGAAGGTGAGTCCGATCCGTGCGATCGTCGATGATCGGTTGGCGGCGTCCGCCATCGCACGGGCATCCTCGAGCGTGTCGGACAGCGGCTTCTCGCAGAGCACGTGCTTGCCTGCGGTGAGCAGCCCCTCGACGATCTCGCGGTGCAGGTGGTTGGCAACGACGACGCTCACGACGTCGATGTCGTCCGCTCCGGCGATCGCCTGCCACGACGTGTCGTGGCGCGAGTAGCCGAACCGCTTGGCCGCTGCTTCACCGGCCGGCTCGTACGCGTCGGCGATGGAGACGAGGCGCACGGGGGGGAGGATGGTTTCGTACAGGGCGGGCGCGTTGCGGTACGCCGCGGCGTGCGCCTTGCCCGCCATGCCGGCGCCGATGACGGCGACGCCGATGCTTGAGTTGGCCAACAGTCCTCCAGATGAGACGATCCGGTCCTCACGGCCCCGGTGCGGTGAAAGACTCCATGTGGAGCGCTCGAGGCGACTTTATAGTTGTTCGAATGTCCTGTCAAATGCCCCCCTCTCCTTCCTTGATCCGGGAATCAGCGCGTGTCAAGCCCGACTGCGCCGAGCTGCGTATGTGATGAGCGGCGGCGCGCTTCATCGGAGGCGCCATGAAGGCCTGGTCAGGCCGAGTTCGGCCAGGGGCAGCACTTTGTCGCGGTGCAAGGTTTTCGCTTCGTTCTCGGCCGTCGGTGCGATGCAAAGCTTGGACGTCGTGGTTGGTTGGCAAGCGCTAGGCGTGCGGAGTTCCTACGCAAGTAGTAATGTCCTGTCATTATTCGTCTACGTCTCAGGGACGATTTTGCACAAAGGAGTCAACGATGGAGTATCGCCCCCTCGGACGCACCGGACTAACGGTCTCGGCGGTCTCGCTCGGAACCGGGTCGCTGGGCGAGATGTTCGGACCCCTCGACGAGGCCGACGCGATCGGGCTTGTCCACGAGGCGATTGACAGCGGGATCACCCTGATCGACACGTCGCCGTACTATGGCAGCGCCGAGCACCGCCTGGGTAAGGCACTCGCCGGAGGGCGTAGGCAGCAGGTGGTACTCGCGACGAAGGCTGGCCGGTATGGGTTCGACGACTTCGATTTCAGCCCCCGGAGAATCCGCGAGAGTCTGGACCGGAGCCTGCGTCTTCTGGGCACGGACTACATCGACGTCCTCCAGCTTCATGACGTCGAGTTCGTCCCGCTTGGGCCCGTGCTCGATGACGGCTTCGCCGAGCTTGAGCGGCTAAAGGATGCCGGCAAGGCGCGCTTCGTAGGCATGACGGGGTACCCGATCAAGACGTTCGCACGTGTGATGCGCGAGACCGATGTGGATGTAGTTCTCACCTACGCAAAGGGGACGCTTCTCGATGATTCCCTGACCACCGACCTGGTTCCGATCGCGGATGACCGCGGCGTCGGGCTCATGAACGCTGCGGCGGTTGCACTGGGGTTGCTGACGCCGCGCGGTTCGACGATCAACATCGACCACCCCGCTCCGCCCGAGGTGCAGGACGCGGCCCGTCGTATGGTGTCGTACGCGAACGATCGAGGTGCGGACATCGCCTTCCTCGCCAACCAGTACGCGATCCAGCGAACAGGTACCGCGACCACCGTCGTGGGTGCGGGTAAGTCCCGCAACCTGCAGTCCGCGATCCGTGCAGCGAGCACTCCTATCGACGAAGAGTTGCTCGCCTCCGTCCTGGCCCTGCGGCCCCCCGTCGGGCGACGCCAGTGGAAGATGGGCCTCGAGGAGAACAACTGATGCGCGCTGTTGTCTTCACCCCCGATGGCGAGCGAATCGAAGACCGCCCCGAGCCGGTACCGGAAGCCGATGAGGTCCTTCTGCAGGTGGAATACTGCGGGATCTGCGGAAGCGATCTCCATGCCGGTCAGCCCGACTTCCACCCGGGTGCGACGATGGGCCACGAGTTCTCAGCCACGGTGCTCGAACCGGGGAGTGGCGTCACAGGATTCGTGTCGGGAGACCGCGTCGTCGTGAATCCGAACGGCGACCGGTGCGGTCGTTGTCGATCCTGCGTCCGAGGCGAGTGGAATATGTGCGCCAGATTGCAGGAGACGGCGGTAGGGCTTGCTCGTAACGGCGGACTTGCGCCGTTGGCTGCGGTGCGAGCGCAGACGCTGCATCGATTGCCGGATTCGGTCGATCTCGCATCCGGCGCCCTCGTGGAGCCTCTGGCGGTTGCGTTGCGAACGGTACGCACTTCCGGATTCTCCGTCGGTCAAGACGCGGTGGTATTCGGTGGCGGTCCCATAGGGCTGCTCGTCACGACGATCCTCCGCGCGGCGGGTGCGGCGCGCATCACGGTTGTCGAGCCGACTCCGGTGCGTCGGGAGATCGCACTCCTGCAGGGTGCGACAGCGGTCATCGATCCGGCGCAGACGCCGGTCGAAGAGGTTTTCGCCGATGCCGCGCTCGCACCACGATTCGCGTTCGAATGCTCCGGGGTTGCCGAATTGGTCGGCCAAGCCGTGGGTGTCGTCCGTCCGCACGGCACGCTGACCATCACTGGCTTCTCGCGGAGGCCGCCGAGTTTCAACGCAGCGGACCTCTTGTTCAAGGAAGTGACGATCCGGGGCAGTTTCATCTACGTGGACGAGTTCGAGGAAGCCGTGGATCTGCTCGCGAGCGGACGCGCAGACGTTTCGAGGTTGATCACCGGGGTAGTCACAGTGCAGGAGGCCGGCGAGGCCTTTGCGCAGATGCGTACGTCTGCAGGCGCGGTGAAGTACCTGATCAGTGATCGCCATGGAAGCTGATGACTGAATGTCTTGACATACGTACATAAGCCGTTCAAAATAGTGGATCACAGGAGCGCAGTAGCTCCATGACCGAGAAGAGGACAACGTGCGTCCAGTTCGTAACACCCAGCCCCTGCCCCGCGCATCGGCGCTCGCCGGCCTGGCGATCCTGACTCTGGCTTTTGCCGGGTGTGCGTCAACCGGAGGCAGCTCCGGTTCCGGTTCCGAAGGCGACGTCAAGGTGGGAATGGCGGTGGCGAAGCTGACTGATCCGTTCCAACTTGCGATGATCGACTACGCCGAGCAGACCGCCTCGGAAGTCGGGGCTACTGTGATGTCGCCGACCAATGCCGATTCCGATCCGGCCAAGCAGACCACGGATGTCCAGACGACTCTCACCCAGTCGCCGGATGCCATCATCGTCGCCCCCGTGGATGCGAAGGCGATCGTGCCGTCCATCACGAAGGCCAACCAGCAGGGTATCCCCGTCATCACGATCGACCAGGCGCCAGGGGGCGGTGAAGTCGCGATGGTCGTCCGCGCCGACAACGTCGCCATGGGCGCGACGGGGTGTGAGGAAATGGGTCGCTTGCTCGAGGGTGAGGGCGCGGTCCTGGAGCTGCAGGGCGAACTCAGCTCCACCAACGGTCGTGACCGGTCGACCGGCTTCTCAGAGTGCATGGCGGACAACTTTCCGGACATCACCGTCGTACAGAAGCCAACCGATTGGATGATGGACAAGGCAACGGACGCGGTCCAGACCGTGCTGAGCACCCAGGAGATCGACGGCATCTTCATGGCCAGTGACTTCTTCATCCCGGGTGTACAGAAGGTCCTCACCTCCCTCAACCGCTGGGTCGCCGCGGGCGAAGACGATCACGTCGCCCTCGTCGGCATCGATGGCGCCCCCGAAGCGCTCGAGTTGATCCGTGACGGCTACCAGGACGCCACCGTCTCACAGCCCGCCAATCTCTACGGGGAATGGGCCATCAAGTACGCCATTGCGGCTGCGGCGGGGGAGAAGTTCACCGCTGGCCCCACCGATCACGACAGCGAGATCGTCGAGGTCGAGACCGGATTCGCCGACCTGCTGCCCGCCCCACTCGTTACGGGAGAAAACGTGGACGAGGACACCCTCTGGGGGAACGCGGGATGACCTCCGTCGAGGAGCGGCCGGAGACGACGCGGCTGGCATTGCGGCTGGAGGGGATCACCAAGCGCTTCGGCACCACGCTCGCCCTTGACTCGGTGACGATGGAAGTCAACGAGGGTGAGGTCCGCGCGCTGCTCGGCCGAAACGGCGCTGGCAAGTCCACTCTCATCGCCGTCGTGACGGGCCTGTTGACCCCCGAGGAGGGGACGCTCCAGTTCCCGTCGGCAGAACTGGATCAGCTGCGCCCGGAGCAGCGTGTGGCTTGCGTCTACCAGAAGAGCACCCTCGTCCCGTACCTCACCGCCGCCGAGAACGTGGTTCTGGACGCTTACCCGAAGAACCGCCTCGGACTAGTGGATTGGAAGGCGGCCCGAGAGCGAGCCCGGTCGCTCCTCGACGAGTGGGGGGCCGCCGAGATCGTCGACGTACTCGTTGAAGACCTCGACCTGCTGCAGCGCAAGATTGTGGAGATCTGCCGTGCGCTGGGCACCGGCGCACGCATCCTGTTGCTGGATGAGCCGACGGCTGGCCTGGACGGCGACGCCACGCGCACGCTGTTCGAGCGGATGAGTGAGTTGACCCGCCAGGGTTTCACGATCATCTACGTTTCTCACTACCTCGAAGAGGTGTTCGAAGTCTGTAACACCGTGACGATCGTTCGAGACGGAAGGGTCGTGATGACAGACTCCCTTGCGGGCCTCAAGGTGGTAGATCTGGTCGACGCGATGGTCGGCGAGGTCTTAGCGGAGCGCGAGGATGACATTCCGGTGCTTGCCGGCGCCGACCCCGGGGATGCGCCCCTGTTAGCCGTCACCGAACTCGGCGTCGAAGGCGCCGTCGAGGACTTCGCCGTCCAGATCCGGCCTGGCGAGTGCGTGGGATTGGTCGGGCTGGAAGGCTCGGGGATCTTCGACGTCGCCCGAGCAATCGCAGGTCTACAACCTCGTTCCGGAACGGTCACGGTGCATGGCCGCTCGGTTCCCGCAGGCAATGTCATGCAAGCGATACGCGAGGGCATCGGCTTCCTCCCGGAGGACCGGCACGAGAGTGGGTTCGTCCCTGAGATGGCGAATGAAGAGAACGCGACACTCAGCATCCTTCACCGGTTGAAGAACCGAGCGGGATTCATACGTCCTTCGGCACGGCGTTCTGCGTATGCAACCTTGTCCGATGCATGGGAGATCAAGCAGGCGTCCTTCACCCAGACTACGAAAGAGCTTTCGGGAGGGAATCAGCAAAAGGTGGCGCTTGCCCGCGCCTTCGCTTCGAAGCCCGACGTTCTCGTGCTCTCCAACCCGACCGCGGGTGTCGACGTCTCGGCGAAAGCCTCGATCGCGGAGTCGATTGCGCACCGCGTCGCCACAGACCGCACAGCCTGCTTGATCGTCTCCACCGACGAGTCCGAGTTCCAGCCCTGCAGCCGGGTGCTGATTCTTTACCGAGGCCGCCTCATAGGCGAGCTGACCTCTCCGTGGACCGAGCATCAGCTTGCGGCCGCCGTGCAAGGCGACCTCACGCCCGGTTCTAATCCGTCCGACGAACAGCCAATGGAGTCACGATGATGTCCCGTTCCGCCCTGACCAAGGCCGTGCCAACGGCTCCCGGAGCCCGGCCCGTGAGCCGAGCCAGAAGCATATTGCGCGACCTGGCTCTAATCCCGGTCATCCTGATCGTCTTCATCTACGGCGCGATCTTCGTTCCGAATTTCGCTACGCCGAACAACATCATCTCCAACATCCTCAGCGTGTCGGCGGTGCTGGGCGTCGCGGTGGTCGCCCAGAGCATCGTGCTGATCGGCGGCTACTTCGACCTGTCCGCCCAGTCGGTGATCGGTCTGGCTCCCATGTTCATGGTCTGGCTCTACACGACAGACGGAGGCGTCGGCCTCGTTACGAACCCTTGGATGGCTATCCTTGTCGCTCTGCTGCTAGGAGCCGTGGTCGGATTCGTGAATGGCTTGCTGGTCGGTCGACTGGGAATGAACGCGTTCATCGTGACCCTCGCCATGCTCATCCTTCTGCAGGGCTTCACGCTCGGCATCTCGGGCGGACAGACCTTCACCGATCTGCCACCACCGGTGGCCGCGCTCGGCTTCGCGAACATAGCCGGTATCCCCATCGACGTGGTCATCCTCGTTCTCGTCGTCACGGTGGGCGCGGTCTTCATGCGGTATGCGCCAACGGGACGACGAATTTACGCAATGGGCGGGAACAAGGAGGCGGCCCGGGCCGCCGGAATCAACACTCTTCGCCTCACTATCGGGCTCTTCGTATTCAGCGGCGTCATGGCGGCGTTTGCCGGGATGATGCTGTCCGCACGCATCGCGGCGGTGACGGCCAGCCAGGGCAACAACATCATCTTCACCGTCTTCGCGGCAGCCGTCATCGGCGGCATCAGCCTGGACGGCGGGAAGGGAACCATCATCGGGGCGGCGACCGGCGTCCTGCTCCTGGGGACGATCCAGAACATCCTCGTGCTATCGGCTGTCCCGTCGTTCTGGATCGATGCCACCTACGGCGCAATCATCCTCGGAGCGCTTCTCATTGGCAGCACCCAAGTGCGCGGTGCATTCGGCGGCTTACTGCCCGGAGGCCGAGCGAAGCGGAGTCGGGACGCCTAGCAGGCAACGTCCGGCTACCGCGAACAGCGGTGGCCAAGTCCGGAGGCCCCAACGAGGCAGAGATGCCGTTGCCCGTAGTTGTGTTCATCGGCGAATCGCACGGATCGCCTCGCACTGTCAGGGTGCGCAAGCATCGCCCGCTGCAGCGCGTGACGACGGTGAGACGCCTCCTCCTAGCCCAGGTTGCTTAGGAAGCCGCATGTTAGTATGATAGGACAAACGTCAACTCTGCAAGGAGGCTCATATGCCGCTCGTCCGCATCGATCACAGCGACGCCCGCACCAACTCGACGGAGATCGCCGGCGCGATCCACGACGCCATCGTCGATACGTACGGCATTCCCATCCGCGATCGATTCCAAGTGATCACGTCACGTCCGGCGACGACGATCGTCGCCGAGGATGCCGGGCTCGGGTTCGATCGCAGCGACCCCGTCGTCATCCAGATCTTCACGCAGCGTGGTCGCAGTGACGAGACCAAGCAGCGGCTGTACGCCACCATCGCGGAGCGGCTCGAGACGGTCGGGGTCGCCGGCGAGGACGTCTTCATCGGCTACGTCGAGAACGGCCCGCAGGATTGGTCGTTCGGATTCGGACGCGCTCAGTACATTACCGGGGAACTGGCCGTTCCCGCCTCTCCCGCCGCCGTCCAGGCTTGACCCAGAAGGATTCCACCGTGTCGACACTTCTCCAAACCGACCTCGCCCCGCTCGCCCGCGCGGCGAGTAGCACGCCCACCGCTCTCTGGAACGACTCTGCAGACCCCTCGGAGCTGCGCCGCTCGATCGAGTTCGGAGCCGTCGGGGCGACGTGCAACCCGGTCATCGCGTTCGCTGCGATCAAGAAGAGCCCGGATGTCTGGGGCCCTCGCCTGCGTGAACTCGCCGCCGAGCATCCGACCTGGGGCGAGTCGCAGCTCGGCTGGCAGGCCGTGAAGGAACTCTCGATCGCAGCGGCTCAGCTGCTGGAACCGGCGTTCGAAGCGAGTGGTGGTCGTAACGGCCGCCTTTCAATACAGACCGACCCCCGCCTGCACCGCGACATGGACGCGCTCGTCGCGCAGGCCGTCGAGTTCTCGCAGCTCGCCGAGAACATCATCGTGAAGATCCCCGCGACTGCGACCGGCATCGCCGCGATGGAGGAGGCGGCGTACCGGGGCGTCAGCATCAACGCCACCCTCAGCTTCACAGTGCCTCAGGCCGTGGCCGTCGGCGAGGCGCTCGAGCGCGCTTTGGACCGTCGCGCCGCAGATGGACTCCCCGAGCAGGAATTCGGTCACGTCGTCACGATCATGGGTGGCCGCTTGGACGACTGGCTCAAGAAGTGGACGGGAGCGGAGCGCATCCTCACGAATCCCGGCGTGCTCGACTGGGCCGGTGTCGCAGCACTCAAGCGTGCCCACCACGTCTTCACGGAGCGCGGGTACCACAGCCGCATCCTGTCGGCCGCCTTCCGCAACCACCTGCAGTGGTCCGAACTCGTCGGCGGCGACCTCGTGGTCTCGCCCCCCTTCGACTGGCAGGCGCGCATCAACGAGAACAGCATCCCCGTCGCGAACCGCATCGACGTTCCCGTCCCCGCACAGATTCTCGCCGAGCTTGAGAAACTCTCCGAATTCCGCCGGGCTTACGAGGTGAATGGAATGACGCCGGCCGAGTTCGAGGACTTCGGAGCGGCGCGAAACACGCTGCGCCAGTTCCTCGACGCCGACGCGCAGCTGGACGCCCTCGTGCGCGACATCCTGGTCCCCGCCGCGTGACGGAGACTCCATGACCGGTTGGCGCATCCGCGACTACCACGCCGACGACGTCGACGGGATACTGCGGCTCTGGGAGCAGGTGCTGGCGGCCAACGCCGAGCCTGTCTACGGCCTCGCAGATGTCCTAGCCTCGTGCGCCAAGGACCACGCCGTGGTGGCGGTGATCGGCGACGAGGTTGTCGGCGCGGCCATCGGCCGCGCCGCCCACGCGCAGGGATGGGTCGTCTTCCTCGCCACGGCGTCCCACGTCCGCGGCACCGGCATCGGATCGTCGCTGCTGGGGGCGCTCGAAGCGCGCATGGCGGCGCACGGGATATCGAAGATGTCGGCGCTGATGCCGGCCGCCGAGACGAGGGTCGGAGCGTTTCTGCACCAGGGATTCGTCCTGAAGCAGGACCTGCACTACTTCGAGCGGCACATCCCCGTGCAGCGCGAGGAGCTGAAGCGCCTCGCGGAACTGGGCGGGCGCGTGCTTCCGCGCGGACTGTGGGATGCCGTCGGCGGCATGACCGCGGAGAAGGACCTGCTCGAGCGGCGGGTGGTGATGCCCCTGGCGCAGTCGGAGCTCGCCGACCGATTCGGAGTCGTGCCGCCCCGCGCGATCGTGCTTTTCGGGCCGCCCGGTACAGGGAAGACGACGTTCGCGAAGGCGATCGCGTCTCGCCTCGAGTGGTCGTTCGTCGAAGTGTTCCCCTCGCGCCTCGCATCCCACCCGGGAGGCCTGGCCGGGGCGCTGCGTGAGACGTTCACGACGATCTCCGAACTGCAGCACGCCGTCGTCTTCATCGACGAGGTGGAGGAGATCGCCTCGCACCGTCAGGGTGAGCCGCCGTCCCCGACGCAGGGCGTGACGAATGAGCTGCTCAAGATCATCCCGGCTTTCCGCGAACAGCCCGGGCGGCTGCTCATCTGCGCGACGAACTTCATCCGGGCGCTCGACGCGGCCTTTCTCCGTCATGGACGGTTCGACTACGTCATCCCGATCGGGCTGCCCGATCAGCAGGCCAGAAGCGCGATCTGGCAGCGGTACATCCCCGAGGCGGCGGTCGACATCGATGTGCCGACGCTCGTCGAGATGACGCACGGATTCTCGCCGGCCGACATCGAATACGCCGCGCGAAAGGCATCCCAGGCGGCCCTCGAGAACGCCGTCGGCTCGGGAGCCGAAGAGCCCGAGGGGCCGTTCCTCGCAGACTATGTCGCGGCGATCTCCGCGACACGGGCGACGGTGTCGGCCGATGTCGCCGCGGACTTCCTCGAGGACATCGAAACAGTCGGCCGGCTCTAGACCGTCGCGCACCTGCGGGCGAAGAGGTGAATCAGAGGGGGAGAGGGCGGTCGTTGACGATCTGCTTCATCACAAGCGTGGTGTTGAGGCGCTGCACTCCCGGGAGGGTGCTGAGCTGCTCGTCGTACAGCTGCTGAAAGTGCGATAGATCCGCTGCGACGACGCGGAGGAGGTAGTCCGGGTCGCCGAAGAGACGCTGCGCGAGGGTGATGTTCGGGACCTTCCCCACAGCCGCTTCGAACGCCTCGAGGCTCTCCTTGATCGCGTCGCGCATGGTCACGAACACCAGGGTCTCAAAGCCCAGGCCGAGGGCCGTGGGGTTGAGGACGGCGCGATAGCCTGTGATTACGCCTTGCCGCTCGAGCTCGCGGAGCCGGCGGTGACAAGGCGAGATGCTGAGCTTCACCCGTTCGGCGAGGTCGGTGATCGACTGACGTCCGTCCCGCTGCAACTCGGCAATAATCTTCCGGTCGATTGCGTCCATGGGACTAATCCTTGCTCAATGCGTCGTCTCACAGTGCAATATCGGGAACACCTTCCATCGATTACTTCCTATTCTTGCCACGAGGGTCCGATCCGGAGGTGAAGCGATGATGGCAGGAGCGATCGCAGCGTTCTGGGCGGTGTCGATTCTGTTCGTCGTGACTCCCGGAGCGGACTGGGCGTACGCGATCAGCGCGGGCATGAGGCAGCGCACCGTCCCGGCCGTCTCCGGGTTGCTGGCGGGGCATCTGGTCGCCACGGTGGTCGTGGCGGCTGGCGTCGGCGCCCTGGTCACCGGGATACCGGGAGCGCTCACCATCCTGACGATCGCAGGCTCGCTGTACTTGATGTGGCTAGGGCTGACCACCCTCACGCGGCCAGGCAGCGTGCACGCGGGCGAGCAGCTCGCGGCGGGCTCACCGCTCCGGTGGTGGCTGAAGGGCTTCGGCGTGAGCGGGCTCAACCCGAAGGTGTTCCTGCTCTTCCTCGCCGTACTGCCGCAGTTCACGGACAGCACGGCGGACTGGCCACTCGCCGCCCAGATCCTCGCCCTCGGTCTGCTCCACGTAGCCAGCTGCGCGGTCGTGTATCTCCTCGTCGGTTACGGGGCGAACGGCCTCCTCCGCTCGCGGCCTACCGCCGCCCGGATCGTCAGCCGGATCTCGGGGATCGCGATGATCGCGATCGGGGCGTTCCTGCTCATCGAGCGGCTGATCCTGTGACGATCCGCCTTCAAGATCCGATGGTGACCGCATACTTCCAGCGACTCGCGCCCGGCCGCTTCCATGCCACGCCGGCGGTCCAAGGCGCCTGGAACATCGCCGAGCAGCACATCGCACCGGCGCTCGGCCTGCTCACCCACGCCGTCGAGACCGACCGGGCCGCGCGCCGCGACGACGACCTGCACGTCGCACGCCTGTCCTTCGACATCCTCGGCACCATGCCGATCGACGAGGTGAGGATCGACGTGCGGGTCCTCCGACCCGGGCGCACCATCGAACTTGTCGAGGCCACGCTCGATCTTCGGGGACGAGTCGCCGTGATTCTCCGAGCCTGGCTGCAGAAGCCGGGCGACACCGGGAGCATCTCCGGAACGGCACTCCCTCGGATTCGGCCGCGAGACGACCTCGAGCCGTGGGAGGGGAGCGTGATCTGGCCGGGCGAGTTCGTGCGCACCGTCGAAGCGCGCCGCCTCGAGATCAGCCCCGGCAGAGCCCAGTACTGGCTGCGCCCACGCGTTCCCCTCCTGGCCGGGGAGCCGATCAGCAGCACAGCGGCAGCGCTCAGCGTCCTGGACATCGCAAACGGCATCACCCCACGGCTCCCGCCCGTCGCCATGGCTTTCCCGAACCTGGACACGACGGTGCACCTGTTCGAGCGGCCGCGCAGCGACTGGATCGGCTACGACACCACCGTCACATTCGGAACGAACGGGATCGGACTCACGCACACAGTCCTGCACGACATCCACGGACCCATCGGCACCGCCGAACAGATCCTGACGATCCGTCCGCGCTGAGACCGCGGCTGGATCGGCGCGGGGCGCGATACGCTCGGGCCGGCGCCCGTTCGCCTAACTCCCTGATCCGCCTCATTTCCACGCTCAGAAGTGAACCCGTGCCCGTGAACGAAACCACACTTCAACGCGTCGTGTGGCGGGAGAGTATCGCGCCGGCGGCTGAAGCAGGTTGAAGCACTGATGGCGGAAGCTTCGATTTCCCGTTGGCGCGAGATTGCACACGGCTCGCCTCCCGCCAATCACTCGCATACGGGAGTTGGCGCCGCCCGCACGCGCCAATACGCACTGTCGGTGCCCTGAGCTAACGTCGGCTCATCTGCAACGGGCGGGTGGCTCCGGAAATGGCGAACACCCGGCGTGAGACAGCGTTGCAGCGAGGATGACCGCACCGATGCATACACGTCTGACTGCGCTGCGCACCAATCCAGGAGACGTTCCCGACGCCGCACAGGGCTGTGACGCCCCCGGAACGCGCTGATCGCGTCGTGTCCGATAAGGAGGCCTGCACCGTCGCCGCGTAATGTGTCGGGCCCGGGGGCGAAGGAGGCGTCGAGCGTGTCGAGGTCTTTCGACAGGATCGCGCGCTCGTACTCCTGGAACGCCGACAAGAGGTCGGCGGGGACCTCCGGAGGTTCGGCTTACGGCGATCCAGGGGTCTCGGCGTCAGTCACGGGTCACCCCAGCGAAATCGGCCTCGCGGATGCGGGCGTGGATGCCGCACACGATGTCGACGACCTGCGAAACATTGAAGTCGGTCGCGGCGCTGAGATACGCGTAGGCGAGGTGCTCGTCCATCCCCCAGCGGGCGGAGATGAGCTCGACCGCGGCGTGCACACACTTGCGCATCGCCTCATTGAGGTCAGGGTCCAGGCCCGTCGGCACAAGGTACTCGTCGGTCCGCACGAGCGGACCCGCAACCTCACCGAACTCGCGCAGCGCTTCCGCACGCGGCACGACGTCGAACCGCAGCGTCGCGCGGAGGGACGCCTCAAGCGCCGTCAGCGCGACCTCGCCGTCGCCCTGCGCGAAATGCGGATCGCCGACATACGCGAGAGCACCCGCGACCTGCACCGGTAAGTACAAAATTGCCCCCTCGGTGAGGAGCTTGATGTCAATGTTCCCCCCGTGCGCCCCGGGCGGGACGGAATGCGGACGCTCGTTCGAGTCGACGGCGACGCCCATCATGCCGAGGAACGGAGCGAGCGGGAACTCGACGACACGCTCTCCGCCGTGCTGCACCGGCAGGACCCCGACGAGCCCGGCCCCGCGATCCTCCACGGGCGCGAACACGCTGACGCTCCCTTCACCACGCGGCAAGACGCCGACAAGCGCACCCTTTCCGTGCCGGTTTGAGATGACGCCGTACGGCACGCGCGGGACAAGGCGCTCGACCGTAATTTTTAGCAGGTCCCCGGGGTCAGCGCCCTCGACGAAGATGGGGCCCGTCACGACGTGAGGTCCATCCGACGCCGGATCGCGGTTAAGGGCCGCGGCGATCGCGATGACATCTTCAAGGACGGATGCCTGGTTCACACCGTGCCCGCCGAAATAAACCCGCGGATCCTTGCCCTGGTCCTCGAGGATCCCCTCGTGGCTGACGGTGTCGATCGTGACGGTCGCACCCGGCGTGACCTCCAGTACCGCGGCATCCGTCGCACACGGAAGCCGGCCCCAAAGCACTGTCTCGGGTGTCGAACGCAAGTAGTGGTCACCCAGGATCTCGCCGACACCGGGCTGCAGGATGTTCACGCGATCCCCGCCCTCGTTGGGGCAAAAAGCTGCCCGTGTCCCACTGCCACAACAGCGGCGGTGAGAAGTGCCGCTAGGAGAAGCGGGACGGACGGTCCGAACACCAGAAGCAGTGCACCGATCAGAGCGCCGAGGAAGATCACTGCGATGGCAGCGAACCGTCGGTTCCACATGCCTTTCACCCCCTTGTCCACGAGTGACTCACTTGCCAGAGAGGTGAGGGTCGAGGTTACGACCACGGTTGTCATGTCGGTTACCGCCAGGCTGCGCGCCACAGCAGCCTGTACCCCCATCACCGCAGCGGTCAATGACGAGGCAACCAGCTCCAGGGACGAAGACCCCGCCCACGCGGGCACCAGGAATGCCACACCCAGCCCTGCCAGGATCGCTGCACCGACGGTGAGCAACGACGTCACCGCAGCGCCCCACTCCTTTCGCCTCCGACGGAGGAAGACCCCGGCGACGAGGGCGCCGAGCGTGAAAGTGACAAGTGCGATCGCCGGTCCGACGATCGGGAGGTCATCTGCTCCGGCAACTGCCATCCCCAAAATGACGATGTTTCCTGTCATGTTTCCGACGAACACCCGATCAAGCGCAAGGAACCCGACCGCATCGACAACCCCCGTCACAAACGTCAGCACCATCAGCAGATACAACGCGACCGTAGGCGCGGTGGCGCTTCTGGTTGAGCGGATTCCGTCTCCCGGCACGCCGTTCCTTCCTAGGTCGAGCATCTCCCCGGAGACGCTCGGACCGTTGCCCAAGATCTCAGAAGCCTACCCGAATTGGTTGGACCGAAACGATCAGCGGCCGTTGCGGGAAAGGCCGCGGTACCGCCCTGTTGCTCGCGTGTCGAACGGTCGGGATGGAGTTCGCACGCCGCCCAAAAAAGACAGCGGCAAGGCACGTCGGCCGACTGCGCTGATCCCTCCGTTAGCCACGATCGATGGGCGAGGTCAGGAGCTGAGGGTTGTCGATACGGCTGCTTGCACGCTGAGGTCGGAGCTTCGAACGCGTTCGATCACGTCGCGGATCTCCGAGAGGTGAATCCGCATGGCGTAGTCGGCGGCTTCGGCGTCGTGGGCGGCGAGAGCAGCCAGGATGCGAGCGTGTCCAGCATGGGAAAGGCGTCGACCCTCACCCTCAAGGTGGGAGAAGACACGGGCCTCCACCGTCCAAGACGCAGTCAATTCCCCCAGTGTAGCCAGCAGCGGGTTGGCCGTGGCTTGAGCGATGGCGGTGTGAAAGCCGATGTCCAAGCTCGCGGACAGATCCGCGTCGGTCGCGCGAGAAGATCGCTCCAGCAGATCGCTCAGCGCAGCTAATTGTGCGCTATCAATCCGGTCCGCCGCGAGCCGGGCTATCCGAGGCTCTATCACGGCACGGAACTCCGCCGAGTGTTCGAACTCCGCCGCGACCCCTTGCAGGCGGGCCGCGAGAGTCACCGTAAGCGGAATCGTTCGGCTCACGCGATTGGCGCTGCCCTGGCGTCGCTCTAGAAGGCCGAGTCCTTCGAGCCGGGTGAGCGCTTCTCGGAGTGCGTTGCGCGAGATTCCCAACTCCCGAGCGAGCGTTCGTTCGGGAGGCAGCGACACCCCGGAGGCAAGTTCGCCGGTGACAATGAGGCGTTCGAGATGGCGCACGATGTCATCCGCGATGAGGGAATGAGTGCGCGGAAGCGGGCCCAGGACCATCCGTTCGCTGTCGGCCACGTGCGGGTGTCACCTGCTCTCGCGGGCTCGAGCGTGGCGACCGTCACCACCCCTTAATTCTCGCACGGCTCTCAGACGGGCGTTTCGGGTCGGCCGGAAGAACCCACGTGACTGGCTTGTTACGGCTTCCTCCGCTACGTGAACACCCTGTTACGGTCCTACCAATTCGTGGGGGGGTTCCTTGCTCCTCGCTCTACTTTTGGTCTAACCGCAGCGGTCGCACCCGTGAACCGCGGCTTCGAGTGGAGGATGCCATGAAGAAGGCTCTGAAGAACCCCGCCCTGCAGATCGGTGTCGCCGCCATCCTCGGCATCGTCTTCGGCTTGATCGTCGGAGAGTGGGCCGCGAACCTCAAGTTCATCGGCGATCTGTTCATCCGGCTCATCCAGATGGCAATCGTTCCGCTCGTGATGTCATCGGTCATCGTCGCCACCGGAGCGATGACTGGTTCCGGCATGGGCAAGATGGCCTTCCGAACCTTCAAATGGATGATCGGCTTCTCGATCGTCGCCGCGTTCCTCGCATGGGGCATCAGCGTCATCATTCAACCCGGCGCCGGCATCGACTTCTCCGGCGGCGTTGACCCGGCACTGCAGGAATCCGCCGGTGAGGCAACCGGCTGGCAGGAGACCTTGCTCAACTTCGTCTCAACGAACATCTTCGCCGCCATGTCCACGGCGACCATGGTGCCGATCATCATCTTTTCCTTGCTCTTCGGCGTGGCGCTGAACGCGTACATCACCAAGACCGGCAACAGCCTGGTGCTCGACTTCTTCGACCAGATCCAGCAGGTCGTGCTCACAATGATCCGGTTCGTGATGCTCATCGCGCCGATCGGGGTCTTCTGCCTGCTCGCCAACCTCGCCGGCACCGTGGGCTTCGCGGTGGTCACGAGCGCGCTGAAGTACCTCGGATCGACCCTCCTCGGCGTGCTGATCATCCTGGCGCTGTTCGTGCTCGTCGTGTGGCTGCGCACCGGCCTCAACCCCGCGAAACTCCCCGCTAAACTCACCGACCAGACAATGATCGCCATCACGACCACGAGCTCGGCGGTCACCTTCCCGACCGTGCTCAAGACAGCGATCGAAAAGGTCGGCGTCAGCCAGCGGGTGGCGAATTTCACACTCTCGGTCGGCCTCACAATGGGGTCCTACGGAGCCGTTCTCAATTACATGATCGTTGTCATGTTCCTCGCACAATCCGGGGACATCACGCTCGACTTCGGCGCCATCGTGCTCGGCATGACGCTGGCGATCCTCCTGAACATGGGCACCATCACCGTGCCCGGCGGGTTCCCCGTCGTAGCCATGTTCCTCGCCACGTCACTCGGGCTCCCAATCGAGGCCGTCGGCCTGCTCATCGCGGTCGACTGGTTCGCCGGCATCTTCCGCACCTTCCTCAACGTCAACGGCGACACGTTCGTCTCCATGCTCGTCGCCAACGCCAGCAACGAGATCGACCGCGAGGTCTACTACGACAAGAAGAAAGTCACAACCGATGCCCTGGACCTCGAGAAGCTGAAGGAGCAGTTCGAGAAGGCAGACGCCGCCGATTGACGAATCCGCACAGTCAGGCAGGAGGCTCGCGCAGCCCCTCCGCATCCTTGAAAAACCTGCATTGGACCTCCAGCTCCCTCTCTGATTCGAAGTCGGCTCGCTTGTCGTGCTGACGCTGATTCTCGCCGCCGACCTGCTGCTCACTCTGTGAGCCGCCCGAGGTGTCTCGTATCTCAAGGGATAAGAGACACTTCCGAACAAGGTTGATGTGCGGCAACCGGGGGCAAATATGTTGAAAGTCCTGCCGGCGTCTGCTTCGGGTGGAGGCGCCAGGGGCCAGCTTCCAACGAAGACAACGTGCAACGACCAGCGCCCTGCGAGGGGCAGCTCATTGCTGTGTGGGTGCCTCTGCGTACGGAGGATGTTGACGCCAGCAGTATCCCCTCCTATGCTTTGTTCACGACTAAATAAACGAGGAAACAATGGCGTCTCATTCTCGAGTACCGGCGGACATCAACCGCTCGGCGATCCTGGCGCACATCGGGGTGCAGGGTCCTACCTCGCGTGCTGATCTGTCGCGAGCGTTGGGTGTGTCCCCTGCACTTATAACGCAACTCACGAAGGTGCTTATCGCCGATGGGCTCGTCATCGAGTTCGATAGTGCGCCCTCGCAGGGCGGCCGTCCCGGACGTACCCTTGGGCTCGCTACCCGCACCGGCCGCGCCGTCGGTATGAAGGTCGTCGCGGACCACCTCGCGTTCGTCGAGGTCGGCATCGGGGGACTAGTGCTGCGGTCGGCGAGCGAGCCATTCGACGCGTCATCGCCTCTCGCCGTTTCGAACCTTACTGCCCTGCTGCAGCACTTCATCGAGGGCGGCAGCGATGTGCCCCTGCTGGGTGTCGGCGTGGGCGTTCCCGGAACTGTCGACCAACAGGGTGCTGGCGTCGTGGACTCTACTCAGCTTGGCTGGAACCAGGTACCCCTCGGCGACGCCCTTCGCCGTGCGCTGCAATTGCCCGTGCTCATCGAGAACAACGTCAATGCCTTGAGCATTGCCGAACGGTTGTTCGGTCAGGGCCGCAACTACCGCGACTTCCTGGCTGTCACGATCGGAACCGGTATCGGCGCCGGCATCGTCGCCGACGGTGGGGTCTTCCGCGGACACTCCGGCGGCGCCGGTGAGATCGGACATATCCCCGTTGTCCCGGACGGTCCGCTCTGCCAGTGCGGTAACCACGGTTGCCTGGAAGCGCTTGTCGGCGAAGCCGGGCTTGTGCGCACCGCCCACGAGCGCGGCATCATCGGCACGGACGTCGGTATGTCTGCTCTTCGGGGGGCGGCGGATGGCGGGGACGCACGAGCGCAAGCGCTGTTCGGTGAAGCCGGCCACCTGTTGGGCCGGGCGCTGGGTGGCATCGTCAACGTTCTCGACCCGGAGATTGTCATCCTGCTCGGTGAAGGCATCGCCGCCTGGGATCACTGGTCGTTCGGCTTCGAGCCCGCCTTCCGGACGTCGCTCGTTCCGAGCAAGCGGAGCCTGGGCGTGACCGTTGAGAGCTGGCAGGACGAAAGCTGGGCACAGGGCGCAGCCGCCCTCGTGCTCGCCACCCCCTTCGACGCTCACGGCGTCGCCGGTGACCAAGGACGCCTCGTGCGCGAGCGTCTCCTCGAGCAGGCGACACCCCCGACCGGGGCGCAGCGATGACGCTCGCCACGGCACCCGTCGCGCCGACCGAGTCCGCGCCACCGCCTCCGGAGGCACCGCCTGTGCGGGGTGGCCGCCGCAAGAGGATCACGCTGAACTACCCCCTCATCGTACTGGCGTTCCTGCTGCCCAGCGCGATCCCGCTGGTCCTGTTCGTGCTTGTGCCGATGATCGCGGCGGCGTGGGTGAGCCTCAACGAGTGGAACCTGATCGCCCCGCTGGAGTTCGTTGGACTCGATAACTACACGAAGCTGCTGACGGATCCGACCACCAGCGAGATCTTCCTGCACACCATCTATTACATCGTCGGCTACCTGCCCATCGTGTTCGTCGGCGGCCTCGCCCTGGCACTCGCGCTGAACACGGCGCTCAAGGGCCGCTCGTTCCTGCGTGGCATCTACTTTCTGCCGGTCGTTACGAGCTGGATCGTCGTCGCCCTTGTCTGGCGCTGGTTGCTCAGCCCGGGCACGGGCGTTGTGAACACGGTGCTGGCGTTCCTAGGAGTGAACGGCCCCGGATGGTGGACCGACCCCAACTGGGCCATGCCGTCGATTATCATCGCTTCCGCGTGGAAAGACCTCGGCTTTGTGATGGTGATCCTGCTCGCCGGGCTCCAGGCGATCCCCACCGACGTTTATGACGCGGCGAAGATTGATGGCGCAGGCTGGTGGCGCAAGCTGTTCTCCGTCACGCTTCCGCTGCTGTCGCCGTCCAGCTTCTTCGTTCTGGTTATCTCGCTCATCAACGGCTTCCAGGTGTTCGACCAGGTGTACGCGATGACCGGCGGTGGCCCCAATGGAGCCAGCCAGGTCGTGGTGCAACAGATCTACGACCTGACCTTCCGTTACGGGCGTGCAGGCGAGGCGTCCGCCCTGTCTTGGATGCTTTTTGTGGTGGTGCTTGCCGTCACCCTCATCCAGATCCGCGGCCAGAAAAAGTGGGTGAACTATGGATGAGGCGACTCAGGTCCGGGACCGCTCGACCGCACGCGGCGCTCACGGATCCCGTGCGCGGCGGCATCCGAGGGCCCCACGCTCATCGGCGGCCCGCCGCACGCTGGCGCTCTCGGTGCTGCTGCACGTCGTTGTCATCGCCGGTGCCGTCGCGATGTTCTTTCCGTTCCTGTGGACGGTCATCACCTCGATCACTCCCGGGGCGACCCTGACTAATGCGCCGGCGCTGATCCCGACGGACCCCTCGCTCGGCGCCTACGAGCGCCTGTTCGAGGAGCGCCCGTTCGGCCGGGTGGTGCTGAACAGCCTCGCGTTGGCGATCATTACGACGCTTGTGCAACTGTTCACCAGCTCGACTGCCGCCTACGCGTTTAGTCGGCTGCCGTTTCGTGGACGCGGCGTGATCTTCGGTGTGTACCTGGCGACCATGATGATTCCGCTGCAGGTGCTTATCGTTCCGCTGTTCGTTGAGTTGAAGACGCTTGGGCTGCTGAACACTTACCTGGGTGCGCTGCTCCCCGCGTTCACCTCCGCGTTCGGTATCTTCCTGCTGCGGCAGGCCGTCAACCAGGTGCCGAAGGAACTGGACGAGGCGGCCACACTCGACGGCGCCGGGCACTTCCGCATCTTCGCGCAGGTGATCATCCCGAACATCCGTCCGGCCCTGGCAACGCTCGTGGTCTTCTCGTTCATGAGCAGCTGGAACAGCTTCCTCTGGCCACTGGTCGTTCTGCGTTCGCCCGAACTGCAGACACTGCCCATCGCGTTGGCCGGGCTGCAGGGCCAGTACGTCTCCGATTGGGACGTGATCATGGCCGGCTCTGTCGTCAGCATCATCCCGATGCTTGCGCTCTACATCTTCGCCCAGAAGTACATCATTCAGGGCGTCGCCAGCTCCGGGATCAAGTAACCCCGGCGGCGAGGAACGAACCCGCACCACGCACCCACGCACCATGAATCAAGGGAGATTGCATCACATGAACCGCAAGCTGTTCACAGTTATAGGCCTGGCCGGGGTCGCGGCCCTGTCCCTTTCCGGCTGCTCCGGCGGAAGCGACGAGGGCAGCGCCGACAGTCCTGTCACGATCACGTACTCCAACTTCATTTCGAATGGCGGAAACGAAGAAAACCTGGCCACGATCGTGGCGGCGTTCGAGGAGGAGAATCCGAGCATCAAGGTCGAGGTGAAGACACTGCCCTACGACGGGTACGACACCGCCTTGCAGACCGACCTCGCCGCGGGAACCCAGGCCGACGTATTCGACATCGACGGGTCATCCAAGTACGGCACCTTCCAACAGAGTGGAGTGCTCGCGGAGCTGGAGGGTGTCGACTCGGCGAAGTACGCGCCGGGCCTGCTCGAGTCGTATTCCACGGACGGCACGCAGTACGCGCTGCCGACTTCCTTTTCCGACGTGGTCATGTACTACAACACCGACCTGTTCGACGCGGCCGGTGTGGACTACCCCACCGCCGAGTGGACGTGGGAGGACGAGACCGCAGCGGCCGAAGCCATCACCGATCAGGCCGCCGGAATCTGGGGCGACCACCAGCCGGTCACCTACAACGAGTTCTACAAGGTGCTGGTGCAGAACGGCGCGTCGTTCCTCAACGAGGACGGGAAGTCCGTCGCGTTCAACACGGACGCCGGCATCGAGGCAGCCGGATGGCTCGTGAACAAGAGCGGCTCCGTGATGCCGACGATTGAAGACGGTCAGGGCACCGCCGACTTCGACACCAACCTGTTCACATCAGGCAAACTGGGCATGCTGCACACCGGGACGTGGATGTTCGGCGCCTTCGCCGAAACCCCCGCGAACTGGGACATCGTGGTCGAACCCGGCAACACACAGCACGCCAGCGCCGTGTTCTCGAACGCGATCGGCGTCTCGGCCGCGAGCGAACACCCCACCGAAGCCCAGTTGTGGGCCGAGTTCATGTCGTCGTCCGACACCATGGTCGACACTCGTCTCGACACCGGCTGGGAGCTGCCCGCCATTTCGGATGATGCGAAGCTGGCGACCTTCCTCGACAAGGGCAAACCGACCAATCGTCAGGCCGTGTTCGACGCTGCCGACGAGATCGCCCCGGCACCCGCGCTCGGCGATAACGGAGCCGAGATCCAGGACGTCATGACGGGCGAGCTCGTTGAGGCACAGGCCGGACGCATCACCGTGCAGGAAGCACTCAGCAACGCCGAAGAGAAGATCAACGCGTTGCTCGCTGGCTAAGTTCGGTCGCCGTTCGCAACCAATGGGGTCCCGGAGCTGGAACAGCTTCGGGACCCCCGCTCGACCACTGCTGTCTGTAACCACCCTCACCACCGGGAGAAAATCCGATGACCGACACCACCCACGTGCCGCTACACGCCGACCCTGCCGCGCTCCGGGCGCTCGCGACGTCGAGCGTCGAGCTGATCCTCCAACTGCAGGATGCCTCGGGAGCCTACCCAGCCAGCCCGACCTTCTCGGCCTACGCGGGGTACTCGTGGTTCCGTGACGGCGCGTTTATCGCGGACGCGATGTCAGCTGTCGGTGAGGCCGAATCGGCGACGAAGTTCTTCGACTGGTGCTCGAGCATCCTGCTCGCCCGCGAGGGACAGATCGAGCGCATCAATGCCTGTGCCGCGGCCGGAAATCCGGTCCCAGATGGTGAGATGCTCGCCGCACGATTCACCTTCGCGGGCGGAGATGGCACCGACGAGTGGTGGGACTTCCAGCTCGACGGCTACGGCACCTGGCTGTGGGCCGTCGCCGTCCATGCCCAGCGCCACAACCTCGACCTCCGGAGGTGGAGCCACGGCATCCGTCTCGCCGTCGACTACCTGCTCAGCTCGTGGCAGCGCCCCTGCTTCGACTGGTGGGAAGAGAACGCCGCGCTCGTGCACGGCTCGACGCTGGGCTGCATCGCGGCGGGACTCGCAGCCATCGCCGACTCAGGCATTCTCGGCGATGAGCAGGCGGTCAACGTGCGCGCGGCGGTATCGGAGATCGTTGCGACGCTCACCGAGCGCGGGCTGACCGACGGACATCTGGCGAAGTGGCTCGGGTCGTCCGAGGTCGATGCGAGCCTGGTGGCTATCATCGCGCCGCTCGGAGTCTTTGCGGCATCCGACCTGATCGGACGCCGCACCATCTCAGCGGTCGACACCGAGCTCACGGTCGGTGACGGAACGCACCGCTACCTTGCCGACACATTCTTCGGCGGAGGGCAGTGGCCTCTGCTCAGCTGCTTCCTCGGGCTGGCCTACACGGCCGCCGGCGACCGAGCCCGCGCGCTCGCACTGTTGACCTGGGCGGCAAGTACTGCCTCTTCATCAAACGCCTTGCCCGAGCAGGTGGGCGAGCACCTCCTGGACCGATCCATGACGCAGGTGTGGATCGACCGGTGGGGCACCGTCGCACAACCGCTGCTGTGGAGCCACGCCATGTATATCCGTCTGGCGGTTGAGCTGGAGATCGTCGAGGTGCGTGCATGATCCGGCACCGCCCATTCGGCTCCGGCCACCCATACTCCGTTGACACTGAGCAGCGCTCCCCGATCGACCCGGTCGCCGGCGAGCCGGTGGTGCTCGGAGTGCGCTCCAGCGCCGACGTCACCGGGGTCACGTGCGAGATCTCGCGGAATGGAGAGCCCGCTCAGTTCTTGCCGCTGGCTCCAGTCGTTCGGCAGTCACGCGGGCAGACCGTCGACGGCGGACACCTCGCCTCAGCGCAGGCACGACTCGCCCGAGCATCCCGCGGGTGGCAGATGATCCTCGGCGACGACTCCGCTGCCAACGCTGAATCGGACAGTCCTGGTGCTGACGATCCGGGTGGCGGGGGAACCCCGCTGGTGGCGGGGGACAGCTACCGGTACCGCTTCACCTCGACCGGCAGACAACCGCAGGCAACGCGGTGGTTCGAGTTCCGGGTAGCGGCGTGGCGAGATGCTGACGACGCGGTGGTGGGGGAACGCGTCATCAACGGGTCCGTGTCCGTTCTGGATGACGGGGCGCGCATCAGCCGCGTGCGCTTTGCCCTGCCGCTGAAGCCTGGCGAGCACCTCACCGGTTTCGGCGAGCGGTACGACGCTCTCGACCACCGCGGGTCGAGCCTTGATTCGGTCGTGTTCGAGCAGTACAAGAGTCAGGGCGCCGAGCGGAAGACGTACCTACCCATGCCGTTCGCGCACGTGGTCGGCGGCGAAGGCTGGGGGTTCCACGTGCGCACGTCGCGCCGCGTCTGGTTCGACCTAGGCCAGAGCACGGACGACCGGATTTGGGTCGAGGCGGAGGTGAATACCGTGAGGGACAGTTCTGTGCTGGAAGTCTCGACGTATCTTGGTTCCCCGACGGAGGTGCTTGACGCGTTCCTCACCGAGGTGGGGCGCCCGAAGGAACTGCCCGACTGGGTGTTCCGGCTGTGGGCAAGCGCCAACGAATGGAACACGCAGGCCGAGGTTATGAAGCAAATCGACCTGCACCGGAAGCATGACATCCCGGTCGGGTCGGTTGTCATTGAGGCGTGGAGCGACGAGAGCACGTTCACCGCATGGCGCGACTCGCAGTACGAGATCACCGCGGACGGTGCGCCTCACGCGCTGGGCGATTTCAGGTTCCCGGTGGAGGGCGCTTGGCCCGACCCGAAGGGCATGATCGATGAATTGCACCGGCGCGACATCCGCACACACCTGTGGCAGATCCCTCTACTTAAGATGCGACCGCACCCAAACGGGCAGCTGAAGGCCGATGTCGAGGCGGCCATCCGCGAGCGGGTGCTCGTGAACGAGGTCGCGGCCGACGGTACCGAGCGACCGTACCGGAACCGCGGATGGTGGTTCCCGCTGGGGCTGATGCCCGACCTCACCGACGAGCGGGCTGCCGCGTGGTGGACCGAAAAGCGGCGGTATCTCATTGAGGAGATGGGCGTCGACGGGTTCAAGACCGATGGCGGGGAGCACGCGTGGGGTCGCGACCTGCGGTACCTGAACGGGACGCACGGCGACGAGGGGAACGCGCTGTTTCCCGTGCACTACGCGAAGGCGTATGGCGACCTGCTGGAGTCGGCGGGAAAAGCTCCCGTGACGTTCAGCCGGGCCGGTTTCGTCGGAAGCCAGGCGCACGGCGCGTTCTGGGCCGGCGATGAGAACTCGACCTGGGACGCGTTCCGGTGGTCGTTGTTCGCGGGGTTGTCCGCGTCATCCAGTGGCATCGTCTACTGGGGGTGGGATTTCGGCGGCTTCTCCGGAGAGGTTCCGGACGGCGAGCTGTACCTCCGGTCAGCCGCGGCCGCGACGTTTGTGCCGATCATGCAGTACCACGCCGAGTTCAACCATCACCGATCGCCGTCGGGCCAGCGCACGCCGTGGAACATCGCCGAGCGCAACAGTGACGATCGGGTGCTGCCGGCGTTTCGCAAGCTCGCGCACGTGCGGGAAAGGCTCGTACCGTACCTCGCAGAGCAGGCCGCACGGACGGTGAAGACCGGCGCGCCACTGATGCGCCCGCTGTACTTCGAGTACCCGGCCGACGAGCAGGTGTGGGCGCACCCGTTGCAATGGCTGCTCGGCGACGACCTGCTCATCGCGCCCGTCACGACTTCAGGAGCGACCTCATGGGAGACCTACTTGCCAGCGGGCGAGTGGGTCGACGTGTGGACGGGCGCTGCGTTCAGCGGCGGACAGCTTGTGGCGCGTGCAGTGCCGATCGACGAAATCCCGGTCTATGCGCGAGCCGCGGCCTGGGAGCAATTGACCCCGGTTTTCAACGGCGGGGCGACTATGTAGTGGCCCTCGGCGGCCGAGTCGCGGGCCTGAACGGTGCGGTGAGGCTCTGAGACACCGTATCCGAACGAAGGTTTGGGAGACGTTCGCGCTGGAGTGCGTTCCGGAAGACATCAGCGGCCTGGAGATCTACACCGCCGTTTCTTGAGCACGGCGTACGGACCCCTGAAGATTTGCCGCGCACCCGGTCAGCGGCTGACTGTTCAGAGCAGCGCACCGCCGCTGTCCGCGAAGATGGTGAAGCCCCCATCACCCCAGGCCTTGGAAACGAGGGTCGACCTCCACCCCCTCGTGCAGCTTCCCGCAACGAACGCACTCATGCCGGAACCCGGACGGGTCCCCGGGCGTCGGTCGGCGCACGAACTTGTGAAATGCGAACAGGCAGATGATTCGTTGCCACTTCACGTTTCCTCCGACCCCCCTCGGCGAGTTGGCGACCACAACTGTGCGCGCGGGCCCGGTGGGTTGCGCGCACCGGTCGATACGGTGCCGGCGCTTGTTGGAACGGTGTCCCCGCGGCGTCCGACGCCCTGCGCGCGGCGACGGGGTCGTGCTGCTCGGACGGCGCCCATTTTACCTGGAGGGACTGTCGCCCGTAAGGGTGCCGTCCCAGCACCGGCTGGCGCTGGGAGTTGGTCGCATTGATTCGCGTTGACGACACCTTTGGCGCGAGGGGAGTTCGGCTATTTGCCGGCAATGCAGAATCTGCGTATCGCGGAAACCGGCCAAGAAGCAGTGGTCGGGTTCGTCGGCCGGGGTGGTGGTGAGACCCAGACGTTGTTCGTGGACCGCGAGCTGCATGGTCGGGGTCAGACACGGCCATCGGGGGACGTCGGTGAACAGTTCGCGGTGTTGGTGGAGGTGAGCGAGCAGAATACCGACGGCGTCCGACGCGAGGTTTTCATGTGGTCGGCCGATCGAAACCGGGACGGGGAGGGGCGAACATTTCCGCTGCCGCAGCTTCGCCGGGACCGTCCGCAACGATGCACGTCAGGAGCCAAACGCCCAAGGGGTAACCGCGTGAACGTGATTATCAGCGCGTGACGGTATCGGCGACCGAGTTCGCCGCCGCCCACTCTTCACGAAGGATCGACATTTCAACGAGATCCGCGTAGCGATGGCCGGTCCAGAACGCCTGACGGGGGCGCCCTTCCTCCACGAAACCACAAGCCGCGTAGCATCGAATGGCTCGCGGATTGTCCTCATGTGTTGTCAGAGCGATCCTGCGTGCGTAGCGCGCCTGGAACGCGTAGCCCAGAAGCACACGAACTACTTCTCTTCCGTAACCGCGGGACCAGTACTCGCGGTCACCGATGACGATTCCGAGTTCCAGATTGCCATGCGCATCGCGGAGGCCCGAGAGGGAGCAGTGGCCGATGTACCGCTGGTCAGCCTCGATCGCCAGCCGCGCGACGTCGAGCTGGCTCTCAAATCGTTGCGCCACAAAATCATCTGCTTGCTCGCGCCGCGCTGGCACGGGCGAACGACTGTCGAGCACGCACAACTCCATGTCCTGGTCGAAGAGGTGTTGCCTCTCCGCATCCGCGGATCTCAGCGGACGCAATACCGTTCGGGGTCCTTCGAGCATGGATTTCACCACTTCCGTCGGCGCGGGTCAGCAGCGCAGTGACGCCGTCGCACAATCCAAGCACGGCGCCGCGTCGATAACGCGATTGCCGACGACCCCAAGTATGAGGGACCGGGCGAGGAGGGCTGTCAGTCGGTCGACCCTAACAATATGATCTCGACAGGTTTGATGATTCAGCAGGAGGAAACGTGCTAGCCGATCTCTCAACCACGCCTCACCACGACGGATCAGTGGCATATGTGTCGAATCCTTCGCCGGATATCGGTGACGTCGTGTCGGTGTTCCTGCGCGTACCTAAGAAGAGCGGCGTCACGCGGGCGATGCTGCGCACATTCGTCGACGGTGAACAAGCCCTGACGGAGACGATTGTCGACCGCGAGTCGGAGAACGAGGTATGGCTTCGGGGGCAGTTTCGGGTGGAGAACCCGGTGATGAACTATCGGTGGCTGATTGATGGTGTTGCGGATGGCTACCAGTGGCTGAACGGCGAAGGTTCCCATACGCGTGACGTCACCGACGCGGCAGACTACAGAATCACGACCTACGCTGCGCCTCCGCCATGGGCCGCCGATGCCGTGCTCTACCAGATCTTCCCAGACCGATTCGCCAAGTCGGTCGATCGCCTCGCGCCGGACTGGGCGATACCACAGCGTTGGGACGACCCAGTGGTGGGTGCGGGGCCGGAGACTCCCTTTCAGTATTTCGGCGGCGACCTTGATGGCATCACGGCGCACCTTGATCACATCGCCTCGGTGGGAGCGAACACGCTCTACCTGACGCCGATCTTCCCGGCGCGTTCGAACCATCGCTATGACGCCTCAACGTTCGACGCTGTCGACCCTCTGCTCGGCGGCGACCAGGCGCTGCGTCGGCTTTCGGACGCAGTACACGCCCGAGGCATGCGGGTAATGGGAGACCTGACGACGAACCATTGCGGCGCGGCTCACGAGTGGTTCCAGCGAGCGGTCGCGGACGCCAACTCACCGGAAGCGGGCTACTTCACCTTCACCGACCATCCTGACGAGTATGTGTCCTGGTTCGGTCATCGCTCACTGCCGAAGTTCGACCACCGGAGCCAAGCTCTGCGTCGAGCTCTCTACGAGGGACCGGGGTCGACGGTCGCGAAGTGGCTCGGCCCGCACGGACTGGACGGGTGGCGCATCGATGTCGCCAACATGACCGGGCGTCTGGGAACAATGGACCTCAACCATATGGTTGCGACCACGCTCAGGGCGACAATGGCGGAGGCGAATCCACAGTCACTGCTGATTGCCGAACACTCTCATGACGCCTCCGCGGACCTGAGCGGTGATGGCTGGCATGGCGTCATGGACTACGCGGGCTTCTCCCGCCCGTTGTGGGCGTGGCTTAAGACGCCTGGGTCTGTGCCTTTTGAACCGGGTCCCGTTACACCGGTGCCCAACTTCAGCGCGCACTCCATGGTGGCTTCGATGCGCGCGTTCAATGCTGCTATCCCCTGGCGGGTCCGGGCGCATGCGCTCACCCTGGTCGGGTCGCACGACGTCGCACGTATTGCGACGTTCTTGGACGGGGACGAGGGCCTGATCACCGTCGCGTTCGGGATGCTGGCATCGATGCCGGGTATTCCTATGCTGTGGGCCGGCGATGAGATCGGCCAGGAAGGAGTGAACGGGGAGGATGGGCGTCGCCCATTCCCCTGGCACGACAAGGGTCGTTGGAAGATGGACAGGCTCGCGACTACGCAGTCGCTGTTCAACGCACGGGCCGCGAGTGTTGCACTGCGTCACGGCGGCCTCCGTTGGCTGGCTGTGAGCGATGACGCCGTGACCTTCCTGCGGGAGGCCACGGATGAGAGCGTGCTGATCCACGCCGCCCGTGCCCCTCACGCGCCGGTTCACCTTTCGCGCGCGGTTGCAGGAGGGGAGTTGGCCGGTCTCGCGGGGGCGGCGAACATCCTGGCCGATCGAGACGGCGTCGTCACGTTGCCCGCTTACGGGCCAGCCTTCTCGATGTGGCGGGTTCGATGACCTTGCGCTGGTGCCTCGGTCTCTGTCCGTGCGCTTCACCCGGCATCCGTATCCGCCCGCTTGCGGCACGCGCCGCGACGTCTGCGGGGCAAGGCTCACCCATCATCTGGCCAATTCACCCCGCGTTGACCGCTGAGTAGAGCCCTGTTCCAAGATCTTGCCGTGTCTACGCCGCCCCTCTAGGCTACCCAGCACCAACATCCCTTCTGTGGTGTGTGCGCGGGGTTATGGATTGGTAATCCAACACCGACCATCGGGCTCGCCTGGAGATGCGCCGCGAGGCGGAAGGAAGAACACTAATGCTTCTGGATGACGGCCTGCACCACGACGGCTCGCCCCTGTATGCCGGCACCGACAGACCCGAACTTGGCGATATCGTCCCCGTATGGTTGCGCGTGCCGCGCGTGACGGCGCCCGACGGCGTGTGGGTGCGCAGCACGCGAGACGCCGAGCCGCACTACGACCAAGCCGTTATAGATCGCGAGGACGAACACGTCCTCTGGTACCGCGCCGACGTGAATATCCACAACCCGATTACGCGATACCGCTGGCTTCTGGGTGGGCCATCAGGAGCGTACGCGTGGTTCTCGGGGACAGGCCGGCACAGTTACGACGTCCCAGACGCGCACGACTTCACACTGTCCGCTCATCCGCCGCCACCTGAATGGGCGGCCGACGCGCAGGTCTATCAGATCTTCCCGGACCGGTTCGCGCGATCGGCCGCAGCTGACGGCCGGTCGGTGCCCAGCTGGGCGATCCCGGCTGGCTGGGACGACACGGTGCAGTATGAGATGCCCCGGGTTCCTCGTCAGTTCTACGGCGGTGATCTCGACGGGATCGTCGAGCATCTTGACCACATACAGGGGCTGGGCTTCGACACGGTGTATCTGACTCCGTACTTTCCTGCGGCCTCCAACCATCGCTACGACGCGTCGTCTTTCGACCGGGTCGACCCGTTGCTCGGTGGCGATGCTGCGTTGGCACGGCTGACCTCGGCGCTGCACGAGCGAAACATGCGGGTGATCGGCGACCTGACAACCAACCACTCCGGCAGCACGCACGAGTGGTTCCAGGCCGCGGTCACGGACGAGTCGGCGCCCGAACGCTCGTTCTACTACTTCAATCCGGATGGGTCCTACCTCGGCTGGCTCGACGTCCCCACGCTCCCCAAGTTTCGGTTCGGCCCGGAGCTGCACAGTCGACTCCTGGAGGGTGCTGACTCGGTGGTGGGAATGTGGCTTCGGGAACCTTTTGATCTTGACGGCTGGCGGATCGACGTCGCCAACATGACGGGACGACGGACCTCCGAAGACACCAACCTCGACATTGCCCGAGCGCTCCGGCGAACCATGGCCGAGGTGAAGCCCGACACGTTGCTGGTGGCGGAGCACTGTCATGACGCGTCCGGAGACTTGTCCGGCCAAGGATGGCACGGCGCGATGAACTACGCGGGTTTCCTCCGCCCGCTGTGGTCCTGGCTCCGAGCAGAGGACTACCGCTCAGGGTTCCTCGGACTGCCGGTGAACGTGCCGCGCCTCAGTGGGACGTCGACATACCGGACCATCCGCGCCTTTCAGGCCGTGACTCCGTGGCGGTCGCTCCTCTCTTCCTGGTCGCTGCTCTGCTCGCATGACACCCCCCGCATCCGGACCGTCGTCGGTGATCGAGACGTCGTCGCCGTCGCGGCCGGTTTGCTGTTCACGTTTCCGGGCGCGCCGATGGTGTTCATGGGTGACGAGTTCGGCGGCGAAGGCGTCATCGGTGAGGACGCCCGGCGCCCGATGCCGTGGCACCGACCGGAGACCTGGGATCGGGTCACGCTGGAGCGGTATCGCCAACTGACGACCTTGCGCGCGGCGTCGCCGGCCCTTCGCCGTGGTGCGATGCGTTGGCTGGCGGCCGACGACGAGTTCCTCCTGTACATCCGCGAGACGCCGGACGAGGCGTTGGTGTGCCTGGCAGCTCGTGCGTCGGCGCCGCCGATCGCGGTGCCCCGCTCGCTCCTCGGCCTCGCCGAGCAGGCCGAAGCGACTCCCGTCTACGGCGGCGCCGACGAGCTCCGCGTCCGTGCCGACGGGACGGTCCTGGTGCCGATTGAGGGCCCCGCGTTTCAAGTCTGGCGGTTGCGATAAGCGTTCTCCGGTGTCCGCCGGTGCCGGTTTTAGATCCGGCACTCTGCTCAGACCCCGTGACGATCTAGCGACGAGCCGTGATCAATCCGTAACCTGGCGGAGTTTTGGAAACGCTTCCATTTTTGCGGGCGCCCCGCTATTGTCCTTTGTTACGCAGCGCAGCGTGCTCGAGAGGATCGGGGCCTGTGCTAACCGAACTCACGAGGAGAATTCATGCGCAAACTCGCCCGGGCAGTCGTCGTCCTCGCCGGCGTCTCCGTGCTCGTCACCGGATGCAGCGGAGGAGGTGGAGACGGTGGGGGGGACGCCGCGCCTAGCTCGGAAGAGACCGAGGCTCCCGCCGTCCGCGGCGACGAGGACCTCGTCATTTGGGCGGAAGCTGCCCGAGTGGATTACATCAAGCCGCTTGCCGACGCGTTCGGCGAAGAGAACGGCATTACGGTCGGTGTCCAGGGCATCGTCAATACACGCCAAGACTTCGTCACCGCGAACGCTGCCGGCAATGGCCCCGACGTCGTCGCTGGTGCTCACGACTGGCTCGGACAGCTTGTCCAGAACGGTTCGATCGACCCGTTGCAGCTCTCGGCATCAGATCTGGAGGCGTACTCCCCGGTGGCCGTTCAGGCCACCACTTATGACGGCCAGCTGTACGCGCTGCCGTACGCGGTGGAGTCGGTGGCGCTGTATTGCAACACCGACTACGCGCCCGACACGTATGCCACGATCGAGGACGTCATCGCTGCTGGACAGGCCGGGGTGGACTCCGGCGAGTTGGAGGTTCCGCTGATCCTCCAGCAGGGTGACCCGGGCGACGCGTATCACATGCAGCCGATGTTCACTTCGGCGGGCGGGTACGTCTTCGGTGTCGACGCCGAGGGCAACTACGACCCCGCGGATCTGGGGTTGAACAAGCCTGAGTCAATCGCGGCGGCGCAGAAGATCGCGGGCCTCGGAAGTTCAGGGGTCGACACGATCCGCACCTCGATCGGCCCTGACAACTACCTGTCGCTGTTCACCGAGGGAAAGGCGGCGTGCATGGTGTCCGGTCCGTGGTCTTTGCCGGACGTCAAGACGGCCCTGGGCGACAAGTACTCGATTCAGCCGGTTCCGGGCTTCGCCGGTGCCGCGACCGCTCAGCCCTTCATGGGGGCTCAGGGCTTTATGGTTGCCTCGGAGGGGAAGAACAAAGCCTTCGCACAGGAGTTCGTCACCAACTACCTCAACAGTGAGGAGGCCATGCAGGAGCTCTACGACCTGAGTGGGCAGCCTCCCGCGATGAAGGCGGTGGTAGACGGCGTCACGGACGAGGATGTGCTCGCGTTCGCGAGCGCCGTCGACAACGCGGCCCCGATGCCGGCGATCCCCGAAATGGCTGAGGTGTTCGCACCGCTCGGTCTGGCGTGGGCGGCGATCATCAGCGGGGATGACCCGGCCGCGACCATGGAGACGACCCAGAACACGATCGCTACCGCGATCGGCGGCTGACGCCGTCGGTGCTGGGGTCAGATCACCCTGACCCCAGCACCCATACCCCCGTTTCAGAACCCTTTGACCCTCTTGGGGGTCCCGGAGCAACCTTCGGAGCGTGACCGCGTGGCAACTCAGTTAGACAATCGGACCACAAGGAGCAGGGGAAGGCGACTTGACCCCGCTTCTCCTGGGGAGTCTCGGTCATCCAGCGTCGGTGGCCTGATCCTGAAAATCATCTGCCTGGGCATCGTCGCCGCTCTGGCGTTCATGCTGACCCCAGCGCTGCTCAGCAGCGGCCAGTGGGTCTTCCTCGCCGTGAT
Source organism: Micromonospora sp. DT81.3 (assembly GCF_049847225.1). Lineage (NCBI taxonomy): Bacteria > Bacillati > Actinomycetota > Actinomycetes > Micromonosporales > Micromonosporaceae > Micromonospora > Micromonospora sp. DT81.3. Next base: position 156,813 of record NZ_JBNCNY010000009.1, read on the forward strand.
CTGGGGCATCGTCATCATCCTGGTGGTGGTTTACGCGACCCGGAGGTTCCTTCCGGCTAAGTACCTGCTCCCCGGAACGCTTTTTCTGATCGTGTTCGTCATCTACCCGATCATCGTGACGTTCCAGCTCTCGGTGACGAACTTCGGCGACGGCACGCGCACGACCAAAGAGGTATCGATCTCGCGAATCATCGCCAACTCCGCCGTACAGGTGGAGGGAGCGCGGACCTTCGACCTGGCGGTCGGCAGCGCGGGGGCTTCCACCGCGGGGCCGTACACCTTCCTCCTCGTCGACAACGAAACCGGAGATGTCTACGCGGGCACCCCTGACGGGCTTGAAGAGCTCGACCCGGATGCGGTCACGGTGGAGGACGGCGCGATCACCGCCGCCGACGGCTACACGATCCTGAGCCGCGGTGAGGTGAACGAGCTGAGTCAGGCAGACGGTCCTCTTGCGGGTTTCGCCGTCCCCACCGAGGACGGTGTGATCACCGCTCAGGGTTTCAGTGCCGTCGAGCTGTCCTCTCCGCTCGAGTACGACGAGGCCACCGACACGATCACCAACACCGAGACCGGTGTGGAGTACACCCCGGTCCAGACCGGTGACCGCAAATACTTCACCAGCGAGGACGGCGAGCGTCTTTCCGACCTCTCCTGGGGAGAGAACGTCGGCCTCGACAATTACATCCGCGCGTTCACCGACCCGACCATCGCCAGAGATTTCGTCGGCATCTTCGTGTGGACCCTCACGTTCGCAGTCCTCTCCGTGGCCACCACCCTCGTGCTGGGGATGTTTCTCGCGACGGTGTTGAACGACCCGCGGTTGCGGGGCCAGAAGATGCTCCGTGCCGTGTTGCTGGTGCCCTACGCCATCCCGGCGTTCATCTCCCTTCTTGTATGGTCCAGCTTCTTCAATAGCGAATTCGGTCTCATCAACACCACGCTGGGTCTCAGCATCGACTGGTTCGGGGATCCATTCTGGGCCAAGGTCGCGGTGCTGATGGCCAACCTCTGGCTGGGATTCCCATACATGTTCCTGGTCTGCACGGGGGCGTTGCAGGCGATCCCGTCGGACCTGAAAGAAGCGGCGTCGATCGATGGCGCGACGGGCTGGACGAACTTCCGGAAGATCACCTTTCCGCTGATGCTGGTTTCCATCGCACCTCTGCTGGTGGCGTCCTTCGCGTTCAACTTCAACAACTTCGGCGCGATATTCCTGCTCACCGAGGGCGGGCCTTTCACCCCGGACAATCCGACAGCCGGAGGGACGGACATCCTCATCAGTTACACGTACCGCCTGGCGTTCGGCGGGGGGGCACAGCAGATCGGGTTCGCCGCGGCTGTCTCCGTGCTTCTGTTCATCCTCACCGGCATCCTCGCCGCCATTCAGTTCCGTGCCACCAGACAGCTTGAGGAGCTCAGCTAATGACTCAGGTCAACCCCCAGGCGGGTGGGGTCATCCCGCCGTCAGCGCTGACAGATCCCGCCGAGCGCGGGGAGGTCTTCCACACCGAACCGGGCATCAACAAAATCCCGCGCGGTCGGTGGTTCGCGGAGGTCGGTTGGCGCTACATCATTGCCGTGCTTGCGATCGTCTATGCGATGATCCCCGTCCTGTTCATCGTGTCGGCGTCCTTGAACCCCACCGGTAGCGTGGCGTCCTCGTCAATTCTCCCGCGGGCGTTCAGCACTCAGAACTACACCCGCCTGTTCACGGATCCGGCAGTTCCGTTCCCGTTGTGGTACCGGAACACGATCATCGTGGCCGTCGTGGTGGTGGGGGTGTCGATCTTCTGCAGTGCCTTGGGCGCATACGCGTTCTCTCGTTTCCGATTCCGGGGCCGTAGGGGAGGCCTGTTCGCGCTTCTTCTCGTGCAGATGTTCCCGCAGTTCCTCGCGGCAGTGGCGCTGTTCCTCATGTTCACGCAGGTCGGTGAGGCGATCCCTGCGATTGGGCTGGACACCATCGCGGGATACATCCTGGTGCTTCTGGGCGGTGCGCTGGGTTCGGTGTGGCTGATCAAGGGCTTCTTCGACTCGATCCCGCGGGAGCTCGATGAGGCGGCCGTGATGGACGGGGCAACACATACCCAGATCTACTTCAAAATCATCTTGCCCCTGGTGACGCCCATCCTCGCCGTCACCGGTCTGCTCGCCTTCATCGGAGTCATCGGCGAGTTCATCCTCGCCTCGATCTTCCTGCGTGACACAGCGGTCAAGACACTGGCGGTCGGTCTCTACGGGTTGCTCGAGTCCGACAAGACCAACAACCTCGGAATCTTCTGCGCTGCTGCCGTGCTCACGGCCATCCCGGTCGTCGCGCTGTTCCTGTACCTGCAGAGATTCATCGTCGGGGGCATCACGGCGGGCTCGGTGAAGGGCTGACAAGGCCCTCGGCTCAAGAGCCATTCGAAGCGGCGTCAAGGTTGCGCGGGCGCGACCTCGTTGGCCGCAGCCCCTGCCCGCACCCAGCAAAGGACTTGTATGATCACCGTCGATCAATCACCTGCATCGACCTATGATCCCCAGCACGACGCCGCATGGTGGCGCCAGGCGGTCGTCTACCAGATCTACCCTCGGAGCTTTGCCGACTCGAACGGCGATGGACTCGGCGACATCCCCGGGATCACCTCGCGCATCGACCACCTGGCGGAGTTAGGGATAGACGCGGTCTGGCTGAGTCCCTTCTATCCTTCCGAACTCGCCGACGGCGGATACGACGTCGCCGATTACCGTAACGTTGACCCGCGGCTCGGCACCTTGAGGGACTTCGATGATCTCGTCAAGACGCTGCATAACCGCGGGATCCGAGTCATCGTCGACATCGTGCCCAACCACACCTCGGATCAGCACGAGTGGTTCCAGGAGGCGCTCCAAGCCGGCCGCGGGTCCGAGGCGCGCGACCGGTATATCTTCCGGGAGGGCACCGGGCCCGATGGCGCGGAGCCGCCCAGCGACTGGCGCAGTATCTTCGGCGGCTCGGCCTGGGAACGCGTCGACGACGGGCAGTGGTACCTTCACCACTTCGCGGTAGAGCAACCCGATCTGAACTGGGACAACCGAGAGGTACGCGACGACTTCGTCTCCACGCTGCGGTTCTGGAGCGACCGGGGTGTGGATGGGTTTCGCATCGACGTTGCCCACATGCTCACCAAAGACCTCACCGAGCCGCTGCCCACCCACGCCGAGCTGCAATCGATTCCGCAAGACGGGCACCATCCCACCCTTGACCGAGACGATGTGCACCACGTGTACGCCGAGTGGCGAGCGGTGTTCAACTCCTACGAACCGCCACGCACTGCCGTGGCCGAGGCGTGGGTCGATCGCGAGCGGGTACCGCTGTACGCGAGCCCTGAGAGTCTCGGGCAGGCGTTCAACTTCGAATTGTTGCAGGCCGATTTCGACCCCGAGCAGTTCCGCCGCATCGTGACAGACAACCTCGATCTGGCGGCGCGATCGGGATCCTCCAGCACGTGGGTGCTATCGAACCACGACGTGACGCGTCACGCCACCCGATACGGACTTCCGCGCCCCACGCGCGACGACGATGGCCATTCAACCGTCAAGCACGGCACCGAATGGGTACTCGCCGGCGGTCCAGCCGAGATGATCGACCTGGCCGGCGGTGCGCGGCGTGCCCGTGCGGCGACGCTTTTCCTGCTCGGGCTGCCGGGGTCAGCGTACCTTTACCAGGGCGAGGAGCTAGGTCTGCAAGAGGTTGCCGACATCCCCGACAACGCCCGTCAGGATCCGACATTCTTCCGCGGCGGCGGGACGGACGGTCTGGGCAGGGACGGATGCCGCGTTCCGCTGCCGTGGAAGGAATCGGGTGAGTCGTTCGGCTTCGGGTCGGCCGGCGCTCATCTGCCGCAGCCGGCGTGGTTCGCCGGGTATGCCGTCGCGCGGGAGGAGAAGGATCCGACCTCTTCGCTGACGATGTACCGTCGCGCTCTCGCCCTGAGGCGTTCGCTGCAGTCGAGCGAACGGCTCGAGTGGATCGAGACAGGCGACCCTGAGGTGCTCCGTTTTCGCCGTCCGAACGGCTGGGAAGTGGTGACGAATTTCGGCGCGGGGGAGTATCCCCTTGATCGTGCCGACATCGTGATCTCGAGTGGGCCCGTGCGTCTCGGGGAGGTAGCGGGTGAGACGACGGTGTGGCTGGCGCCCCCCGAGGAGTGACATCATGCTCATGTTCGAACGCCCCCCTCGCGGATATTCTCATCAGCTACCGTTGAGCAGACGTGCCGTCGGCGTCCGATCGGTGAACGAGCAGTCCCGCGCCTGGATCAGTCGACGCTGCAGCGTACGAAGAGGTCACTAGGCTCCGGCCGGGCGGTCTCCGGGATCAAAGGAAGCATCATGGTCGGCATCGACGACGTCGCCCGCGCAGCCGGCGTCTCCAGAGCCACGGTATCGCGCGCGCTGAGCGGCCGCGGTTCCGTCGCCGGTCGTACCCAGAAGCACGTGCTCGCGGTGGCCCAGCAACTCGGCTACGTCGTGTCCTCGACCGCCTCAGGCCTTGCATCGGGACGCTCTCGAGCTGTCGGGGTGATCGTGCCGCTGCTGAATCGGTGGTTCTACACGGCCGTGCTCGAGTCGGCTCAGAACGCGCTGATCAGTGCCGGTTACGACCTCACCCTGTATAACCTGGGCGGCGGAGCGGACAGGCGCGGAAACGTCTTCGAAGAGTTTCTGCATAGGGGCAGAGTCGACGGGTTCATCGCCATCAGCCTCGAAGTGACCCCTGAGGAAGTCCGCAGCCTGCACGCCGTCGGCAAACCGATCGTCTGCGTCGGCGGACCCATTCCCGGTCTTCACACCCTGAGCGTGGACGATGCAGAGATGTCGAGACTGGTGACGGAGCACCTCGCGAGCCTCGGGCACCGCCGCATCGCACTCATCGGGGGTGGTCCCGGGGAAAAAGACTTCCGCATGCCGCTCAAGAGGAAGGCCGGCTACGAGCTCGCCCTGAAGCAGCACGGCATCGACGTGGACGGCGCCCTTCAGGAGACGGGCTATTTCACGATACAAAGTGGTTTCGAAGCCGCCACGCGCCTGCTAACCAATGCTTCCCTGCGACCGACAGCGATCTTCGCGGTTTCAGACGAGATGGCCGTGGGGGCGATGTTGGCGGCTCGGGACCTTGGATTGCGCGTGCCAGAGGACTTGTCCGTGGCCGGGATTGACGACCACGAGCTTGCCGGCTTTTTTGGACTGACCACGGTCGCGCAATATCCGGCGTCCCAGGGCGCGAGAGCCGTCGAGCTCCTGCTGAACGAGCTCGCCGGGGACGAGCGTGTAGAAGACGAGGAGGGCAACACGTCGCACCCGTTTGACCTCATCGTCAGATCGAGCACCGCCCCACCCCGCGTGACTAATGGGCCACCTCGGAATAGGAGTGTCGCGTAGCTGTCTCGAAGGCCTACGCCGCATCGCCCCGGGCCCGTTTGCAACTGAGTCGACGTCTGAAATTGCGGCGATGCCAGCTCCTTGAGCGGCAACGAGGTGATCCCCGACGATCACGACTCTTGCTGACCTGTGCCACCGCGTTGCGGCCCGCCCGCACCCGTCCGACGGACATATCCATCGGCGGTCCACCGCACGCGCGGCAAGGACTCGCCCGTCCGATCGCGAGTGGGCTGGAGGGCCTCCTGCTGGAGAGCCGACTTGCTTGGCCAGTAATGCTGAATGGCGCCCGTTGTGACCCCGGCCGCGTCGGCAACGTCCTTCATCGTGCCCTGATCAGACGATCCCTGGGCAAGGAGCCGCCGCGCCCAAGAGAGGATTCGTGCGCGCGTGACCTCGGCGTCAGACCGGTTGGACTTGCCCATCAGAACCGTTTGCCGATGCATGATGCGCGGTGAGCGCCGACCAGCGCCCAGGGGGTTCAACCATGTACGCCTCTAGCAGGTGCTGGTGGCACATGCGTTCCGAAGGGTTGGGCCGCTTCGGCGCTGCGACATGCTCAGCGAAGTGCGGCCGAGACCCAAGCGGCAAGCGGTTCTCGAACCTACTCATGAGCCTCACGCTACCCTCACGGTCTGTGCGGGGTGCACCACGTCGCCACAGTTTCTCGCGGTGCCGCGGCGCGGCTCTGCGGGTCAAGAGCCGGCAGTGGCGGGCGCACCCGCCACGTCGGCGCGGTGCGAAGTGCCGGTCAATTGAATCGCGCTGCGACGATGTCCGCGGCGGCGGTGGGGAACTCTGCCCATCCTGGCTCGAGTACACCTCGGAGAATCGTTAGTAACTCTCGGGCAGCGTCCACGACGGGCGCCCCAAGGGCGGCACCGATTCGACGTGAGATCTCCGGGTAGTCGACCTCGAATCGCCGTGACGGGTCGAACGCGTCTGCGTCTGCATCCTCCGCGGCGGGGGCGATGCGCTGGCGGATGGCCAGCGTGAGGTAGGTGACAGCGTGTGCACGTACGAACATGCTGCCGCTGATCACCTCACCCCGTGTCGCCCGCCCGAATCCGATCATCAACTTCACTAGCGTGAGCCCGGCGGCATCCGCGGCGGACTCTGGCGCGAAGTTGGCGCCGCGCTGGGCGGCTTCTGATGCCCAGGCCACAATCTTGTTGTCGGCGAAAAGGATCTCATGCTGGTCGAATCTGGCGGATCCGAATTCGTCGGTCGTACCGGCGCCGAACTCGAAGAGGTGACCGTCGTGGTAAAGAACAGCGAAGCCCTCGGCTCCTTCCCTCGCCACGAGAGCGATGCGTTCCGGGCTGGGCAGGAAAGGAAGCCGGCGCCGCAGGTCGTCCGCCCTGCCGGGCTCGAAGAGCGCGTAAAAGTCGTGATCCGACCACTCGTCTCGCCGGGCGGCAGCCGCTCGGCTGGCGGATCCCAGCAGGACCATTCCTCGGACTCCTTCTGAGGCCTTGCCACGATGCGCGAGCTCGTCGGTGTACTCAGCGAAGGTCACAGTATCAGCGGGGAACGTAGAGGAATCAGTGGCGCCCATAGCGCGAGCCTAGAGGACACGCGAACGCGGTGCGGTTGCTCGGTGGGGCCTTCCATACTGCGGTTTGCTTGACGGGGGCTTCCATATCTAAGACTCATTCTCAGATTCGGGATGCTAACGTCCAGGCGGACCGCAGGGCGTCCGACTGCTCTGCGAGCAGCATCTCCTCGACGTCGAGCACCAGATCGGCTTCAGGAGGAATTCGGACCATTCGATGGAGCAGCAAGAACTCGTCGTGGGAGATATACCGTGCGGGTTGCGGCGCGCGCGAGGGCACCGCTCAGAGAAATCCCGAGGTGCACAATGAAGCAGCCGGGCAACTCCCTTCGATACACGGCAACCGAAGCCGGAGTGAGGAAGTCGGCGATGACGACGTCGAAACGAGCGGCCGACAGATTCCGAGCAACCGCGGCAACGTTACGCACCGCGAGCTCGAGCTGGTGTTCGCCTTCGTCGCCGCTCCACGGAGCCGCGTGGCCAGCGAGCACCAAGTGCCGAATGTCGTCTGCGTCGATGAAGGCGCCCGGGTGGCGGCTGGACGCGAGGGCTCGACCGCATGTCGATTTGCCGACGGCCGGGCCGCCACCCAGATCAGGGTACGCATGGACGGTTTCCCCACACGCGTGTGGTCTTGATCCAAGCGTTCACCTCGCCCGCCCTTCGCCCTCACTCTCCTCAAAGACGTAGGGCAGAGTCGACGGTGTCCGTCAGCGACCGGAACCGTTCGTTCTTGGCAAGGTGGTCGAGAAGCACAGCGGTGCCTGCGGAGTCGACGAGCGGCACCCGCCAGTTCGGATACTCGTTCTCGGTGCCTGGTTGGTTCTGCACGCGGCGCTCCCCGACGGCATCCACCAGCGCGACTCCGAGAAGCTGCGAGGGGGAGGCCACGAGGTGAAGATGCAGCGCCTCGACGATCTGCTGCTCCGTGGCGTCTGCTCCGAGAAGGCCCCGTTCGCGCAGGATCGCGAGCATCGCGTCCCGCTCGGCGACCGCCTCGGCGCGGGCCTCCTCGACCGGGTCGGTGAGCAGGCCCAGCCGCGCGCGCAGGTCGATGTGCTCCCCCGCGAGGTACCCGGCCGTGGGTGGCAGATCGTGGGTGTTCACCGTCGCGAGCACCGCGCGCCGGTAGTGCTCCGGCGGCTTGAAGGAGTCGTTCTCGTATTCGAACCAGAGGATGGAGGTGCCCAGGATGCCGCGGGACGACAGGTAGTCGCGCACCCACGGCTCGACGTTGCCGAGGTCTTCGCCGATGACGACCGCGCCGGCGCGGTGGGCCTCGAGGGCGAGCACGCCGATCATCGCCTCGTGGTCGTAGCGCACGTAGGTACCGGCGGCCTCCCCGAGACCGGCCGGGATCCACCACAGCCGGAAGAACCCGATGATGTGGTCGATGCGCAGGGCGCCGGCGTTGCGGAGGAGCGTGCGGATCATGTCTCGCAAGGGCGCGTAGCCGCTCTCGGCCAACGCGTGAGGCAGCCAGGGGGGCTGATTCCAGTTCTGCCCCTGCTGGTTGTACATGTCCGGCGGAGCGCCGACCGTGATGCCCGACGCGTACATGTCGCGTAGCGACCAGGCATCCGACCCTCGCGTATGCACACCCACCGCGAGGTCGTGCATGATGCCGATGCGCATGCTCGATGCCTTCGCGGCGGATTGCGCGGCTGCGAGCTGCTCGTCGACGATCCACTGCAGCCAGACGTGGAACCCAATGCGCGCGGTCAGCGCAACGCGAAGCTGCTGCACGAGCGGCGATGCGATGTCCCACGCATCGGCCGGACGCTCCTCGCCGGCGGCGAGCGTGGTGGCGAAGTGCTCCTCGAGTGCGCACCACAGCGCGAAGTCAAACAGCGGTTGTCCTTCTCGCGCGACGTAGGCCTCGAGCAGAGCCTGTCTCGCGGGTGACCGCGGCACGGCGAAGACCAGCTCGAGGGCCGCGCGTTTCGCGGCCCAGGATGCGTCACGGTCGATGCGCTCGGCGTCCGTGTCGGCGGCGGCAACCGGTCCTCGCACGGCGTCGAGTCGGGATCGGTCGGATGCGGTGAGGTACGCCGCCTCGCGGATGTCCTCGGGGCGCACGTACAGCGGCGCGAGGAACCGCCTCGTGGCCGGGAGGTAGGGGGACGGTTGGATGGGCGAGGTGACATCGGCGGCGTGCACGGGATTCACGAGCAGAAAGTCCGCCCCGCGCTCGCCGGCGATCGAGGCCAGGTCACCGAGGTCCGCGAAGTCGCCGACGCCCCAAGAGGCCCGCGACCGCACCGAGTACAGCTGCGCCATCAGCCCCCACGACCGCCCGTCGCGGTCCGGACGCGACGGCGGCGGCGGCAGCGTCTCGGGAGTGACGACGAGCACGCACTCCGCTGTGCGATCGGCCTGACTCGATCCGTGCGCGCTCTGCGCCGCGTGGATCGTGTGCCAGCCGAGTGGGAGGTCGTCGGGGAGCGGCACGTGCAGGCGCCACACCGTCTCGCCGTCGACGGTGCGGGGCCCGGCATCCTGCGGCGGAATCGGGATGTCGCGCACCGACGCGTGTTCGAGGGTCACCGTCAGCGAGACGTCGTGGCCGTCCGCGACATGCACATGCAGTGCCCCCGAGCCCTCGCGCACCACGACCGATGGTGGCAGCAGGCGGCGCCAGGGTCGATCCTGGGCATCCGCGAGTGCGGTTGCGGCGTCGCGACCGGTCTGCGCGTCGACGCCCATCGCGGAAAGGATCGCGCGGAGTGTCGCGGCGGGTACATGCACGCGGTCGCCGAAAAACGACCAGTACTCGGTGGCGACGCCGTACGCCTCCGCAAGCGCGGTGAGCTCGGGCGTCGAGGCGTCTTCGGTGTGGACGTCGTTGACCATGCGCCTCCCAACGGCGTGTTTGTTCGATCCTGCCAGCCCGCGCCATGATTTGGACGGATGTGACCGACCATTCGCGGGGTCTTGCGCGGCACAGACCGGAGATCACCTGCTTCGCTATCTTCTTGTGCCGCGTTCGACGAAGCGACCGGACGGTGGCGCAGCGGAACCTTCGCCACCGGGGCGGAACGGCTGCCGGCGATCGCCGACATGGGCTTCGACGTCGTCTACCTCACTCCGATCTACCCGATCGGACATAATCAACCGCAAAGGCCCGCCTTCGACAACGAGCCGGTGGGGCTTCACCAGGCGCTCAGGAAGGTCGTGCAACTTTGGATCGACCACGGCGTGAGAACCTTCCGAGTGGACAATCCCCACACCAAATGGAGTTTGGGAGTGGCTGATCGCCGATGTTGCTCGGGATGACCCGGACGTGATCTGGCTGGCAGAGGCGTTCACCGGGCCCGCCATGATGCAGAAGCTGGCTGAGATCGGATTTCAGCAGTCCTACACCTACTGTGCCTGGTGCAACGACAGGTCAGAGCTCGAGGAGTACTGTCGGGAACTCGCCGGGCCGGCGGCCGCCTACATGCGGCCCAGCTTTTGGCCGACCACGCACGACATCCTCACCCCGTACATGCAATACGGCGGCCCCACTGCCTGGCGGCCTGCGCGCCGCGCTGGCGGCCACGCTCGTGCCGACCTACAGCATCTACGCGGGCTACGAACTCCACGAGCACGTCGCCCGGGCGCCGCAGAAATCAGACGCGCCCATCCAGCCCTTCACTGGCTCCGCAACCTGCGCTTCCACCGCGCCGATGACGACTCCTTCCTGGTTTTCTCCAAAACCTGGCGCGCCGCGGGTCATGATGACACGATCGTCGTCGTAGCCAACCTCGACCCGCACTGCCAAAGCGAGACGACGATCCACCTCGACATGCCGACGCTCGGAATGGGGTGGAACGACACATTCGTCGCCCACGACCTGTTCATCTACGAGTCGTGACGCTGGGGCGAGCACAATTTCGTACGTCCCGGCGTCGACACAGAACCCGTGCACATTCTTCACGTCCGCGACGTGTGACTAGCTTTAGAACTCACTCACGTTGTCAACAGTCGGGGCCTCGGCCCCAATATCTCCTGAGGTCCGCGTGCACAAGGTCGGCCGGATAACGCGCTAGAGGACAAGCGCGCCTTTCCGTGCGCCCGGGCCCGTCCACGGCGGTAAAGTGGACCGGAGCCAGCATGCGCCGACAAGCCAACGGAAAGATGTTCCGCCCCGAGGTCAGAATGTCGTGCGCGAGATCTCGAGGACTTCTGTAGAGAACGCGGCGCCCTCTTCAATCCGACCCGCGGCAACATGATTCACCTGCGGGGCCGCCCCTGGACGCTTGACCGCTTGTTCAACAGTTCTCCGCCCGGCGTCGAATCCCGCCTTAAAATCGAACTCCGCGGTCTCGAGGGACTCCCCTTTCACGTGAAGGAGCCCAAGTCGAAGAGCGTAGTCGCCCCACGCGGCATCGCGTTCGGATGTCGTCACAGGCCATTTCCCTTCCGTCAGGCTCTACAACGAGTACCAGTTTTGAGCAATGTTCACAAATCGATTTGGAAATCCAAACTTCGTGGAGCACTGAGCAACCGGCGGTCGTACCGCGCTGACGCAAGCGCGCCATCCTCTTGAATCACTCAGACCGCAGCTCGCATCTCTCTCGACAGCACCGGGCAGGTATTGCTTGCACCTGGCGGCACCGACCCGAGCGTGAGACGGTGATGGAGGGCATTGGCCACGGGCTTAGCGGCAGCGTGTCGGCGGCGAGGTCACGAGAAGGGATCCGTGGTAGCGGGAGCCGAATTGGCCATTCTCCCGTCGCCGGCGGTGGTGCACCGCGGCTCATATGGGTGGAGCGGCGTCCCATACGCTGAAGCGATGAGGGAAGGGTCGCAGCACGGGGGCGCCTTCTCCCGGGCGCGGATCAGTGATGTCGCGGCCGCGGCGGGGGTGTCGACCACCACGGTCTCACACGCGCTCAGCGGAGCACGGACCGTGAACGCGGACACCCGCGCCCGGATACTGGCCGCGGCGGAGGCGCTTGGATACGCACCCGACCGAGTGGCGAGTGGCCTGCGACGAAAGCGTACGGGAATCGTGGGGTTCATCGGCGATGATGTCGCCACAACGCCGTTCGCTGGACCCATGATCGCCGGCGCGCGCCGTGCCGGGCTCGAGCAGGACGTGTTGATGCTGGTCGCGGAGACTGAGGGAGACGCCGAACACGAGCAGTCCCTCATCGACCGGCTGCTCGCTCAGCGCGTGGACGGACTGCTGTTCGCCCGCATGTTCCACCGCCGCGTGGCGCAACCCGTGCGGCCTTTCAACGTTCCAATTGTCCTCGTCAATGCTGCACCTGAGGAGGGTTGGAGCGTCGACTCGGTCGTCCCCGACGAGGCGCAGATCGCCACGCTGGCCTGCGACCCGCTGCTGCGTGCGGGTCATCGACGGTTCGCCTATGTGGGGACGGTGGACGACACGCCGGCCGCCCGTGGCCGGCTGATCGCCATCCGCTCGGGACTCGGCAATGCCGGCGTACACCTCGGCGATCACCGAATCACCCATGTCGCCTCCGACGCCGCCGGAGGCCGGGTGGCAGGCGCGCAGCTCCTGGACTCCACCGACATCCCGACCGCAATCATCTGCTTCAATGACCAGATCGCTATGGGGGTCATCCAGGCCGCAGCACGCCGCGGCCTTCGTGTCCCGGACGATCTCTCCGTCGTACGTATCGACGACCTGCGTTTGGTTGCGGACGCGCTTGACCCTGGCTTGACGACGGTCGCGCTGCCACACGCGCAGATGGGGGAGTGGGCGATGTCGCGGCTTCTGTCCCGCATCGCAGGACCCGAGACGGAGATTCCCGGACGCCTTCACCTCATGCCGGGGTGGCTTGTTGAGCGCGGCTCGGTCGCGCCGCCCCCGCCGCACGGCTGACATCGCATCTGTCGAGCGCACTCCCCGTTGCGTCGCAGCGCGCAGGGCGGTTCGCTCCTTTCATCGCCAGCATGTCGAGGCAGGAGTATCCCGCGTCGGGACATTAGGTGTCACGACCGCGACGGCATCTCCTTGGAGGGAAGCGGCGTCTCTGCCGAGCTGCAAGGCTACGAGCGCGGGTGCGGGTAGGTCGAGTTCGTGTGGGAGGCGACGCGGGCGTCGGTGACCACCTCGGTCGCTACTTCCGAGAAGGCGCCCGAGATGGTGACGCGTACGGAAGCGTTTCCACGGCCACGCTCCCCGTGTTTCGGGGTACCCCTCTTGGGATATTGAGATGGTCGGCCCGCCAAGAGTGAAAGCGCTTGCAAAGCGGGGACGACGCGCGATAGTCTCACGTCAGCCCATCCCCGCACGTCGCCGTGCCTGCGCCCTCTGGAGCCCCTGTGTCGGAGACGACTTCCTTCCTTGTCCGCCGAGGCGCCGCGACCCTCGTCGCGGCAGCTCTTATCCTCACTGGCGCCACGGCAACGACTGCTCCGGCGAAAGCGGCCGACCGCACCTTCACAGTCGTGGGCGATCTGCAGAGCGAGATCGGTTGCGGCGGCGACTGGGATCCCGCGTGCGCCGCTTCGTCGCTGGCACCGACCGGCGAGGACGGCGTTTACGCCGCGGAGTTCGAGGTGCCCGCCGGTACGTGGGAGTACAAGGTTGCCGTGAACGGCGGGTGGGACGAGAACTACGGCCTTGACGGCGTGAACAACGGGACGAATATCCCGCTTACCATCGCGGGACCTGCGAAGCTCCGGTTTGTCTTCGACGACAACGTTAAGCGCGTAGGCCTCGAGGCGGTCGGGCTGAGCGGCGGCTACACCGATGAGGACGCGGCGCTGGTCGCGGATCCGGTGCGTCAGCCCGGCAGTGCCGAGCAGTTCTACTTCGTCATGACTGACCGCTTCGCTAACGGCGACGAGTCGAACGACACCGGCGGTGTCGACGGGGACCGCCTCGCGCACGGCTTTGACCCGACCGACAAGGGTTTCTACCAGGGCGGTGACCTTGCGGGCCTTCGCGAGCAGCTGGACTACATCGAGGGGTTGGGGACGAGCGCGATCTGGCTGACCCCGAGTTTCGAGAACCGGGCGGTGCAGGGAACTGGCGCGACAGCGAGTGCGGGCTATCACGGCTACTGGATCACTGATTTCACGCAGATCGACCCGCACCTCGGCACGAACGCGGAGCTTGAGGCGCTTATTGCGGACGCCCACTCGCGGGGCATCAAGGTGTACTTCGATATCATCACGAACCACACGGCCGACGTCATCGACTACGCCGAGCAGACGTATGACTACATCGACCAGGAGACGAGCCCGTATCTGGACGCCGGGGGCACCGCTTTTGACCCGGCCGAGTATGCGGGTACTGAGGACTTCCCGGGGATGGACCCCGCGACGAGCTTTCCCTACACCCCAGTGATCGCCGAGGCGGATGCCGCGATCAAGGTTCCGGAGTGGTTGAACGACCCGACGCTGTACCACAACCGGGGCGATTCGACCTTTGCGGGGGAGTCGGTGCTGTTCGGGGACTTCGTGGGTCTGGATGACCTGATGACGGAGCATCCCACCGTCGTCGACGGTTTCATCGACGTGTACGAGACCTGGATCGACCTCGGCATTGACGGCTTCCGCATCGACACGGCCAAGCACGTGAACTTCGAGTTCTGGGAGGAGTGGTCCACCGCGGTGCTCGAGTACGCGCACGCTGCGGGCAAGCCGGAGTTCTTCATGTTCGGTGAAGTGTTCGACGCCGATCCAGCCAAGACTGCACCGTACGTGCGGGGCACCGACCTGAACTCGGTCCTCGACTTTACCTTCCAGTCCAACGCGACGGCGTACGCGAAGGGCGGCTCGGCCGAGCAGCTGCAGACGCTGTTTTCGGGCGATGACCTGTACACCACGCCCGACTCGTCGGCCACGGCGCTGCCGACCTTCCTCGGCAACCATGACATGGGACGGATCGGCTACTTCGTTGCCGGGGCGGACGCGCTGCAACGCGACGAGCTCGCGCACGAGCTGATGTACTTCACGCGCGGGCAGCCCGTCGTCTACTACGGCGACGAGCAGGGATTCGCCGGCACCGGTGGCGATAAGGACGCCCGCCAGACGCTCTTCGCGACCCAGACCGCCGAGTACGCGAACCAGCCGCTCGTGACCGGAGACGCGCTTGGCAGCGTCGACCGCTACGACACTGGCGCTCCGCTGTACCAGCACATCGCGGCGCTCTCCGCGCTGCGCGCGGCCCACCCCGCCTTGGAGACCGGCGCGCAGATCGAGCGCTACGCCGACGACGGCGCCGGCGTGTACGCCTTCAGCCGCGTGGCCCGCTCCGAGAAAGTGGAGTTCCTGGTCGCGACGAACAACGCCACGTCCGCCCAGACGGTCGCCGTTCCCACTCTGACGGCGGACGCCCAGTTCGCGCCGCTGTACGGCGGCGGCGAGGCATTCACCTCCGATGCGTCGGGCGTCGCGTCCGTTACGGTCCCAGCACTATCTGCCGTGGTCTTCACCGCCGACCGGCCGGTCTCAGCCCCGGCGGAGGCCGCTGCGATCTCCGTCACCTCGCCCGAGGCGGGTGCCGGGCTCACCGGCCTCGCGCCGGTCGCCGCGGACGTCGCCGACGACGCGTGGTCCGAGACGAGCTTCGCCTGGCGGGTTGTGGGCGAGGACGAGTGGCACGCCCTGGGCACCGCCGAGGACACGTCGCCACGCGTGTTCCACGACGTATCGGACCTCACCACGGGAACGCTGGTCGAGTACCGTGCCGTGTCGACGGATGCCGAGGGCCAGCGTGCCGCGGCATCCACCTACGCATCGGTGGGCAACCGCGTAAACGTCTCCGTCGCCGAGGAACCCGAGCAGCCGGTCGAGCCGGAGCCGCAGGAGACAACGGAGTACGGCGCCGTAAGCGTCCCAGGCAGCTTCAACAGCGAAGCCGGATGCCCCGGCGACTGGCAGCCCGACTGCGACACCGTGCAGATGACTCAGGTCGACGGCATCTGGCGCCTCGAGCTCGCCGACCTCGCCGCTGGCTCGTACGCCTACAAGATCGCCACCGAAAAGTCCTGGGACGAGAACTACGGTGCGGGCGGAGTCGCCAGCGGCGGCGACATCGTGCTCGAACACGACGGCGGCCCGATCACCTTCTACTTCGACCCGCGCACCAAGAACATCTGGTCAACCGCGGACGGACCCGTCATCACACTGCCCGGCTCGCTCCAGAGCGAGGTCGGCTGCGAGGGAGATTGGATGCCGGAGTGCCTGGCGACCATGATGTTCGACCGCAACGGCGACGGCGTCTTCCAGTTCACAACCGACGACCTGCCCACCGGTGCCTACGAGGTCAAGGTCGCTCACAACCTCAGCTGGGACGAGAACTACGGCGCGGACGGCGTCCTCGGCGGCGGGAACATCGCGTTCACCGCGAGCGCCGGCAAGGTCGTGACGTTCCGCTACGACCTGGAAACCCACGTCCTCACGGTCACCAGCGTCGACCCCCCGCTCTCTGGAGTCGGCGAACTGCGCGCGCATTGGATTGACGCCGAGACGATCGCCTGGCCGGCCGACCTCGGTGCCACCTCGGGCGAGCGCTCCTGGCAGCTGCACGCGTCGGCCGACGCATCTCTCGCACTGGCCGACGGTGAAGTCACCGGCGGCGACGCGATCAATCTGACGGTCGTGGAGGGCGGCCTCACCGCTGAGCAGGAGAAGCGCTTCCCCGGACTCGCCGGCTTCACCGCGCTAAGCCTGGAGGGTGTGGACCGGGATGCCGCCGGGGTGCTCCTCAAGGGGCAGCTGATGGTTTCGCAGCGCGACGCCGCCGGCGTGGCGAAAGCGTTCACCGGTGTGCAGCTCCCAGGTGTGCTCGACGACCTCTACGCCGACGGCGTCCAGGACGCAGCATTGGGCGTGTCCTTCGAGGGCTCCGCACCGTCGTTCGCGCTGTGGGCTCCTACCGCGCAAGCGGCCACGCTGCTCACGTGGGATGCCGGCGCTGAGGGCGACCCGGCCCGGCACGATGCCACTTGGGATGAGGCATCCGGGGTGTGGACGGTGAACGGCGGGACCTCGCTGGTCGGCGACGAGTACCGGTGGGAGGTGATTGTCTATGCCCACTCGACGGGGAAGATCGAGACGAACGACGTCACCGACCCGTATTCGGTGGCGCTGACCGTGAACTCTGAGCGCTCCGTCGCGACCGACATCTCCGATGAGGCGTACAAGCCGCAGGCGTGGAAGGAGACGGAGGCGCCGGTGATCGACCGCCCGGTCGACCGTGCGATCTACGAACTGCACATCCGAGACTTCTCGATCACCGACGAGACAGTGCCCGCGGAGGAGCGCGGCACGTACCGCGCGTTCACGCGGGACAGCGCGGGAACACGGCAGCTCCGGCAGCTCGCCGACGCGGGCGTGAACACCGTGCACCTGCTGCCCTCGTTCGACATCGCCTCGATCGAGGAGGACCGGTCCGCGCAGCAGGTCCCGGACTGCGACCTGGCGTCCTTCGGCCCGGCGAGCACCGAGCAGCAGGCGTGCATCTCCGCGATCGAGGACGCCGACGGCTTCAACTGGGGTTACGACCCGTACCACTACTCGGCTCCGGAGGGCTCGTACGCGGTGGACCCGGACGGCGGTGCGCGCGTGCATGAGTTCCGTGAGATGGTGGGCGCCCTGCACGGCAGCGGACTGCAGGTCGTGCTGGACGTGGTGTACAACCACACCGCGCAGTCGGGTCAGGACCCGAAGTCCGTGCTCGACCGCGTCGTACCCGGGTACTACCACCGGCTGTCCCTCGCGGGCGCCGTCGAGACCTCGACGTGCTGCCAGAACGTCGCGACCGAACACGAGGTGGCGCAGAAACTGATGGTCGACTCGCTCGTGCTGTGGGCGAGCCAGTACAAGGTCGACGGCTTCCGCTTCGACCTCATGGGCCACCACTCGAAGGCGAACATGCTGGCGGTGCGCGAAGCACTCGACGAGCTGACCTTGAAAAAGGACGGCGTGGACGGCAAGTCGATCTACCTGTACGGCGAAGGCTGGAACTTCGGCGAGGTGGCCAGCAACGCCCTGTTTGAGCAGGCGACGCAGGGCCAGCTCGGCGGCACGGGTATCGGAACGTTCACGGACCGGCTCCGCGACGCCATGCACGGAGGCAGCCCCGTCGAGAGCGAGTCGATCTTCCACCAGGGCTTCGGCACGGGACTGTACACCGACCCCAACGAGCGGCCGGGCGTGCCCGAGGACCCGGCTGGCGACCTGGCTCGCAAAACCGACCTCGTCAAGCTCGGACTGGCGGGCAACCTCCGGGACTTCGAGATGACCGCAGCCGACGGCACCGTCACGGCCGGCGAGGACTTCGACTACAACGGGACGCCCGCCGGCTACGCCGACCAGCCCGACGAGGTCATCACGTACGTCGACGCGCACGATAATGAGACCCTGTTCGACCATGGGGTGTTCAAGCTCCCTGTCGACACGTCGATGGCCGAGCGGGTGCGCATGAACACGCTGTCCCTGGCGGCGACCACGTTCTCCCAAACCCCCTCGTTCTGGCACGCCGGCACCGAACTACTGCGATCCAAGTCGCTCGACCGGAACAGCTACAACTCCGGCGATTGGTTCAACCGCATCGACTGGACCGGTCAGGAATCGACCTTCGGCTCGGGTCTTCCCCGCCTGGCCGACAACGAAGAGAAGTGGCCGCTCATGAGGCCCCTGCTGGAGAACCCGGCGCTCAAGCCGGCCGCCTCGGACATCGCCACGGCCGAGGCCTCTGCTCTGGACCTGCTGCGGGTACGCGAGGAGGTGGGCCTGCTGCGCCTGGGCGGGGCCGATCTGATCCAGCAGAAGGTGTCGTTCCCGAACAGCGGTGTAGATGCCACACCCGGTGTGATCCTCATGCTCATCGATGACCTTATCGGGACGGACGTCGACCCGGCGCTGGACGGAGCCCTTGTGGTGTTCAACTCCTCGCCCCAGGCGACAACCCAGACGGTCACCGAGCTCGCTGGACGCAGCTTCACGCTCACCCCGGCGCTGGCGCACGGCTCCGATCCGGTGGTGAAAACGACCGCGTGGGATCCGGCGACCGGCACCCTCACCCTGCCCGCACGCACGGCAGCAGTGCTTGTGGACTCGGACGCGACCCCCAACCCCGGTTCGACGCCCACCCCGGGGGCAGCCCCGGGCACCGTGGTCCCGCGGGGGCAGCACCCCGCCACCGGTTCGGAGCTCCCCTGGGGCATCGCCCTCGCTGGGGCGTTCATCCTGGTCACCGGCGCTGTGCTCGTGATCACACGACGACGGGCAGGAACGCACAGCTGACACGCACCGAAGGACGGGACCGGGGATGCTGCGGCGTACCGGCCGAAGCCAGGCCATCGACGTTGGACGGCCTGCGCTTTCCACACTCGAAGCTGAACAGTGTAGACGAGACGGCACCCGCGGACGATTCGCAGCCAGCTCCGCCGGCCACCAAGTACTTCTTGTCGCGGGAAAGTACGGCTTGCGGCAGATCGTCACAGCCCCCGGCGCCTGGCACCTGTCTGACAGGTGAGCGGGTTCCTTCCTGATCGATACGTCTGACTGCAGCCTGTGGGCCGCGGGACATCAGCATACGACCGACATCCGGTCGCCCTTGTGTTTTTGATCCATGGGCGGGCGCCCCTCCGCGCGGACGGGCTACCTCAACAGCGGGGGGCGTCACGGGGGGCGGCCAGTCTTGGGGGAGGAGGCGTGCACCCGGCGGCGCCTTGCTTCGAGAGTGACTCATAAATCGCCTGGGGTGAGCGATCACGCCTGAGCGGAAGGCCCGGAGTGTGTTGACCTAGGCCTGGGTGCAGCACTTCATCGGGATGGACTTTCGCTCTTGCTCGTGCGGTTAAGCCAAGTCGGGTCTGGTGCAGACCCCTTCTCGGGTGCCGAGCCCGATTTGGCTGGGGAGCCGTTCCACCCGTGATCCCCCGCCAACCCCTGCCGGCGGTGTTCCATAGGTGAGACCACCGCTCCCTGTCGATCCGGAGGCGTGCGTATGGACCGCCAACGCCGTCGGGACGCCTTCCACCGTCGCGGGCAAAGAACACACGAACCGGGTGTGGGCATCCGCCGTGCATCCACCCCCCAGGGGACGGATTGGGTGACGCGTTCCACGACGCGCTGGTACATCTTCTGGTCGACTCGGTGCGCGTATCTTCGACGCGGTCACTCGTCGCCGGGTGGCTCGGCATCGACTGAGTTCGGCTCACCAATGAACCTCAAGAACCGGCGTGCCTTGGGGGTCGTCCGACTCCGGTACATGTCAGGGACGGGCATCGAGCCTTTTGGAGGCCCGAACGCGAGACGGTGTCTCTCGAGGTCACCAAGGGCTCGAATCACTGGGCCCCTGAAATAGCGGACGTCTTCTACGATCTGTGGAAGTGGGCTTGCGATTTGCGGTGCGTAGACGTTGGGGGGACGTTCAGGGTCGTGCGTGTTGAGCCATGCGAGTGGGTCCTCATAGAAGTGCAACAACCAAACATGCAGATCGTCGAGGGTCTCGACGAGACGGAAGAACTCAACACGTTCGGCGGCAGAGAACGTGGTCCAATCGCCGCGGTGAGCGACCGCTATGGAGAGGCGCCGTCGCTTGCTGTGACTCGCGGTCTCGGCTGCGGCACGAGCGGCACGGGTGTAGGCCGCAAGGAACTCGTCGGACTTGAGTACATGCGCAACCGAGGGAGCCGCGGTGAGTTCTTCCCCAACACTCTGGATCGCAGCAACGACTGCGATGTCAAACTCGTGCCGGCGTTCGCGTTCGCGCGCAGCGATGGCATCGCCGAGCAGGCCCCCGGCCATAGGCCCGACTACAGGGACATCGTCCAACCCGATGCCCCCGTAACAGCCAAGACGTCTTCCGCACGGTCGGGAGGAGGGATTGCTGCCTCCGAATCAGTCATCCCTAGATTATTCCGTACGGCAGACCTGTCGCACGACGGTATCGTCAATGAATCCGCCCGCCCGCGGGGCACCGTCGCGGTCGTCTAACGCATGGCGAAGCAGGGCAGCGCGGTTACCCCAATGGCAATGTGGCGCAGGCGGGGGACACTCTTGATACTGGGGAGCAACGCCACGGAAGTGTATCGGTACGACGAGATCCGGAACGCGGAGCTCAAGACGGGACCCTGTGGCACATTCAGTGAGTGATCGGCGCCAAGATGCCTCACGCTCGTCGGCTGCCTCGGAACCTGTCGAGAAAGCAACCAAGCCGCTTGCTGAGGAGACTGGGCGGCGACCCCGGGGGCGCCGTTCGCGATGGACCCCAAAGAGCAAGAGGGGCGCGGTCCTCGAGCGGGATGACTTACTGCGGGTTGGCCCCCGAAGGGGTGGGACAATCGTGCCATGACAGAGCTGCTGGGTTCGAAGGACCTGCGGGCGCTCCTGTTTGTGCGTACTTTGAACAGCCAGGGCGTCCAGCCGACGAAGGCGGACCTGAACGCCTTCATCGAGGCGCGAACGAATCTTCTAGACGCTGAACGATACTCCGACGGTCTGTACCCACGCACCGTTGACTATCTCACGGACGCCCGACTACTGACCTACTCCGGCAGACGATTGACCCTTACGCCCGCAGGCCTGGCCATTCTTGAGTCGTTGACTTCGCAAGTCACGTCAGCGGAGCCGGCGAAGCCGGTTGAGGCCGTGGGAGGAATGAGGGACCCGTTCGTGTACGCCGAGCTGCTCTCACGAGTCGACGACGTAGGGGACTTGTTCGTAGTCGACCCGTACCTGCACCCTCAGGATCTGGCCACGCTGTTGCAGCTGCCGAACCTGAAACGCGTTCTCACTCGCGACACCCGCATCAGCGGAATGGATCGCCACGGTCGAACCGAGAAGTTCCAGATCGCCCTCGGGGCACGTCCCGACGCTGACCTTCGTTTCACACCAGACCAGCCCCGTGAGCTCCGCGACCGCCTCGTTCTGCCCACGATCGGCGGAGAAGCATTGTTCCTAGGAACATCACTTGGCGAAACGCAACTCACCGTCATCACCCGCATAGGCAAGGACCCAACGAACGCCTTGCGAGCTCACTATGACGCCATCTGGGACAGCAGCGCACCCCTCGGAGCGACAGCGCACGCAAACCCCGCGCCCTGATCCGCTTCGATCCCTCCACATCGCTTCCGGCGCTGCACATCACTGGCACCACCTTGTTACTGCACATATCGAGACGGACCAAATCCTCGACTGCATAGGACGTTGTCCGATCCCCCTTCACCACCGCGGCTGAATGGTCGGGGTTGTATCGAGTCGGCTGCCAGAGTTACCCAGCCCCGCTCCCAGTGTTGGAAACGCTTCCGTGCAACATCGAGTAGCGGCGAGTTCCGCGTGGGGATGGCCAGACATATTGGATGGAAACGCTTGCATCATCGGGCCTCGGTTGCTAACTTCGTGGCATTCATCCGCGCACGCAGGAGTGCTGTTCATCGGGGAGCATCAGTGTCGAAGTCGACCAACCCAGCACGACGACTCATCGGAACCCTGACCGCAGCGACGATGCTGTTGTCGGCAGGTGTCGTCAGCGGCGTGGCACCCGCAACCGCTGTTGAGTCCCCGCTTCCTGAGACCGTCGCGGTCACCAGTGATTTCAACCAGGAGATGGGTTGCGCGACGGACTGGTCGACCGACTGCGAAAAGACCGCGTTGGAGCGTCGCTTCGATGATGGCTTCTGGGACGCGACGTTCGATCTGGCTCCCGGCGACTACGAGTACAAGATCGCGTTGAATGGCACGTGGGACGTCAATTACGGCGCGGGCGGCGTGCTGAACGGTGCCAACATTCGGTTCAGCCACAGCGGCGGGCCGGTCACAATCTTCTACGATCCCGCGTCGCATCGGGCATTCTCGACATCGGAGGAGCCGATTGTGACCCTGGCTGGCTCGTTCCAGCGCAGCCTGGGGTGCCGCAGCGACTGGGCGCCGGACTGTCTGGCGGCGATGCTGTCGGATGTCGACGGCGACGGGGTGTACGAGTTCTCGACAACGGCTCTGCCGACGGGATCCCACCGGGTGAAGGTGACGCATGGCCTGAGTTGGACGGAGAACTATGGCGTTGACGGGCTGGCCGGCGGGGCGGACTATCTCTTCACCGCGAGCGAGGGTAAGGCGGTGACCTTCCGCTACACAGTGTCCACCCACCGTCTCGCCATCGAGGTCGTTGACGCCCCGATGCAGGGTCTCGGGGAGGAACGGGCGCATTGGATCGACGCGACGACCCTGGCTTGGCCGGCAGACTTCGGGGCGCCTCCTACGGAGGCGAGCTGGCAGCTGCTGACCTCGACCCAGGGGATCACTGTGGCAGGGGGCAAAGTGTCGGGGGCTGTCGCGGTGGACCTGTCCATAATCGCTTCCGGGCTCACCCCCGCCCAGAAGCAACGGTTCCCGGCGTTGGCCGGCTACGTCGCACTGCGAGTGCCCGCGCTTTCCAGGGCCGCCGTCTCGACCCTGTTGCGTGGACAGGTGATGCTCGCGCAGCGCGACCGCGCCGGTGCCCTGCGAGCCGTGACAGGAGTTCAGCTCCCGGGTGTGCTCGATGATCTCTACGCGGCAAATGCTGCCGGGGCACGCCTGGGCGCTGTCGTGGAGTCCTCTCGCGCAAACCTCCGACTCTGGGCGCCGACCGCCGTCACAGCGACCCTGCTGACGTGGGCTCCTGGCGGGACAGGCGCCCCGAAACGCTGGACCGCCCAGCGCGACGGGGCGACCGGCATCTGGGCCGTATCGGCCGCGGCGTCCACTCTGAAAGACCAGGAATACGCGTGGGAAGTGAAGGTCTATGCACCCTCCACAACGCGGTTCGAAATCAACGTGGTGACCGACCCATACTCCACCGCGCTCACCCCCAACTCCCGGCGTTCCATCGTGGTGGACGCGGTCGAGGCTCGGTGGCGTCCGACGGAGTGGGAGAAGGCACCTGCACCCAAGATCGCCCAGCAGGTGGATCGGTCGATCTATGAACTGCACGTGCGCGACTTCTCGATCGGAGATCAGTCGGTCCCTGAGGCGGAGCGGGGCACGTATCTCGCCTTCACTCGCGACAGTGCGGGCACCCGTCAGCTGAAGCAGCTTGCCGCCGCCGGCATGAACACGGTGCATCTGCTGCCCACCCTGGACATCGCAACCATCGAGGAAGATCAGGGTAAGCAGGCGGCGACGGCATGCGATCTGGAATCCTTGGCGCCGGCGTCGCGCGCCCAGCAGGCGTGCGTGTCCGCCACCGCCGCATCTGACGGGTTCAACTGGGGCTACGATCCTTACCACTTCCTGGCTCCCGAGGGTGCGTATGCGGTTGACGCGTACGGCGGGGCACGGGTTCGCGAGTTCCGGTCGATGGTCGGTGCGTTGCACGGGATGGGCCTGCAAGTAGTGCTCGATCAGGTCTACAATCACACCGCCTCTTCGGGCCAGAAGACCACTTCGGTGCTCGACAAGGTTGTGCCCGGCTACTATCAACGCCTCGCGGGTGATGGCTCCGTGCAGTACTCGACGTGCTGCGAGAACACGGCGACCGAGCATCTGATGGCGCAAAAGCTCATGGTCGACTCGGTCGTTTGGTGGGCGAAGCAGTACAAGGTCGACGGCTTCCGTTTCGATCTGATGGGCCACCACTCCAAGCAGAACATGCTCGCCGTGCGTGCCGCTCTGAACCAGTTGACGCTGAGCAAGGACGGCGTCGATGGATCAGCGATCTATCTCTATGGCGAGGGATGGAACTTCGGTGAGGTCGCGAACAACGCCCTCTTCGAGCAAGCGACGCAGGGACAGCTCGGCGGCACCGGGATCGGGACGTTCAACGATCGCCTGCGGGATGCGGTTCATGGCGGATCGCCTGGCAATGACTGGTCGCTGCGGCGGCAGGGCTTCGGTACCGGTCTGGGCACGGACCCGAACGGGGATCCGGTGAACGGCACACCGCAGCAGGCGCTCGCCGATCTCGCCCGTGCGACGGACATCGTGAAGCTCGGCCTTGCCGGCAACCTGCGCCAGTTCCGCTTCACCACCTCGGATGGTGCCATCAGGAGTGGCGCACAAATCGACTACAACGGCTCTACGGCGGGATACGCCGACGAGCCCGACGAAGTCATCAACTACGTCGACGCGCATGACAACGAGACCCTGTACGACCTCTCCGTGTTCAAACTTCCCATCGACACGCCCTTGACCGACCGGGCGCGCATGAACACCCTCGAACTCGCCACCGTCACCCTCTCCCAAGCGCCGTCTTTCTGGCACGCGGGCACGGAACTGCTCCGTTCGAAATCCTTGGACCGGAACAGCTACGACTCCGGAGACTGGTTCAACCGGATCGACTGGACAGGTCAGCAGTCCACGTTCGGCTCGGGCCTTCCTCCTGCACGAGATAACCGAAGCCGCTGGGAGACCGCCGCGGAGCTTCTCTCCGACGAGCGACTCAAGCCCGACGCCCCGGCCATCGCGGCCGCCGAGGCCTCGGCACTCGACCTGCTGCGAGTGCGCCGTGAGGTCAGCCTCCTCACCCTGGGGTCCGCCGACCTGATTGCCCAGAAGGTTACATTTCCCAACGGTGGCCCGAACGCGACCCCTGGCGTCATCGTCATGCTGGTCGATGACCTGGTCGGCCTCGACACCGACCACACGCTGGAGGGTGCCCTTGTCGTCTTCAACGCCTCGGCCGAAGCGACCGCCCAGGTCCTGCCCGAACTCACCGGCCGCGATTTCACGCTGACCGACGCGCAAGCCAACGGATCCGACCCGATCGTGAAGTCCACAACCTGGGACTCAGCCACCGGAACGGTCACCGTTCCTGCCCGCTCGGTCGCCGTGCTCGTCGATCCGCAAAGCACCGCGCCATGACCCACAACGGCATCAAAGAGGGCCGCGAATGATCCCTAGCACACCTGAAGAGATCAGCGCACCCCGCTTCCCGGAAACGGTGTGCAGTGACTTGATCTCAGGAACTCGCTCATGTAGCTCGCCGTCCGGGCGCTGCCATCACCAACTAGTGCCGTCCGGGCGCTGCCATCACCAACTAGTAGGGAGTTGACGCACCAGAGACGCAAACGCACCTCACTCACCGAGACCCGACTCGCTTCGCCCCGGTCAGCACGACCCAGCAATCGTCGCTCCCGGCACCGCGCGGTGACCTCACCGCACGGCATGCATGTTGTGAATATCAAACAAAGCACGAAGAAGGAATGAAATGAAGCGAACTCGATCGGCAGCGTCCATTGGACTAGCTGCTGTCGTGACCGCTGGGATGGTCATCAGCGCCGTACCAGCATCTGCCGACATATCGGCGCAGAAGACCGGCGCGGAGGTCGGAGACGGCGACGTCTTCGAATCCAACGCGGAACTCGACAAGCACGTCATCTTCCAAGCGTTCGGTCTGTTCCAACCCGACGACTACAACACCTACACCACGTTGACGGAGAACGCGGATCTGCTCGCGGAGTGGGGCATCACCGACCTGTGGGCACCTCCGCCGTATCGGGTCGCGGGTGACTCGAAGTACCGGGAGGGGTACGCGATCGCGGACCGGTACGATCTGGGCGCGTACGGCAAGGGACCGACGAAGTACGGTACCGCTGATGAGCTGAAGGGCGCCATCGACGCGATGCACGATGAGGGATTGCGCGTGCAGGTGGACGTGGTCCCGAACCAGATGATCGGTCTGACGCAACGGCGGGTGCTTCCGGTGACGCCGGTGGATCCGTTCGGCAACCCGATCGGCGAGCAGTTCGTGTATGCCACCTACACCAAGGGCACGGCGCCCGGCCAGACCGAGCATGGTGTGATCAAGGAGTGGGATTACCAGTACTACCACGGTACTTCTTCGCAGTACCAGGGTTTGTACCGGGTGCTCGTCGACGATGAGGGCGAGTACATCCGTTACTTCGGGCCGGATGACCCGCAGAACAACCTGCCGGCGTGGCTTGCGGAGACGGAGGCGGCGCAGTACGGCAAGATCAACGTCGTCGACGGCTACCTCCTCGCGGACAGCTACTACGCCGTGGAGGGCGCCGCAACCGAAACAACCGATGACGACAAGTACGCCCCGGTGCTGCTGTATTACGTCGACCCCCGCCCGGGATCAATGGAGCAGACGTACCTGGACTATGCGCGGGAGAACGGCTACACCGGCACCGACGACGAGGTGCGGGCGCAGCTGCTGGCACTGCCGCCGGCGGAGATCGGTCCTTTCACCGACGCCTACCTGCTCGAGCAGCCCGGCTACAACCGGGAGACCGAGCCTGGCGCCACCGCGTACCGGTTCGATGGGGAGTTGAGCAGCCCGGAGGACATCGGCGAGAACGTGCTGCAGTACGAGTTCCTGATCGGCAACGACCTGAACACGCAGCGCGCTGACGTGAGGGCCGAGCAGGCGAACTGGCAGCAGTACCTGCTGGACTTCGGGTTCGACGGGTTCCGCATCGACGCCGCGTCGCACGTGGACACCCGTATCCTGGTCGACGAGAAGGAGCAGCGGCTTGCGAACTTCCCGAACGACGACGTGAACGAGCACCTCAGCTACATCGAGTCGTACACGACCGCGCAGGTGCCGTTCGAGGAGAGCAACCAGTTTGGTCAGCTGGTCATGGACAACGGGCCCTACCTTTCCTACCTGGGCGCGTTCGGGCGGAAGAATCAGGCCGTGAACAACGTGTTCGAGGGTTCGGTGAACGACCGTGTGAACGGGTACGCGCCCGAGGATGCGGTGCCGAACTGGTCATTCATCAACAACCACGACCAGGAGTTCAACGTGATCTCCCCGATCCCGCTGACGCCTGAGGAAGCAGGTGACCTCGAGCCGAACACGTTCGCGTACGAGAAGGTGCAGTTCGAGAAGTACGACGCCGACCGCAAGCAGCAGGTCAAGCAGTACGCACCGTACAACGTGCCGGTGTCGTACGCGATCGCGCTGACGAACAAGGACACGGTTCCGACGGTGTTCTACGGTGACATGTTCAAGACCACCGGGGCCTACTTCAAGGAGAAGACGCCGTACTACGAGGAGATCGTCAAGCTGCTCGAGATCCGCAAGCAGTACGCCAGCGGCGAGCAGGACGTGATTCTGCAGCCGACCCACTCCTCGTCGGAGCTCGGTGGGGACCTCGTCTCCAGCGCGCGCCTGGGCACCAGTCGGGACACCGGGGTGGCGATCGTGGCGGGCAACTTCCCTGGAGCGAACGACACGATCGAGGTCGAGATGGGTGCGCAGCACGCGAACCAGGTCTTCCACGACGCGATGGGTCTCGACGACGATGTCGTCGTGTCCGACGCAGACGGAACCCTCACCATCTCCGTCGAGGGGATGCGCACGGTTGAGGTCGACGGATACCTCTCCGCTTACGTCCCGGTGGAGGACGCGGCGGTGCTGGAGAACGTGAAGGCTCCGAAGATCAAGGCGAACCTGAACAAGCTCACCCTGACCACCGACGGCGGCACCTGGGCCACACCCAACCCGGAGCTCACCTACCAGTGGCTGCGTAACGGGGAGCCGATCGAGGGTGCTACGGACGCGGACTACAGGCCGCGCCGCGCAGACCTGGGCAAAACCATCTCGGTGCAAGTGACCGCAGATGACGACACCCATGCGCCCGGCACAGCTACATCCAAGGGGCTCACCCTCAAACTGCCAAAGTGGAGTGACATAAGGCCGTAAGAGCGACACCAACGGCGGGGTCGGGGCAGATCATCTGTCCCGGCCCCGCACGTCTGCGCTCGACCATCTCCCGATCCCCACGCCCAGTGACGGGTCGCTACCCGCACGGAGAGGATCGCGTCGTGACGTGGACCATGAGTAGCATTTCGTATCTCATCAAAGCGAAAGTCGCGGGAGGTGCTCTGGCAACGCTTCTCATCGCCGGCACCCTCGCTCCGACGGCTGAACTCGCGCTGGCACCGCGCGAGGCGGCTGCGGCCACCTCGGCGGCCGTCACTGTGGGCACGGTGCCGGACAGCAGAGCGCTATGGATCGATGGGGACACGATCCTGTGGCCCGTGGACGGGTCCGCCGACGGTGACGTGTGGACCCTTCACTCGTCGGAGCCCGCCCGAGAGAGGGAGGGCAGCGGGACGACGGTGCTGCTGGAAGTGGATCCATCCGGCCTGACCGCCGACCAGCGGGCGTCGTACGGTTGGCTCGGCGAGGTCTGGGTGCTGCGCCCGCAGGGGTTGACCGATGACGCGGTCCGCGAGCTCCTGCGCTCCCCGCTCGCGGTCACCCGCACCCGTGCCGACGGCGCCTCCCAGACCACGGGGGTTCAGCTTGCCGGGGTCATCGACGACGTGCACAGGCACGCGGTCGACACCAGTCACGGCGTGATCTGGAACGATGGGGCGCCGACGCTGCGGTTGTGGGCGCCGACGGCGCAGAAGGTAAGGCTCCTCCGCTTCGACGATCCGGAAGACCCGTCCCCGGTTGAGACCCTCGACGCTCGCGGAGTTGCGGGTGGCAGCTGGCAGGTGGACGGGTTATCGGAGTGGAAAGGCGATGGCTATCTGTACGAGGTGACGGTGTACGCACCTTCGACGGGCCGCGTCGAACGCAACCTGGTGACCGACCCCTACTCCGTCGCTCTCACCCCGAACTCGACACGCTCGGTCCTGGTCGATCTGCATGATCCCCGGCTCGCGCCGGAGGCATGGGTATCGACTCCCGCCCCCGTTATCCGCAATGCGAGTGCCCGGTCGATCTATGAGCTGCATGTCCGCGATTTCTCGATCGCGGACGAGACGATCCCGGCCAGGATGCGCGGTTCCTATTTGGCCTTCACCGCAGACGGTGCGGGGCGCCGTCATCTGCGGGATCTGGCGGCGGCGGGTTTGAACACCGTGCACCTGCTCCCGACATTCGATATCGCCTCGATACAGGAGGAGCGGAGTTTGCAGCGTACGCCGGACTGTGACGTCGACGCGGGACCGGATTGGGCCGAGCAGCAGGCGTGCGTGATGAGCGTCGCCGACCAGGACGGCTTCAACTGGGGCTACGACCCGTTGCACTTCCTGGCACCAGAGGGGTCCTACGCCGCCGATGCGAATGGCGGCGCACGGGTGCGCGAGTTCCGAGAAATGGTGGGGGCGCTGCATGGTGATGGGCTGCAGGTGGTGCTTGACGTGGTCTTCAATCACACCGCCGGTGCGGGCCAGTCGCCCAATTCGGTGCTTGATCGTATCGTCCCGGGCTACTACCAGCGGCTCGACGCCGACGGTCGAGTGGAGACGTCCACGTGCTGCGCGAACATGGCGACAGAGAACCGGATGGCGCAGAAGCTGATGGTCGACACGCTCGTACTGTGGGCTCGCGAGTACAAGGTCGACGGGTTCCGGTTCGATCTGATGGGCTTCTCCTCGAAGCAGAACCTGCAGGCGGTGCGTGCGGCGCTGGATGAGCTCACGCTGGAGAAGGACGGAGTGGACGGGTCCGCGATCTACCTGTACGGCGAAGGATGGAGCTTCGGTGAAGTGGCCGGGAATGCCCGCTTCGAACAGGCGATCCAAGGTCAGCTGGGCGGCACCGGAATCGGCACCTTCAACGACCGTCTCCGCGACGCAGTACACGGCGGAACCCCCGGCGATCACGCGTCGACGTTCGCGCAAGGCTTCGCGACCGGGCTCTCCACCGATCCCAACGGCAACGACGTGAACGGGTCGGAAGCCGACAGCGCGGCCCGACTCGCCCATTACACCGACCTGGTGAAGATCGGGTTGGCGGGCAATCTCCGATCCTTCCGGTTCGTCACCGCCGACGGCACCGTAAAACGTGGTGACGAGATCCCGTTCGGCGGCGCAGCCGCTGGCTATGGCGACGAACCGGATGAGACCGTTAACTACGTCGACGCCCACGACAATGAGACGCTGTACGACATCCTCGCGATGAAACTTCCCGTTGGCACATCCATGGGTGACCGGGTGCGGATGAACACGCTTGCGCTGGCGACAGCGACATTGTCGCAGTCGCCAGCGCTGTGGCATGCGGGGACCGACCTGTTGCGGTCCAAGTCCATCGACCGGAACAGCTACAACTCCGGCGACTGGTTCAACGCGATCGACTGGTCGGGGAGAGAGAGCAATTTCGGAGTCGGGCTGCCTCCGCAGCAAGACAACGGGTTCCGTTGGGACGCGATCGCGCCTCTGCTTCGCGATCCCTCTCTCCGGCCCGACACCGAGGCTATCGCCGCTGCGACCGCCCAGGCGCAGCAGTTGCTTCGGTTGAAGCACTCCACGCCGCTGTTCAGCTTGGGCTCCGCGGCCCTGATCAACCAGAAGCTCACCTTCCCGTCCGGGGGACCGGATGCACCTCCCGGCGTCATCGTGATGAGCATCGACGATACTCAGGGAGAGGACATCGACCCGGCACTGGACGGTGTCATCGCCGTGCTGAACGCCAGCCCGCACCCGACCGCCGTACCGGTGTCGTCGATGCCGGGGCGCGGCTTCGAACTCTCGGAGGTCCAAGCCGAAAGCGCTGACCCCCTGATCAGGGATGCCGCCTGGGATGCCGATGCCGGAACCGCCCTCGTTCCGGCGCGGTCGGTGGTCGTGTTCGTCGACCCGCAGCAAGAAGCTCCGACACCACCGGAACCCGCTGCCGAGGATGTACCCGTCTGGGCCCTGGCGGGAATCGGGTTGGCGACCGCCATCGCGCTGGTGGTCTTCGTGTCTCGTCGGCACGCGAGGTCCGGGCGGTCATAGACGGCGACGAACGCTGCCGGTCCGCTCCAGGCTGGTGAACCCAGACAGGCTGCGTCCGCCGAGCCGAAGCAGGACGTCGGCGAGTCGGCCGAGCCGGAGAGGGACGTCGGCGAGTTCCGCGGACTTGCTCCCGCAGCTTCATGGGTATGCGTCGCCCCGAGCGGGCGGGTCAGCCCGGGCAACGCCCATGCCGCGAACACGGGGCCGTCAGCGGAGATTAGCACCTCCCCGTTTGGCGCGGTCGTCAGGGTGGCCTCGCCGAAGAGGGCGGCCCCTGATTTTGCGCAGAGCACGGCGTGCCCGGGCAGGTGGATGTGCACGTCCTGCCGCGAAGCGACGATCATCACCGTCTCCTGCTCCGCTTCACGCACGAACACGAGGGTGTCATCGTCGACGTGCAACCACCGCATCCCGCCGGTGCCGAGCCCCGGGTGCTCTCGGCGCAGGTGAATCAGGTCGCGGTATAGCGCGATACGGGAGGCGACCTCGGCCCGGCCCTCTGTACCCCATCGCATGGGTGTGCGGCTTGTTTCGCCGTCGAATCCGTGCAGGCCGAACTCGTCGCCCGCATAGATGACCGGGACTCCGGGAAGCGTCATGCTCAGCCCGACCGCGAGCGGGATGCACCCCGGTCCGGCGTTCGTGGCAAACCGGGCGGTGTCATGAGTGTCCAGGGCCAGCATGTTGCCGAGGCGGACGCGCCAGGGAATACCGGAGCTGAGACGCTCGACGGCGGCCGCGAACTGGGCGGCGGTGTAGCGGGGGATGCCGCCGATGGGTTGCCCGAAGAACCAGGGCTGGGTGATCTGTTCGCCCTCGGCGTTGAGGTACGGAGCGAAGGACGGCTCGCTTAGCCATGCCCAGAGTGGACGGGTGAAGGAGGAATATGTCATGGCCCCATGCCAGCCATCCCCCTGCAGGTCGCTGGTCGCATCATTGGTTGACTCGCCGAAGAGCACCGTCTCCGGGTTGGCCTGGATCATCGTCTTGCTGATCAGCCCTCGCACGTCGGCGTTGAGGTCGATATCGCCGAGGCGGCCTGTCATGTTGGCCACGTCGATGCGCCAGCCGTCCAGGTTGTAGGGCGGCGTGAGCCACTTCGCGACGACGGAGTCGGGGCCTTCGATGAAGCGGTCGCGCAGCTTCTGCGACGCCCAGTTGAACTTCGGCAGGGCGGGGTAGTCAAGCCACGAAATGTACTGCGTGTTCGCGTCGTCGGCGAAGTAGTAGAACTCTCCCGTGGGGGCGGTAGGGGTACCAAGTGCCGCTTGGAACCATTCGTGGTGGTAGCCGCAATCATTGGTGGTCAGGTCGCCGATGACGCGGATGCCGCGCGCGTGGGCGGCATTGATCAGCCGGATGTATGCCTCATCGCCACCGAGCAGCGGGTCGACCGAGAGGAAGCTTGACGCATCGTAGCGGTGGTTGGACGCCGCGGGGAAGACGGGCGTGAGGTATAGCAGGTTCACGCCGAGGTCGACCAGGTGATCGAGCTTCCCGATGATGCCGTCCAGGTCGCCGCCGTAGAACTGCTGGGAACGACCCGGCGGAAGAGGGTCGACGCGGTCATCCCATCCGGCGGGGGCGGCCCAGTCGGGGGTGGGGCGGGCGGCGGCTTCGGCGGATCGGGCGAACCGGTCCGGGAATACCTGGTAGATCACGGCGTCGTGAATCCAGGCGGGCGGCGCAGGGAAGGTGACGAGCGCGGAATCGTCAGAGTCCAGCGTCTCGACGGTGTGCGGCCCGGTTTGGTTCAGCCAGCTCACCGTGCCGTCCTCGTGCCGCAGGAGCCACCGATAGCCGTGCCGGGGGTTGGCGACGACGATATCCGCCTGCCACCATTCCCACCCCTCCGCCGAGCTGATCCGCTTCGCGTTTGTCCAGGCCGGTTCGTGGTCGGGATTGGATCGGGTGCGCACGGCGTGAAGTGGCCCGAACTCGACGGGTGTGCGCAGTCTCAACCGCACCGTCTCGCCGAGTGTGGGTGTGGGGTTGGAGACGTAGAGCGGGGATCCGTCGTGGTGGGGTCCGAGGCGCGTCATCCGCCGTCGTGGAACTATTTGACGGCGCCGGCGGTCAGGCCGCCGACGATGTACTTCTGAAGGAAGAGGAAGAGCACCATGACGGGAAGTGCCGCGATGACCGCGCCGGCTGCGAAGATTCCCCAGTTCTGCGACTGGAACCCGGAGATGAACGCGAACATCCCCACGGCGAGAGTTTGTTGGCTGGGATCGGTGAGCATGACGCTTGCGATCGCGAACTCGGCGAAGATGCCGATGTAGGTGAGCAGCCCGACCACGGCGAGGATGGGCACGACCAGTGGCAGCACGATCGTGAAGAAGGTGCGGGCGTGGCCGGCTCCGTCGATTTTTGCTGCCTCGTCTAGAGAGACGGGGATGGTGTTGAAGAACCCGTACATCAGGAACGTGTTCACCCCGAGTGCGGCGCCGAGGTAGATCATGATCAGGCCGATGTGCGTTCCCAGCCCAATGGCGGGGAAGACGTCCGTGATGGCCACCATGAGTAGGAAGATGGCGACGATTGCCAGGAACTGCGGGAACATCTGCACCAGCAGGATGGTGCCCAGACCAAGCCGCCGCCCCTTGAACCGCATCCGGGAGAACGCGTAGGCGGCCAGTGCGCCGAGCAACACCGAGGCCACGCTGGTGAGGATCGCGATGATCTGCGTGTTCAGGAACCACATCGCGTACGGCTGGTTCGGGTTCGAGAACAGGTTCACGTAGTTGTCCACCGAGAAGGCGCGGAACAGCTCGTTCGAGCCGGTCAGCGTGCCGGCCGGGTTGAACGATACCGAGACAATGTAAAGCAGCGGAAAGATGGAGAACAGGATGGTCACGACGCCGATCACGTGACGCCATCCTTTGTCGAGGAACCACTTTCCGAAGGGTTGCCGTGGGCCGGTGCGCCCGGCCGGCGCTGCCGGCTCGGGAGCGAGCCTCACCGCGAGAAGATTGCCTTCTTCGTAGCCTTCGCCGCCGAAGGCGGCGAACTGGGAGCCCGGCGCGAAC
Source organism: Micromonospora sp. DT81.3 (assembly GCF_049847225.1). NCBI lineage: Bacteria > Bacillati > Actinomycetota > Actinomycetes > Micromonosporales > Micromonosporaceae > Micromonospora > Micromonospora sp. DT81.3. The sequence goes on from NZ_JBNCNY010000009.1 coordinate 191,403, forward strand.
GCGTGCTCGCTCCTCCGGCCGGTGCCTGCGGTCGTGTCTTCGCTGGACATCAGTTCAGGTCCTCCAGTGCCTTGGTCTGCCGGAACAGGATGATGGCGATCACACCCACGATGAGGAAGATGATGATCGAGAGTGCGCTGGCGAGGCCGTAGTCTCGGCCGCCTCCACCACCGAACGCGACCTTGTAGACCATACTGATGAGCAGGTCCGTCGCGCCGATGTCGAGGGTCGTATCGGTGAATCGTGGCCAGCCCCTTGTCATCATGTAGATGACGACGAAGTTGTTGAAGTTGAAGGCGAATGACGCGATCAGCAGCGGGGCGACCGATACGAAAAGCAGCGGCAGCTTTATCGCACGGAAGATGCGCCACGCCCCGGCACCATCAACCTTCGCCGCCTCGAGAATGTCATCGGGCAGCGCCTGCAGGGCGCCCGTGCAGACGAGAAACATGTACGGGAACCCCAGCCACAGGTTCACCAGCAGCACGCTGAGTCGCGCGAGCCACGGGTCGCCGAGCCAGGGGATCTCGGCGCCGCCGAGCAGAACCTGGTTGATGAACCCGAACTCCTCGTTCAGTAGGCCGGCCCACACCAGACCGGAGAGGAAGGCCGGGAACGCGTACGGAAGGATGATCAGGATTCGGTAGCCCTTCTTGCCGCGCAGGGTCGGGTGGTTGAAGACGATCGCGAGGAACAGTCCCATCGCGAAGCACGTCAGCACGGAGAGGAACGCGAACGCGAACGTCCACGCCGTGACCCGGAGGAGCGGGTCCCGGAGCTCTGCAGTGTTGAACGCGTATGCGAAGTTGTCCCAGCCGACGACGACACGCCAGCCCGGTGTCAGCGACTGCCTTCCCTCCGACGTGAAGTTGCCTTGACCGTCATCGACGTAAACCTCGCCGGTGCTGGTGTCGGTGAAGGTGTCGGCCGCCTCGTCGTAAACCAGATCGGAAGTGAAGACAAAACTCGTCGTGCCGTCCTGGGTGCGGATGGATCCGTCGTTCGGATCGTCGGACAGCGGAACGGAGACGGCGAGAATCGCGTCCTGGTTGCGGATGATCTGGTTCAGGTTGAGCTGCTCCCAGCCCTCCGGCCCACCGTTCACCTCCTGGAGAGGCTGCTCCGCTGTTCCGAACGCGAGGTCGCCGTCGGGTTCGGAGACGAGCAGACCGAATGTGGCCCCCTGGCGGAAAACCTGGGTGGGATACGTCGGCGAGTCGGGCACCCGCGTCTGCGAGGTACGGATGATCTGCGCGACCGCGTCTTCCTTGGTGCTGTTGTGCTGATCTCCGTAGTTCGTGAATGCGATGTAGCCGGTGTAGAAAATGACCAGAATCTGGAAGACCGCGAGGAAGAACAGACCGGGGGTCAGATACTTCGCCGGCAGCAGGCCGGCGCGGAGATAGATGTAGTTGACGCCGATCACCAGGACCACGAGGACGACGGTCGAAACCCAGTCACCTTTCCCCAGCAGCACGAACGCCCCGAAGATCGCTAGCGCGTCAATCACGCCCAGCAGCACGACCTTCACCACGAGCGCGAGCAGCCCACCGGACGTGAGCTTCTTACCGGGGGATGAGAGAGACGGGCCCACGCCCGCATAGCGGGACGTGCCTGACTGGCGACTCTCGAGCTTGGTCTCGGTCATCGATGACCCTCCTTGGTCACTGTGCCGTAAAGATGTTGATGGTGCTGCCGATGATGGTGCCGCTGTGGGTGGAGCCCGGAGGCCCCACCCACAGCGGCGGTGGGGGGCGTTCAGCCGCCGATTTTGGACTGGATATTCGTCGTCGCGGTCTCCCAGACCGCGACGGGCTCACCCTCGCCCTTGATCAGCTGCAGCTCGGCGTTGCCCCAGTCGGCCCAGACCGAACCCATCTCGGGAATGGCGGGCATCGGCGCGCCGGTCTGGCCGATCTCGCCGAAGGCCTGCACGTCGGGGTCATCGGCGGCTGCCGTCTCGTATGCCGCCAGAAGAGCCGGCGGTCGACCGCCGACTTCGAACAGGCTCATCTGGGCGTCCTCGGTGCTGAGGTAGTTGACGATGAAGTTCGTCGCCGCGAGCGCGTTGGTCGACTTGCTGGAGAGGAAGAACCCGTTCACGCCGATGAACGGACGGGCTTCCTGGCCACCGGCGCTGGGGAGCGGGTCAACGGCGTAGTTGATGCCCGCCTCGGCGATCGCAGGAATATTCCACGGCCCGGTCAGGTAGTACGGGGACTGGCCGGCCACGAAGAACTCCCGCGCCTTATCGCCGTCAATGTTCGGGTTCAGGATCCCTTCGGCACCCCACTGCTTGAGCGCAGTGGCGAACGCGACGCCAGCCTCGTCGCCGAGCACGAGCTGCGAAGCGTCATAGCTGCCGTCGGCGTTCTGGGCGAACACCTGCGAGCCGAACGAGGTCTGCAGGGGATACAGGTGGTAGGGATCACCCTGCTCGGGGCTCAGACCCACAAGGAAGGGGTACTCGGTACCCGCGGCACGACCCGCCGCGATCACCTCGTCGAACGTGGTCACTGGCTCGGCCACCAGATCGGTGTTACGCACGAGTGCAACGTTCTCGATCGAGTAGGGAACGCCGTAGACCTTGCCGTCGTACGTCATCGCCTGGATCGCGGACGGCGCGAACCCTTCGGCGACGTCACCGAGTTCGAGAGGTGCCACCACACCAGCCGCCACGTACGCGCCCAGCTTGTCGTGGGGGCTGACGATGACGTCGGGGCCCTTCCCTGTTGGCACCTGACTGATGAAGTCCTGGTCGACCGTGGCGAAGTCCTTCGTCACGAGCTTGACCTCGATATCGGTCTCTTCGGTGAAGCTGGCCGCGACATCCTCCAGCGCCGGCTTGCGTTCGATGTCGACCCACACGGTGATGGGCGTGCTGTCCGCGCCATCCGCAGCGTCACCGCCGCCCTCGCTACCGCCACTGTCCCCGCTGGCGCAGCCCGCAAGGCCGGCGAGCGTGATCGACAGGGCCGTCGCCCCCACAACAACTCTTTTCAATGTCACCTTCATCGGTGAATCCTTTCTGTGTCAGCCTCGACGACGCGCCGCAGGACCAGCGCTAGATGGAAGCGCTTACAAGCTATGCAAACGAAGGAAGCAGCACAACCCCCAATTCGTCTCAGTGACGCACTGTTTCGCAACGGAAGCGTTTCCACGTATGCTTCCTGCCATGCAGACACCTTTGCTTCCGGCCATGCAGACACAGTGGTGGCATGACGCTGTGATCTATCAGATCTATCCGCGGTCGTTCGCGGACTCGAACGGTGATGGGATCGGTGACCTTGCCGGCATTACGGCTCGCCTGGACGATCTTGTCGAGCTTGGCATCGACGCTCTGTGGGTGTCCCCGTTCTTCCGATCACCGCAGCGAGACGCCGGCTACGATGTCGCGGACTACTGCGATGTTGACCCGATTTTCGGCACTCTTGCGGACGCAGATGCGCTGATTGAGGGAGCGCACGACCGGGGCATCCGGGTGATCGTCGACCTGGTGCCGAACCACTCCTCGAGCGATCACCCTTGGTTCCAGGAGGCACTGATCGCCGCTCCCGGAAGTGCTGCGCGCGCGCGATACATCTTCCGAGACGGGCGCGGCGAAGACGGCGCGCTGCCGCCGAACAACTGGCAGTCGATTTTCGGCGGACCGATGTGGACCAGGGTGATCGAGGCGGACGGTCAGCCCGGCCAGTGGTACCTGCACATCTTCGATTCCTCTCAACCGGACTTCGATTGGACCAATCCCGAGGTGCGGTCTCTGTTCCTCGATGTCCTCCGGTTCTGGCTGGACCGCGGCGTTGACGGATTCCGTGTGGATGTTGCTCACGGGTTGATCAAGGAGCCCGGCCTTCCTGACGTCATCGAACCGGACACCATCAGTCTGGGCGCCGGTACGGCAACTCTCGAGCCCGAGATCAGCGCCCCGTCGAGCGTGCCGTATTGGGGTCAGGATGAAGTGCACGAGATCTACCGCGAGTGGCGGGAACTGCTCGACGGCTATCCGGGGAACCGCATCCTGGTCGCCGAGGCTTGGGTCGACCCGCTGTCCCGGCTGGCCGACTGGGTCCGGCCCGACGAAATGCATCAAGCATTCAACTTCGCCTATCTGGAAACGCCCTGGGCCGCCCGGCCGCTGGCCGAGATCATCGACTCCTCCTTGGCCACGTTCACTAGTGTGGGCGCGCCGAGCACGTGGGTCCTGTCCAACCATGACGTCGTCCGGCACGCCACCCGCCTCGCGCTGTCTTTCGACAACCCGCAGGGCCACGGCATCGGACCCGCCACCCCGAACCTGCCGGACCAGTCGGCCGCGCTGCGGCGGGCCCGCGCCGCCACAGCGCTGATGCTTGCCCTGCCGGGTTCGGCATACCTGTATCAGGGGGAAGAGCTCGGGCTCCCCGAGGCAATCCACCTTCCCGATCACGCTCGCCAAGACCCCACCTGGTTCCGGACAAATGGGGAGCGCTACGGCCGGGACGGTTGCCGGGTGCCGCTGCCGTGGAGCATGGGGTCACGCACATATGGGTTCAGTCCCGGTGACAACAGCTGGCTACCCCAACCGGACCACTGGGGTACGTTCGCACGCGACGAACAGCGCAACGATACCGACTCCACCCTCACGCTATATCGACGGCTGCTATCGCTCCGCAAGGAACTTCAGCTCGGCACCGGCCGCCTGCAATGGCTCGACTACCCCCGCGACGATGTGCTCGTGTTCCGCAATGGCCGCGCCGTCGTCGTCGTCAACACGGGAAGAGAACCCATCCGGCTCCCTGAGAGCGAAGTGCTGGTAGCAAGCTCCGCTTTCGAGGATTGGATGCTCCGAGGCGACTCCACCGTGTGGCTCCGAGCGTGAGAACAGGTCCCGCCCCGGTGTAGCCTTCCACCAACGTTCGTCTTGATCTTAGGAGCTTGCTGTGGCCGACATCGCCGATGTGGCGGAGCGCGCCGGCGTGTCGATCGCGACCGTCTCGCGCGCCCTCAACGGCAAGAGCGCCTCACCGGAGACCCGGAAGAAGGTCCGGGCGGCCGCTAAGGAACTTGGCTACGTGGTGTCCTCGAGTGCGTCAAGCCTTGCGAGCGGCCGCATGAACAACGTCGGCTTCATGGTTCCCTTTGTCGACCGTTGGTTCTTCACCTCAGTATTGAAGGGTGTTGAGGCGGTCCTGCTCGATCGCGGATACGATCTCACTCTCTACGACCTGCAGGGCGTCGACGAGCAGCGGGGTAAGGTCTTCGCTAACTCCCTGAGACGTGCCAGCGTCGACGGACTCATCGCAGCGAGCATCGAACTCGCCCCGGACGAAGTCCGAACGCTCCGCGACCTCGGCAAACCTGTCGTCAGTATCGGCGGCTCAATTGACGGTGTCTCCACCGTCAACGTCGACAACCTCCGGGTGTCCCGGCTGGCAACCGAGCACCTCATCTCCCTCGGCCACACCCGCATCGCGCACGTCGGCAGCGGCAGCGCCCTCGGCTCCGCCTTCCAACTCGGGGATACCCGCTCCGAGGGATGGCAGAGCGCCCTCCGAGAGGCAGGAATCGCCGCCGACCCTTCCCTCTTCCGCGAAGCCGACTTCGACATCCCGTCCGGGTACCAGGCCGGAAAATCGCTGCTCGCCTATAACCGGCCCACCGCCATCTTTGCGGCGAGCGACGAGATCGCCATTGGATGTCTGTTGGCGGCCCGCGATCTGGGCTTGGTCGTCCCTCGCGATCTCTCCGTCGTCGGCATCGATGATCATCAACTCGCTGGTTTTTTTGGCTTGACCACCATCGCCCAGTTTCCTGAGGAGCAAGGCCGCCATGCCGGCCAGATGATACTGGCGATGCTGGATCAGGACGATGTCGATCCTCAGCACCACACGACCGAAACTACCTTCATCGTCCGATCGTCGACCGCTAGACCTGATCCCGCTTCCTGACAGAGCCCCTCTGCCTCGGTTGCGGGGATCGCCGCATCGTCGTAGCAACCAGGGGCCAGTCGTAATAACCAGGGGGATCTGCTGCACGGACAGGTGACATCTTGATCGGGCTTGACCGAGTGGCGGGCCTGGAAGGATGTTGCTGTGCCAAACCCCTACGCGAGCGAGTTCCGTGACGATGTCGTGCGCGTCGCGCGGAACCACGAGCCCGGAGTGACGACCGAGCAAATCGCGAAAGACTTCGGGGGTTCACTCGATGACGCTGCAGGAGTGGCTCCGTCGCGCGGATGTCGACGAGCGCGCCAAGCCGCGCAGTCCAGCATGGAGTCGGTCGAGTTGTGAGGGGCGCGGAAGCGGATTCGGCTCTCGAGCAGCGGGGCGGCCTTGGTTCGGGTCCCGCCGACGGCCCTCAAAGCCTTCACCGAATCGCATACGAAGCCCCCGCTGTGCGCACAGAGCCGACGTTTTGTGGAAGCGCTTCCACAGCGAATCGGCGGAGATCCAGCTCGCACGGGGGAATTACATCGACGGAAGTTGTAAGCGTTTGCAGCGACGGTCTATGAGCTGCTAGGGTCTTCGCACCGCACGCGCGACGCCGTGGTGCGCGTCATGGGAAAGATCCACGCTCGGGACCGTCAGTGTTTCAAGGGAGTCACATGAAGAAGAGCCTCGCACGGCTTGCAGTTCTCGTCACTGCGGGCGTGGCTGTCGTCGGAATGGGAGCTCCATCGGCGTTCGCCGCGGAAGGTGCGACACCGAACGGACGGGGGAGCCTCGCCATGTGGACGACGGGAGCCAAACAAGGCGTCGGCGCACCAATGGAAACCCCCTCCACGGTCGCCGACCGATACGCGAAGGGCACCCTCGTGGCAGGACCCGCACTCTCCATCGACATTGCAGACAACAGCACCACCGATGCAGACACCATCACCATTACCGGAACCACCGACGCTGCCAGTGTCTGGGTGAACGTGAACGGCTCCACGACTGCCGCGTCGGTCACCGGGGGCAGGTACACGGTGACCGTTCCCGCGCAGCGGGGGGAGAACAAGATCACTGTCGCCGCAACCGGAGCCACCGGAGGAATATCGATCGCACGGCGTACGGTGACCTCCACGAACTTCGGGACACTTGTCGGGAGCATCAGGGACGCCGCCGGTGACGATAACGGGCCGGGAACCTACGTCTACCCGACCAACGACGCGTTCGTCGACGGGGCCTTCGACATCGACAAGTTCGACGTCTACGAAGACGGCGAATACGTCAACCTGGTAACCACCATCGCCGGAGATATCACCAACCCGTGGGGCGGCGACGAGCTTTCCACTCAGCGCATCGACATCTACATCGATGGCAACGGGACGGACGGACAGCCTTTCAACGCGCACCAGGGAACCAACGCACAACTGGTTCAGCCGTACTCCGTAACGGTCGGCGGTTCCGGTTTCGCGAAGCCGAGCGTCGTCGACAGGCGCGAGAATCACCTGGGATTCGGAGAACTGCTGGTCGTTCCGAAGACACATCAGATCGCGTTCACCGTCCCGCGAGTTGCCCTGGCCGGAATCGATCTGGGCGCTGCCGGCTACCAGGTCGTCATGACATCCCACGCAGCCAACGACGAAGGTGTGGGCAACATCCGTCCCGTCTACTCCAAGTCCTACTGGGACAACGCGACAGGCACCGATCACGCGTGGGTGCAGGAGTACCGGTTCGGCGGTGGCGCAGGCGCGGACACCACCGGGACGACAGCGCGAGACACCGACACCCGAGACCCGAACGCGCTCGACATCCTCGTGCCCCCCGGACAGAGCCAGCAGGATCTTCTGCACTGGGAAGTCACCAGCCCGGTGATCCTCCCCTACGTCGCTCTCAACTAGACCTCTTGGAGGCGATGTCGATATCCCAACACCGATCGGATCCGGTGTGCTCCCGCGACCAAGCTGAACCGTGTGCTCGATTCGCTCAGCTAAAACATTGCCATGCATGGAAGCACCTCGGTGCCCGATCGGCGCTGACGGCTAGTCGATAGTCGGGCTCACCCGAGGACAGCCACCCCCTGTGAGGAGAACCCCGATGGGCAGATTCGCCTACGACGCGATCGTATCGATTGACTTTGAGGACCGTCTGCTTGCCCACCTGCAGGTCGTGATCGGTGCGAAAATCCGCCGCGGCGAGTCGTTCCACTTCTCCTGGAAGGACGACCCGAGCACCGGACGTGGGCGCACTATCGTATGGGTCCACCCCCGGTGCCCGATCGTCTTTAAGTTTTACGGCAGCGGACGGCCACGAATCAATCGCGCGTGGGTGGAGGCCCTGACGATTGCCGCGGACTCACCCGGCGGCCTTCATCTGGTGCCGGAGCCGCCCGAGCACCCGGTCGTCGACTCGGGGCATCATCGCTACATCGGATCACCCCAGCCCCCCTCTCGCACTAGCAGGAGATAATCCTCAAGCAATCGGCGATGTGTCCCGCCGACCGCAGGGTGGTTCCCAGTGATTGTTGCAAGTCGGTGTTAACAGGACCGCCACATACGCCGGCGGGATGGGACGATCGAAGAGTCCGCCTGTTAACCACATATCATACCGGCATCCGCCACAGATTTACCTTTCCGGAGGAGGCGACTGCCGGGGACGCCAGCGGGTGTGGTGCGTGATACCGAACGGAGCGGTTCGGCGACGAGGGTCACTGGGCCACCAACCTCCTGGCGCAAGGCTACGGCCAGCGCGGGCGGCGCCGCCCGGGGGCGGCCAGTCTTGGGGGAGGAGGCTGCCTCCCGGCGGCACCTTGCTTCGAGAGTGACCCACGCATCGCCTGGGGTGAGCGATTACGCATGAGCGGAAGGCCCGAAGCGTGTTGAACTTACGCCTGCCGACGGCGTCCTGTCGTGGGATGGACTTGCGCTTCCGCTCGTGGTAACCGTCAGCGGAGTCTGGTGCGGGGGAGTGGAGCGTTCCCGTTGGTGCGTCGGTAACATAACGAGGGCGGTTCCTCCCGAGAACGGCCTCTGCTGGGGATGAGCGTTCCCGGGAGGAACCTGAACCCGTTGCCGACCCGGCGCTCGGATCACGCGGGTATGCAGTCCAGAGGACAGGCACCGACGCGGCGGCGGGTCTACCCGGAACAGTACCGCTCGTAGATACCAGATATGCGACCGTGCCGTTACGAGCCACATAGTATGTGGGCCCCTTCGGTGCAGCGCGCGGTACAGGCCGCGGTAACCGCATCGATTGGCCAGCGCCGACCTCAGCTTCGACGCGGCCGACCTGCTGCGCCAAGCCGATGCCGCCATGTACCGGGCGAAAACCCGAGGGCGCAACCAGATCTGCGCTGACCACGGCACACTCCACCCGGGCGGCAAGCCCAAAACTCCTGCTGACGCGTTCCTAGTTCCGCCCGGGTCAGCAGGTCCCGAAGAGCGGTCAGTATCCGTTGGTCGGTCGCGCGGTGGACACACCGGTCAGAAGTCACGTCGACGAAGGGCGAACCTTTTCCGCCGACGCCGGAGTCGGGCATGGGCTATGGCGGGCCCGACCTCTCTTCTGTACTGGGTGACATTGCTAGAACCTATGTTCTGACATAAGGTTCACTATCCGCGCTTGGGCTGAGGGGTGAGCGCGGGAGGCCGAGCCGAAATTCGCCAACAGGCTGTTGGTGAATTGCGCGAGAGATTGCTCGTTTGTGTCGGATTGGTGGTGGATGCTGGGGGAGTGACTGCGATCCTTCCGTCTGGATACGCTCAAACCCTCGCTCTGCTCTGGGTGTCGACGGCGCTCGAAAACTGGTCAGTTTCGGCGGGGTGGTTTCCAGTGATCGTTGCAACGTGATCACACCTGTTGGAGGTCATGTTGTCGTCACGTCGCATTCCGAAGGGTCCAGGC
>NZ_JBNCNY010000010.1:0-135846 GCF_049847225.1 Micromonospora sp. DT81.3
TCACGCGGTGACCGTCGCTACGTCCGCAGCGACACGGTCACCGGGGGGTTCGTACACCACCATGCCGGACGCAACCAACCGCTTCGCAACACGAAGCACGCTGGCCCAAACGCGAGACGGTGGTTTTTGAAGAGTGGGGTCTCAGAGCTGCGGTGGAAGAGCCCGTCGGATCGCCGCCTCCCGTTCGCTGAGCGCGCACAGCGAGACGAAGCGTCCCCCGCTCGGCAACCGCTTCACGCGACGAAGCGACCTCCGTCAGAGACCGGAACTTCCGTCGCGAGCATCCCTTCGCATCGGCGGGGACCGGCTATTCGACGCCCTTCGTCTCGCGGCGCTCGCTGACGGACGGGAACCTCGGCTGGTCAGCGCCCTTCGTCTCGCTGCTCTCGCTCAGGGACCGCAACCTCGGCCGCTGGGGCTTTTCGCTTCACATAGCTCGGCGCTGAGCGCGCAGCAAGACGAAGTGTCGCTGCGGGACCAGGGGGCGCGGTCATCGATGCTCATGAGCCGCAGCTCTTCGCCCCGGGCGAACCTGAGAGCCGCTCCGGATTCCGGCGGGTAGCCTGTAAGCCGCCCGGTGGCCGGGCAGCCTGAGAGGAGGCGCCGGTGTTCGACAGTCCGCTCTCCGCGTCCGCCTACCAGGTGCTGGGCGTCGACCCGGACGTCGACGTCGAGGGCCTCCGCAAGGCGTACCGCCTGCGCCTTCGCCAGACGCACCCGGACACCGGTGGCGACGCCGCCGTCTTCGTGAGCGTCCAGCGCGCGTGGGAACTCGTCGGCACCCCCGAGGCACGGGCCGCGTATGACCGCGGGCATGGGTTCGGAGCCACACCGCCGCCCGCCGACTGGTCCGGATGGCGTCCGGCGCCGCGTCCGCCCGCCGACACGCGGCCGAAGGCGCGGTCCCAGGGCCAGCCGGGCGGCTGGCGCCGCGAGCGCTACCTCGACCTGATGCGCGAATGGGTCGGGCGCGGCGTCGCCCTCGATGACCCGTACGACCCGGCCCTGGTCCGGCGGGCTCCGCGGGAACTGCGGCGGATGCTGGCGGACGCACTCGCCGAGGAGGCCACCGCTCGCGTCGTCTCCGACCTCGGCATGGGCTTCACCGTCTGGCACGATGTCGCGGCTGCCGGCCGCGGCGGCGGCAACGACGACAAGCTCGACCACATCGTGCTCAGCCCGTCGGGGCTCTACGCCGTGCTGTCGGAGGACTTCGGCGGCCCGGTCGGCGTCCGCCGCGGCGAGCTCACGGGCGAGGGCGTGGACGGGTCGCCCGTCGCCGACCTGCTCGGCCGCATGCGTGTCGTGGCCAGGGCGGCCGGCGTGCGCTTCGGCGGAGCCATCGTCGTGCTCCCGGATGAGGACCTCGACCAGGCGGTCATCCCGCTCGGCCGCGTGCGCGGCATCCCGGTCGTCGCGGTGGCCCGCGGCGCGCTCGGCAACCTGCTGCGGCAGGGCGTGCCGGGCGCCCGGTCGATCGGCGGCAACGAGATCTTCGACATCCGCACCCGCCTGCAGCAGACCGTCCGCTTCGTCTGACACTGCAACGGCACCTGAAGCACGCCCGCAACCCGACCCCCTGCCCTCCACCCGTGGTTACGCTTTGTGGATGCCGGGCGACGCGTTGATCGGTCCGGTCGAGCCGCCGGACCTGCACGTCATGACCTACAACATCCGGCGGCGGGCCGCCCGCGTCTCACCCCGCAGCCCCGACTACGGCCCCCGGCGCCGCCCGCTCCTGCGCGCCATCCTCCAGCGCGAACTGCCGACGATCGTCGGCATCCAGGAGGCCATGCCCGATCAGGTCGCCTTCGTCGCCGACGTGCTCGGACCTGCGTACCGGGCGGTGGGTCGGGGGCGCAACCCCGATGGCAGCGACGAGCGGTGCGCCATCCTCTACGACACTCGCCGGATCGCCCTGGAGAGCTGGAGTCAGCTCGCGCTGTCGGACACCCCGGATGTCGCGGGCTCGAGAACGTGGGGAAACCTGCTGCCCCGCATGCTGGTGAGTGCGAACCTGATCGACACAGCCACCGGCATCCCGTTCCGCGTGCTCAACGCGCACCTCGACCACCTCTCGCGGGCCGCGCGCGCCCGCTCCGCCGAGATGATCGTCGATCTCGTGCGTCGGAGCGACCGGCCGACCCTCGTGCTCGGAGACATGAACAGCGATACTCGATCGGCCCCGTACCGCACCCTGACATCCGGTCCGCTGCGCGACGCCTGGACGGCCGCCCGGGCCCGCCTCACACCGGAGTGGGACACCTTCTCGCGATACCGAGCACCGAAGACCGGGGGCAAGCGCATCGACTGGATCCTGGTGAGCGACGCGGTGACGGTGGATGCCGTCGGCATCAACGCCGTGCGCTTCGATGGCGCCGCGGCGTCCGATCACGAGCCGGTGCAGGCGCGCATCCGCTTCGAATCGACGGCCCTTTCCTGATGCTCGCGATGGCGTGGGATCGGGCCGCCCCGGTTCCACGCCGCCTACGCTTGGGGGGATGAAGGCGACATTCCTCCGGCCGGCTCGCGGGGTCGCGGAGCTCTGTGCGGATGGCGTGCGCGTGCTGGGTGTGCTGAGCATCATCGCCGCCATGATCTGGTGGTCGCCGGTGGATGTCGCGGTCTTCGCCCTCGTGCTGCTGGGTCTGGTGATCCCGCGCTTCCTCGGCATCCGCCCCGCGCTGGACGCGGCCTTCGGGATCGCTCTTCTCGTCGCCGGCTGGAGCGCCGTTCTCGACACGTACGCTCAGGTGCGCTATTGGGACCTCGTCGTGCACTTCGCGCTGAACGGACTTCTCGCTGCGGTCCTCTACATCCTCGCCGTGCGGCTCGCCGTCGTGCCGGATCCCGCCACCGAACAGGTTCCCCGCGGTGCGATCGTGAGCCTGACGGTGGCGTTCGGGCTCGCGGCCGGCGTGGTCTGGGAAGTCGCCGAGTGGGCGGGCCACACCTTCGTGGACCCGACCATCTACGTCGGCTACGAGGACTCGATCGGCGACCTGGCGGTCGGCGGGCTGGGAGCGCTGGTGGCCGGACTGGCCGGCAGATACCTCTCGGCCGAGAGCCGCTACATCGCGACACCGGTGCGCCTGAGCTCGACGAGGTCGTGACGCCCGGCGAAGCCGCGTCGGTACGCTGACCGCATAGATCCGATCGTCCCCACGCTCTCGATCCTGTTGCTCTCGGTGATCGCGTTCGTCAGCGGCCTGGTGCCGCTCGCCATCGTGGCCATCGGGGTGTCGCTCGCGCTGTTCCTGACCGGCGTGCTGACCCTTCCCCAGGCGCTTGCCGGTTTCGGCGACCCCACCGTGCTCTTCATCGCCTCGCTCTTCGTGGTGAGCGAGGCCCTGGTTGCGACGGGCGTCACGGCATGGCTGGTCAGCAGGTCATCGGACGCGCGGGAAGCGGACGATTCCGGCTCACGGCGATCATCGGCGCGCTCGTTGCGGTGCTCGCGGCCTTCATCAGCATCAACGGCGCGGTGGCCGCGCTGGTTCCCGTGGTCGTCGTCGTTGCGGTGCGGGCGAAGATGGTGCCGTCCAAGCTGCTGATGCCGCTCGCGTTCGCGGCGAGCGCCGGGTCGCTGCTGACGCTGACCGGCACTCCGGTGAACCCCATCGTCTCCAGTGCCGCCGTCGATGCCGGCGGGCAGGCCTTCGGGTTCTTCGAGTACGCGCTCGTCAGGCCTTCCGCTGACCGTGCTGTCCGTGCTGTTGATGGCCGCCTGCGCCGACCTACTGCGACCAGACCGCGAGCTCGTTGCCCGCCGGATCGACGAAGTGGAACCGCCGCCCACCGGGGAACGCGTAGATGTCGTGCAGCACCGTGCCGCCCGCGGTCGTCACGCCCTCGCGCGCCGCCTCGAGGTCCTCGACGTAGATCACGACGAGCGGCATCCGCTGCTGATGCTCGTCTGCGACCGCGTTGATGCCCGCGACCGTGCCGCTGTCCGACGTGTCGAGATATTCGCCGTAGTCGGTGAAACCCCAGCCGAAGGCGCTCTCGTAGAACGCCCTGGCGGCGCGCAGTGCGCCGGCATCGCCGGCGGGGAACTCGACGAGATCGATCTGATTGTGCTTCGTCATGACATAGGCGTAGCATGACCCGGCGACATCCGCGGCCCGGCACCGAAGGCGGGCATCCGGGGGATCGTGCACGCGGGACCCCCGCCCTCTTTCCGCCCTCAGCGGACGACGCCCCCGATCACGCGAGCGTGTCGGCGGTTCGTGGCACGCTGGAACGTCGGCGTCGCCCGCACACATCAATCCTCGCCACCCCCCTTTCGGAGACTCCCGTGCTCGGCAAAATCCTCTTCCAGTACTTGAAGCAGTACCGGTGGCTCCTGCTGGGGGTGCTGGTCTTCCAGTTCATCTCCGCCATGGCGTCGCTGTACCTGCCGCGGCTCAACGCCGACATCATCGACAACGGCGTCTCCAAGGGCGACACCGCGTACATCTGGTCCACCGGTTCGGTGATGCTGGCGATCTCGCTCGGCCAGATCGTCGCGGCAATCATCGCGACGTACTTCGCCGCCCGGGCCGCGATGGCGGCGGGGCGCGACATCCGCCGCGACGTCTACGAGAAGGTGAGCGGCTTCTCCGAGCGCGAGGTCTCCAAGTTCGGGCCCGGCTCGCTCATCACCCGCAACACCAACGACGTGCAGCAGGTTCAGATGCTCGCCATGATGGGCGCCACAATGCTCGTGACCGCGCCGCTGCTGGCGATCGGCGGCGTGATCATGGCCGTCCAGCAGGATGCGCAGCTGAGCTGGCTCATCGCCGTCTCCGTGCCGCTGCTGCTCGTGTTCGCCTTGGTCATCGTCAGCCGGATGGTTCCCCTCTTCCGCTCCTTCCAGAAGAAGCTCGACGCGGTCAACCGCGTCATGCGCGAGCAGCTCACCGGCGTGCGGGTGGTGCGGGCATTCGTGCGCGAAGACATCGAGGAGGAGCGGTTCGCCGTCGCCAACACCGACATCATGGTCGTCGGCCGCAAGGTGGGCTCGCTCTTCGTACTGCTGTTCCCCGTCGCCATGCTCGTGCTGAACGTCACCGTCGTCGGCGTGATCTGGTTCGGCGGCATCCAGGTGAACGAGGGCAGCGTCGAGATCGGCACCCTCTTCGCCTTCATGCAGTACGTCGGTCAGATCCTGATGGGCGTGCTGATGGCGAGCTTCATGACGATCATGATCCCGCGTGCCGCGGTGTCCGCGGAGCGCATCGGCGAGGTGCTCGCCAGCGAGTCCACCCTGACCCGCGCCGAGAACCCGGTCACCGAGTTCCCGGAGCCCGGATCGGTGGAGTTCGACGACGTCGAGCTGACCTATCCCGGAGCGGAGTTCCCCGTCGTGCGTGGCATCAGCTTCCGCGCGGGCAAGGGCGAGACCGTCGCCATCGTCGGTTCGACCGGTTCGGGCAAGACGACCCTCATCTCCCTCATCCCCCGCCTGTTCGATGTGACGGGCGGCGCGGTGCGGGTCGGCGGCGTCGACGTGCGCGATGCCGACCTCGACGAGCTCTGGAAGGGCATCGGCCTCATCCCGCAGCGCCCCTTCCTCTTCAGCGGCACCATCGCCTCCAACCTGCGGTTCGGTCGCGAGGAGGCGACCGATGAGGAGCTCTGGAAGGCACTCGAGATCGCGCAGGGAAAGGACTTCGTCCAGGAGATGGACGGCCAGCTCGGCGCGCGCATCGCCCAGGGAGGCACAAACGTCTCCGGCGGCCAGCGCCAGCGCCTGGCGATCGCGCGCGCGATCATCCACCAGCCGGACGTGCTCGTCTTCGACGACTCGTTCTCCGCCCTCGACCTGACGACCGATGCCCGATTGCGGCAGGCGCTGTGGCGTGAGCTGCCGGATGTCACCAAGATCGTCGTCGCCCAGCGCGTCTCGACGATCACGGAAGCCGACCGGATCGTGGTGCTCGAAGACGGGCAGATGGTCGGCCACGGCACCCACGAAGAACTGTTGAACACGAACGAGACGTATCGCGAGATCGTCCAGTCCCAGCTGGGGGTAGAGGTATGAGCACGCCGGACACCCTCACAGAGGAGGAACGCCTCGAACTCGAGCTGGCCGAGCAGGCCAGGCAGAATTCCGGCGACTGGGACAGCGTCAAGCCGGGCAAGGCCGCGGACTTCGGCAAGAGCTTCCGGCGGCTGATCGGCCTCCTCCGGCCGCACGCCGTCGCGTTCACCTTCGTCTCGATCCTCGGCGCCATCGGCGTCGTGCTCGCCGTCATCGCCCCGAAGCTGCTGGGTGAGGCCACGAACATCGTGTTCGAAGGGGCGGTCTCCAACTCCCTCGGCGCGCAGTTCCCCGCAGGCACGTTGCAGGAGCAGGTCGTCACCGCGCTGCGCGCCGCCGGGCAGACCGATATCGCGAACATCGTGGGCGAGATGAACGACTTCGCGGTCGGCGCCGGCGTCGACTTCGAGGCGCTCCGCATGGTGATCGTCGCCGTCCTGGCGATCTACGTCGTGTCCTCGTTCCTCAGCTGGATCCAGGGCTTCGTGATCAACATCATCATGGTGCGCACCATGTGGCGCCTGCGTGAGTCGGTGGAAATCAAGATCAACCGGCTTCCGCTGTCCTACTTCGACAAGGTCCAGCGCGGCGAACTGATCTCCCGCGTCACGAACGACATCGACAACATCACGCAGACGATGCAGCAGTCGCTGTCCTCGGTGGTGACGTCGGTGCTCACCGTGATCGGCGTGCTGATCATGATGTTCTCGATCTCCTGGCAGCTCGCCCTCGTCGCCCTCGTGTCGCTTCCCCTCATGGCCGTCATCTTCGGCGTGATCGGCCCGCGCTCGCAGAAGGCGTTCAACACGCAGTGGCGCAAGGTCGGTCGCCTCAACGCCCGCGTCGAGGAGTCCTTCTCCGGTCACGCGCTCGTCAAGGTGTTCGGTCGCGAGGCCGACTCGCGCGAGAAGTTCCAGCTCGAGAACGAGGAACTGTACGAAGCGAGCTTCAAGGCGCAGTTCCTCTCCGGCATCATCATGCCCGGCATGATGTTCATCGGAAACCTCACCTACGTCGGCATCGCGGTGCTCGGCGGACTGATGGTCGCCAACGGACAGCTGCGCCTCGGCGACGTGCAGGCGTTCATCCAGTACTCCCAGCAGTTCACCCAGCCGCTCTCGCAGCTGGGCGGCATGGCCGCGGTCGTGCAGTCCGGAGTCGCCTCCGCCGAGCGCGTCTTCGAGCTGCTGGATGCCGAAGAGCAGGAGCCGGACTCGGTCGATGCGCCGGACCCCCTCGACGGCGAAGGAGTCATCGAGTTCGAGAACGTGCGCTTCTCATACACCCCCGAGCGCCCCCTCATCACGGACCTCTCGTTCCGGGTGGAGCCTGGCCAGACGGTCGCGATCGTCGGCCCCACGGGTGCGGGCAAGACGACACTGGTCAACCTGATCATGCGCTTCTACGAGCTCGACGGCGGCCGCATCCTGCTCGACGGACAGGACATCGCCGAACTGACGCGCGACGACGTGCGGTCGCGCACGGGAATGGTGCTTCAGGACCCCTGGCTGTTCGCCGGAACCATCCGCGAGAACATCCGGTACGGCCGCGAGACGGCCACGGATGAGGAGGTCATCGAGGCGGCCAAGGCGACACGCGTGGACCGGTTCGTGCACTCCCTTCCGGAGGGCTACGACACCGTCCTGGACGAGGAGGCGTCGAACGTCTCGGCGGGCGAGAAGCAGCTGATCACGATCGCCCGTGCGTTCGTGTCCCAGCCGTCGGTGCTCATCCTCGACGAGGCGACGTCGTCGGTCGACACCCGCACCGAGCTCCTTCTGCAGCACGCCATGGCCGCGCTTCGCGAGGGCCGCACGTCCTTCGTCATCGCGCACCGTCTCTCCACGATCCGCGACGCCGACCTCATCCTCGTGATGGAGCACGGCGACATCGTCGAGAAGGGGACGCACGAAGAGCTGATCGCGGCGGAGGGCGCCTACTGGCGCCTCTACCGCTCGCAGTTCGAGCAGGCGGCCGCCGAGACCGATGAGCAGCTGGCGCGCATGGAGGCCGACGTGGCAGACGTCTCCGGCGCGGAGGAAACAGCAGGAGCCGCCTCCTCGTCGTCGTGACGCGCAGGGAGTAGGTTCGGACTCGCAACAACCTGTGAGAGGACACCGTGCCGGAGCTGCTCCCGTCTTGGCGCGACACCGCGACGCGCCGCGCCATCATCGACTTCGTCGAGTCGGTGAGCGGCGACGGCGCCGACGCGGTGCCGATCGCCGAGCGCATCGCGGTGTTCGACAACGACGGCACGCTCTGGACCGAGAAGCCGATGCCGACGCAACTCGCCTACATCGTCGAGAAGTGGGCGGCCCATGCGCAGCACGACCCCTCGTTGGCGGAGCGCCAGCCCTACCGGGCTGTCGCAGCCGGCGACCTGGGGTGGCTCGGAGCAGCCCTCGACAAGCACTATGCGGGCGACGACGAGGATCTCCGGACGATGATCGGCGCGCTGGTGTCCCTGACCGACGGAGTCAGCGTCGAGGACTACGAGAGCGAGGTCGCCGCGTTCTACCGCGATGCGATGCACCACGTCCTGCGCCGACCGTACGCGGATGTCGTCTATCAGCCCATGCTCGAGCTGCTCCGCTATCTGGAGCAGCACGGCTTCACGTGCTACATCGTCTCCGGCGGCGACCGCGATTTCATGCGTCCGATGACGGAGGCGGCCTACGGCATTCCCCCTGAGCGGGTCATCGGCTCGGCGCTGGGGCTCGCGTATGACGCGGAGGCGAACGTCGTCCGCTACGGGGCGTCCTTCTCCTTCATGGATGACGGGCCCGAGAAGCCGGTGCGGATCTGGTCGCGCATCGGGCGGCGCCCCTTGTTCGCGGGCGGCAACTCGAACGGCGACATCCCCATGCTGAGGTTCGCTCACTCAGCCGACCGCCCGGGTTTCTCCCTGCTGATCCACCACGACGACGACACGGGGCGCGGCGATGACCCCTACGACAAGGGCGCCGAACGGGCGCTCGCGCTCGCGAGTGCCGGGCGCATCACCCGGGTCAGCGTCAAGCACGACTGGAGCACCGTCTTCCCCCCGGAGCCCGCGAGCTGACCGCGGCGCTCCCCCACCAAACAAGAAAGGGTCCGACATGGGCTTCTCCGATTACCTGGTCTGGCTGTTCTGGGCGTTCATATGGATCTCGTTCATCTGCGTCGTCATCTTCATCATCTTCGACCTCTTCAGCGACCACACCGTGAGCGGCTGGGGCAAGGCGGGATGGATCATCCTGATCTGCTTCTTCCCCGCGCTCGGCGCGCTGATCTACCTGATCGCGCGCGGCAAGGGCATGGCCGAGCGGCGGGCGTACGGGCGGGAAGAGGTCCGCGAAGACGACGACTACAAGCCGAGAAGGTTCGACAATCCGGCCGACGAGATCAGCAAGGCGAAGGCGCTCGCCGACCAGGGCGTCATCAGCCAGGGCGAGTACGAGGCGATCAAGGACAAGGCGCTGAGGGCAACCGGCTGATCACCGTGGATAGTCTCGAGGGGTGACCATCCCGACGGCCCCGGCCCCGAGCCGCGCCACCTGGCTGCTCCCGACCTTCGACCGCTATCAGCGGGCGTGGCTCGCGCCGGACATCGTGGGCGGCATCTCGGCCGGGGCCGTCGTCGTCCCACAGGCGATGGCCTACGCGACCATCGCGAACCTGCCGGTGGAGGTCGGACTCTACACGTGCATCGTGCCGATGCTCGTCTACGCCCTGCTCGGCGGATCACGGGCCATGAGCGTGTCGACGACCTCGACGATCGCCACCCTCACCGCGACGACGCTGGTCTCCGCCGGAGTGGCAGCCGGGTCTGACGACGCCCTCGGCTCGCTCATGGCGCTCACTCTTCTGGTCGGGGCGATCCTCCTGCTCGCGCGGCTGTTCCGGCTCGGAGCCCTGGTGGAGAACATCAGCGGCGCAACCGTGCTCGGGCTGAAGATCGGCGTGGGGGCCACCGTCGCCGTCGGCCAGCTGCCGAAGCTGCTCGGGGAGACATACAACTTCTCCGGCCACGGTTTCCTGCGCTCGCTCGCCGCAGTGGGCGAGGCGCTCACCACCGTCAACTGGCCGACGATCGCACTGTCGGTCGCCTCGATCCTCACCCTCGTGCTGCTCAAGCGCTTCGCGCCGAAGATCCCGGGCACGCTCGTGGTGGTGGTGGGCGGCATCCTGCTGGTCGCCTTCGGCGGTCTCGCGGCGGCCGGGGTGAACCTCATCGAGCCGGTACAGGGCGGGCTGCCGGTGCCCGGCATCCCCGATTTCAGCCACCTCGGCGCCCTGCTGCCCGGTGCCTTCGCGGTGGCGATCATGGCCTTCCTCGAATCGGCGGCCGTGGCGCGCGGCATCCGTCGCACCACCGAGCCCCAGATCGACAGCGACCAGGAGCTGCTCGCTACCGGCGCCGCCAATGTCGCGGGGGCGTTCTTCACGACGATGCCGGCGGCCGGAGGCTTCTCGCAGAGCGCCGTCAACCAGAGCGCAGGCGCCAAGACCCAGCTCTCCACGCTCGTGACGGTCGCGCTCGCCGTGCTCGTCGCCCTCTTCCTCGGGCCCGTGCTGAGCCTGCTTCCCGAGGCGACGCTCGCGTCGATGGTGTTCGTCGCGGTGATCGGCCTGATCGACATCCCGGAGCTGGTGCGCTGGTCCCACATCAGCCCGCTCGATTTCTGGATGGCACTGAGCGTCGCGGTGATCGGGCTCGTCGCGGGGCTGCTCGCCGCAGTCGCGGTCGGCGTGGTCGTCACCCTCGTGCTGGTGCTGCGGGAGCTGAACATCCCTCGTCTCTCGGTCATCGGGCGGCGGGGCGACACCATCGCGATCCATCTCGGTCGCGCGCTCTACACCGCCAACGTGCTGGCGAACGAGCGCGCGATCATCGAGCTCGCGACCGCTCAGACTCCGCCCGTCGACGCGGTCGTGCTCGACCTCCAGCGCCTCGAGGCCATCTCGATCACGGTGCTCGATGCTCTCGCCGACCTCGACCGCGAGCTCGGCGAGCACGGCATCGCGCTGCACGTGGCTGCGCTGCCGGAGCGGGCGGCCGCCGTGGCGGCGAGGACGCCGTGGTTCATGATCCTCGACCACGAGCGCCGTGTGCACACGAGCGTGCAGGCCGCGCTGGCCGCGGCATCCGCCCCCTGACGCAGACCAGAACGACGAGGGACCGGATGCCGCGGCATCCGGTCCCTCGTCGTGTCACCCTGTGGTGCGGTCCGTCAGTCCCGTGCCATCGCCGCCGCGAGGTGCGCCTCGACGTCGATGTACGCATCGTCGGCGATGTCGAAGACGACCTTCGCGATCTCGCCATTCGTGAACTCGAACCTCGACCCCGCGTACATGCTCGAGACGGCGTCGGCGGAGTCGTAGCCGATGCACAGCCCCTCTCCGCACAGCGAGAAGTGCCCCATCACGGTCCGGATCTCCTGTTCACCGACCTGCTGGTCATCGATGTACAGCTTCAGGGGGCCGATGCCCTCCCGGAACTCGCCCATCCGC
Source organism: Micromonospora sp. DT81.3 (assembly GCF_049847225.1). Classification (NCBI taxonomy): domain Bacteria; kingdom Bacillati; phylum Actinomycetota; class Actinomycetes; order Micromonosporales; family Micromonosporaceae; genus Micromonospora; species Micromonospora sp. DT81.3. The sequence goes on from NZ_JBNCNY010000010.1 coordinate 11,519, forward strand.
TCCTTCGTGAACTCGATGCCGATGATGTGCTTCCCCGAAGTGGGCGCCGGCGCCTGGATGCGGTCCTCGGGCGGGATGCCGAGGAAGTTGTAGGCGTAGGTGACCGTTCCGTCCTGGATGAACAGCGCGTGCCCCCCGAATCGGGACCCGTGAGCGAAGATGATGCCCTCGGTGGTGGGCGTCACGTCGACCTCGGCGAGGATCTTGTACGAGACGTTGTGCACGTTGGCCGCCGACCGCTCGGGCACCTCGGACGTGCCGGGGTAGTACACGAACTGACCGCTCGGTGGCGCCGGCTGGTGGAATTCCATCGCCACGAAGGTCTCGAAGTCCTTCGCGTTGCCGATGATCTGCAGGTCGTTCAGCGGCAGCACGTCGTTCGCCTTCGCCTCCTCGAGCCACAGGGCCTTCAGCTCCTCCAGCTTCTCGGGGTGCTCGGCGGCGAGGTCGTGCGCCTCGGCCCGGTCGACATCCGTATGGAAGAGCTGCCACACGTCGTTCTCGAACCCGGCGATGCCCGCCATCGGACCGTGCTCGGCGACCGCCTTCCAACCCTCGTGCCAGATGCCGCGGCTGCCCAGCATCTCGTAGTACTGGGTCTTCTTCTCGGTGGGCCCGTCGGCCTGGAACGTGTAACCCATCGAGATCCCCGCCAGCGGCTTCTGCTCGACCCCGGCGTACGTCTCGGGCATCTCCACCCCGCACGCCTCGAGGATCGTCGGCACGATGTCGGTGCAGTGGTGGTACTGCGAGCGAACCTCGCCCTGGGCGGCGATCTTCGCCGGCCAGTGGATGACGAGCGGGTCGCACACGCCGCCCTGGTAGGAGTAGCGCTTGAACATGCGGTACGGGGTCGAGAACGCCATCGCCCACCCGGTCGGGTAGTGGTTGTAGGTGTCCGGGCTGCCGAGCTTGTCGACGAGGCGCAGGTTGTCTTCGAGGGAGTCGGGGTACCCGCCGAAGATCTTGCCCTCGTTGACGGAGCCGTTCGGGCTGCCCTCGCCCGATGCGCCGTTGTCGGCGCAGTACAGGATGAGCGTGTTCTCGAGCTGGCCCGACTCCTCGAGGTAGTCGACGATGCGGCCGACCTGCGCGTCTGTGTATTCCGAGAAGCCGGCGAACACCTCCGCCATGCGGCAGAACATCGCCTTCTCCTCGTCGTTGAGCTCCGCCCACGGCCGCACGAGGTCGGTCTGCGTGAAGGTGCCGTCGGGCATCGGGTTCATCTGCGTGAGGTCGGTGTCGGCGGGCAGGATGCCTCGCTCGATCATGCGCGGCAGCACCCACTCGCGGTACGCCTCATAGCCGTCGTCGAAGCGGCCCTTGTACTTGGCGATGTACTCCTCGGGCGCATGGTGCGGCGCGTGATTCGCCCCGGGACAGAACCACATATACCAGGGCTTGCCCGGCTCGGTCTGCTTCACGTCGCGGATCATCTTGAGCGCCTGGTCGGCGAGGTCTTTGGAGAGGTGGTAGCCGTCCTCGGGCATGTACGGCTGGTCGATGTAGTGGTTGTCCTCGGCGAGTGAGGGGTACCAATTGTTCGTCTCGCCGCCGATGAACCCGTAGAAGCGGTCGTAGCCCTGGGCCAGCGGCCAGTTCTTCTTCGACGCCCCGGCGGTCCACTCGTCGATCGGGACGTTGTGGTTCTTGCCGACCCAGAACGTGGCCCAGCCGGCATCCCGGAGCACGTTCGCCATCGTGGCGTTCGTGGGCGGGATGTGCGAGTTGTAGCCGGGGAACCCCGTGGAGGACTCCGAGATCGTGGCGAAGCCGTTCTGATGGTGATTGCGTCCCGTGAGGAACGTCGAGCGGGTCGGCGAGCAGAGCGCGGTGGTGTGCCACTGGCTGTACGTCAGCCCACCCGCGGCCAGGCGGTCCATCGTCGGCATGTCGATGCGCCCGCCATAGGGCGACCATGCGGCGGTGCCCGTGTCGTCGTAGAGCACGACGAGCACGTTCGGCGCACCCTCGGGTGCCTTGCCGGGGAGGAACGCATCCCAGTCCGCGACGGAATCGCGGACGTCCAGCTCGATCTTTCCTTGGAACTCTCTGGCCACAGCGCATTCCTCCATCGACATCGAACCCTGCCCCCGTCCTCTGAGCCTACGGTGGGGTGGAGCGAAGAGGCCAGACTTTCAGCGCGCGCAGCGGAAGCCGATGTGCGTCATGGCGGTGTCCTCGGCCTGGGCGCTGCGCGCAGCGGGGCGGTAGCGCAGGCAGTACTCAGGCGCGCAGAGGTGAGAGCCGCCCTTGAGCACCCGCCGCGGGATGCGAGAGCCCGGCTCTGCGCTCCGGGCCGCGAGGAGATTCGTCCGCGGGCCGGCGTCGACGCCCGAGACACCGGGCAGGGGATGCCGCGGCTCGTAGTAGTCGCTCGTCCACTCCCACGTGTTGCCGGTCATGTCCATCAGGCCGTATCCGTTCGCCGGGAAGGTGCCGACCGGAGATGTTCCCACCCAGCCCGCGGCACCGGTATTCCGGTAGGGGAATGCGCCTTGCCACGTGTTCGCCAGCACCTCGCCCGCCGGATTCTGCTCGTTGCCCCATGCGAACCGAGCGCCGGTGAGCCCGCCCCGCGCGCCCCACTCCCACTCGGCCTCGGTGGGGAGCCGCTTGCCGGCCCATTCGGCGTACGCGGTCGCATCCTCGAAGCTCACATGCACGACCGGATGCCGCGGCCGCTCGTCGATGGAGGAACCGGGCCCGAACGGCTCGCGCCAGCGGGCGCCGGGCTGCCAGCGCCACCACTGCCGCCAATCGCGCAGGTCCACGGGGCCGCCCGTCGGGGTGAACACCAGGGCGCCCGGCACCAGCTCTGCCGGATCGGCTCCGGGGAAGTCGGCGGGATCGAGGTCGCGCTCCGCGACCGTGACGTAGCCCGTCGCCTCGATGAAGGCGGCGAACTGCTGATTGGTGACCGGGTGCGCATCGAGCTCGAAAGGCTCGATGACCCGCTCGTGCACCGGTCCCTCGTCGGGGTAGAACTCGGCGGACCCCATACGCAGCGTGCCGCCCGGGATCGCGATCATCTCGGCCACCCCCCAACGCTAACCTGCGCCGGGAGAGGCGGCCGATAGTCTGGCCCCCGGAAAGGCCGCCATGCCACGAAACGATGAATCTCCGGCGCTGCTGTCACCGATGCTGCGCACGCTGCTCGGCCTCGCCGCCGCGGTGATCGCGCTCGCCGGCCTGTACTTCGCGCGCGAGCTCGTCGGCCCGCTCGTGCTCGGTGCGGTGCTCGTGATCATCTGCCAGCCCCTCCGCCGGCCCCTCGAGCGGCGCGGCTGGCCGCGCTGGCTCGCCACGACAGCGGTGATCGTCGTCGCCTACGTCATCCTTGCGATCCTCGCGTTCCTGCTCTTCTACGCCGGAAGGCAGTTCGTGCTGCTCATCGGCGACTATGCCGATGAGCTCGAGGCGACCGCCGACAACGTCGTCGCCTGGCTGCAGTCCGTGGGGCTCGACGAGCAGGCGGCGGATGCCGCGGCCGGCGTGCTCGACCCCTCCGCGCTGGTGGGGCTGGCCACGTCCCTCGGCGGCACGGCGCTCGGCATCCTCACCGCGTTCTTCTTCGTGCTCGCGTACGTCATCTTCATGGCGGCCGACGGCGCGCGCTACGAGAACGCGGCCCAGCGCTTCGGAGCGGCGCGGCGGGGAACGCTCGAGCGCATCGGGCGCTTCAACTCGGGGGTCCGCCGGTACTACGTCGTCAACGCGAGCTTCGGCGCCGTGGTCGCGATCGTCGACGGGCTCGCCCTGTGGGCCCTCGGCATCCCGGTTCCGGCCGTCTGGGCGATCCTCGCGTTCGTGACGAACTTCGTGCCCAACATCGGCTTCGTGCTGGGGCTCATCCCGCCCGCGCTGCTGGCGCTCGTGGTCGGGGGCTGGCCGCTGATGCTCATCGTGATCGCGATCTACTGCGTCGTGAACGTGACACTGCAGGTGCTCGTGCAGCCCAAGTTCGTCAGCGACGCGGTGAACCTCAGCCTGACGCTGAGCTTCTTCTCGGTGATCTTCTGGACGTTCATCATCGGCCCGCTCGGCGCGATCCTCTCCATCCCGCTCACGCTGCTGGTGCGCGCACTCGTGCTGGAGGGCGATCCGGACGCGCTGTGGCTGCGGTGGCTGTCGGGTGACACGGATGCCGCGCCTCGAGCGGCCGCGTCTCCCATGCCCGCCCCCGGCGGCGAGAGGCCCCCGCCGCCGCAGAAGCGGGGACGGGGGCCGGTCGGACGCTCGCGCTGACGCGCGACTCCTCGGGCTCGGCGGTCGCTCAGCCGAGCAGCTTGGCCTTCGCGGCGGCGAATTCCTCGTCACTCAGCACGCCCGCGTCCTTCAGTGCCGCGAGCTTCTGGATCTCCGCCACGATGTCGGTGCCACCCGCGGCCGCGGCCGGCGCGGCGGGTGCCGGCGGAGGCGGGGGAGCGTACTGCGGCTGCGCGTACTGCGCCGCTGCGGCCTGAGCGGCGGCGTCGATCTGCGCCTGCTGCTGCGCCGCCTCGTACTGCTCCTGCTCGTACTGGTCCTGCGCCTTGCCCTGCTGGCGGCGCTGCATGCCGCCGCTGACCGCGGTGGCGGTGCCGGCGACGACGGCGGTGCGGGCGGCGAGGCCGACGAGGCCCGGGCGTCCCATTCTGCGAAGGGGCATCTTCTTCTCCTAGTTCTCTTCTGCGGCGTCGATGACCGCGTTGACGATCGGTGCGGGAATGCGCTCGGTACGCAGCACGACGCCGCCGGACTCGGCGACCTTGCTCGCGAGTGCGCGGGCGTACAGCAGCTCCAGCGCCAGCAGCACTGCCGAAGCGCCGGGCGGGATGAGCTCGGCGAACTCCTCGATGTCCTCGCTGCCCGCGAGACCGAGCGCGACCAGCTCGAGGTTGCCGAGCCCGAAGTTCTCGGCCTCGTCCTCGATCTCGACGACCTCGAGGTCACCGTTCTCCGACTTGGAGATGATCACGAGGTCGAGCAGGCGCACCAGCCCGGCCTCGATGAGGTCGGCGAGGGCGCCGAACACGCCGGGGGAGGGCCGCTCCCCCTCGAACCCGACGAGATACAGCTCGACAGGACCGTACTTGAAATCAACCATTCCGTTTCCTTTCTTCTCCGGCGCCCGCGAACGCGGGCGCGGGGTGTCTAAAAGCTCGCGATCCCCTTGCCGATCAGCACGGCGCCGATCACCAGGAGCAGCACGGCCATGACGGTCGCGTTGTTCTGTACGAGCCAGGTCCGCAGCGACTCGAGGGGTCCGGCCATGCTCTTCGCGGCGACGAGGTAGGCGATCACGGGGATCGCCACGGAGCAGGCCGCGAGAAGGGTGAACACGAGGATCGCCACGACGGTCGCGCCCGCCTCCAGGCCCGCGCCACCGATGACGAGGCCCGCGCCGGCGCCCATCAGCAGGTTCTTGGGGTTGACGGCGGCGAGGAGGAAGCCGAGCCCGAATCCCTTTCCGGCCGTCATCGTGTCGATCGCCGACATCCATTTCGGCAGAGCGGCCTGCTCACCGGGGGCCGGGCGGGAGCGCCACTGCCGGAGGGCGAGGAAGAGCAGCCCCGCCCCCAGCAGCAGCTGGATGACGCCCTGGACAGGCTTGGCGGCATTGTCATCGTTCTCGGGAAGCACCGACGAGAGAAGCGTGAAGAGCGTCACGGCGACGACGATGCCGACCACCCAGCCGAGCAGGAAGCCGACGCTCGTGCCCTTCGCCTTGGGCGAGAGCAGCATCAGGATTGCCGCGATGATCGGGATCGGGCTGATCGCGACTCCGACGGCGAGGGGGAGGATGTCTCCGAGTACCTGGCCCATGATGTCCTGTCTAGTTGCTGCTGCGGGTGATGTGAGCGGCTTCCGTCGGCGCGCCCGGGGCCGGTACGTCCGGGTGCTCGGGGACAGCCGGGTGGCCGAAGAGGCGGTCGCGCAGCTTCTCACGCCATCCCATGGGCGGCGCGAGAGCGTCGGTCGCTGCCCGGTTCGTGGGGTACACGGTCTCTCCCTCAAGGATTCCGAACACCGTGAGGCGCTCGCGCGCGCCGGGGCGGACGCGGCTGAAGGACAACACCACGCCTTCGCCGCGCAGCCACCCCTTGAGCGCCGCGAACGATTCGGCCGCGGTGACATCGACATCGCTTACCGCCTCCATGTCGATGACCAGGTCGTGCACAGGCCCCTGATGCGACTGGCTCACCGCCTGCTTGACCGCCTGCGAGAAGACGTCGCCGTTGGCGAAGAACAGGGGTGCGGCGAGCCGGATCACCACGACGCCCGGCACCGTCACAGAGCCTGCGGGGCTCCCGTCGAGGAGGGAGTCGGTGGGCGAGTCGTTCGTCGCCAGCACGTCGATCGCGGGGTTGGCGGCGCGCTTGGCGAGGTTGATCAGCGCGAGCACGAAGGCGACGACGATGCCGGGGATCGAGCCGATGAACAGCGTGACCAGGAAGCACGTCGCCGCCACGAGGAACTCGAAGCGGTCCAGACGCCACAGCGAGCGGAACTCGCGGATGCCGAGGAGCGGCAGGATCGCGACGGCGACGATCGCGCCGATCGCCGGCGAGGGGATGTCGGCGAGGAGGGCGGTGCCGAAGAGCAGCAGCAGCAGGGTTCCCGCCGCGAGAATGAGCGAGGGCAGCTGCGTGCGCGACCCGGTCTGGTCCATCGCCGCCGTGCGCGACGTCGACGATCCCATGGCGAAGCTCCCGCTCGCGCCGGCGGCGATATTGCCGAGGCCGAAAGCGAACAGGTCGCGATTGGGGCTGGTCGGGTAGCGGTTCTTCTCGGCGTAGGAGCGTGCGACCAGGAGGCCTTCGGCCGTGGTCACCATCGTCAGCGCCATCGCGGACGGGACGAGCCAGAGCCATGCCGCCCACTCGAGGACCGGCCAGGTGAGGGCCGGCGGCCCGGCAGGTACCTCGCCGAGCACGGCGACCCCCGCATCGTCGAGGTCGGCGATCATCACGAGGATCGTCGCGAGGATGAGCACGACGAGGGCCCAGGGGACCGCCCCGAGGTAGCGCTTGCCGAGCAGCAGGATGGCGACGGAGAGGACGGAGATCGTCAGCGAGATCACATTCGTCGTCGGCAGCCCGAGCACGAGGTCGGTGAGCTTCTCGACGAACTCACCGCCCGAGTTGATCGAGATCCCGAGCATCTTGGCGATCTGGCTGATCAGGATGTCGAGGGCCAGCCCTCCGACGAAGCCGACGAGGATCGGCTTCGAGAGGAAGTTCGCGAGGAAGCCGAGTTTGAAGACCGCGAGCAGCAGGAACATCAGGCCGGACAGGATCGCCTGTGCGAGGGCGAGCGTCGCGTACTCCTGCGAACCCGCGACGGCGAGACCGCCGATCGACGACGCCACGAGGGCCGCGGCCGCGGCATCCGGAGACAGCACCAGCTGCCGGGAGGAGACCACCAGCGCGTATATCACGGTGGGCACCACCAGCGCGTAGAGCCCCGCGGTCGGCGGAAGCCCGGCGATCTGCGCGTAGCCGATGTTGAGCGGGATCGCGATCGCGAGCAGAGTCACACCCGCGACGGCTTCGCGAACGACGTTCTGTCGCGTGAGTCCGGCGAGCGGCTTCTGCATCAAGGCTCCGAAGGGCGAGGGCGCCGCGGAACGCGGCATCCCGAACCTATCGCCCGCACGGAGGGGCTGCCAGCGAATGACGCGGGATGGACCGACTTTCACATGGATCGGATGACGAGCATGCCCGGCCCACCGGAAGAGGGGCAATACCGTAGCCCTATGAGCCGACTCCCCGCGACGACGACTGCGAGCGCGACGCCTCCCGCCGACCGGCCGCCCAGGTACAGCGAGACGCACGAGCTCATCGCGGTCATCCTGCTGTCCCTCGTCGCGGTGCTGACGGCGTGGTGCGGCTTCGAGTCGAACAAGTGGGGAGGCGACTCCTCGGTCGCATTCAGCGAGGCATCCGCGGCGCGCATCGAAGCCGCCGACTACGACAGCCAGGCCCGAGACGCCCGCGGGTTCGACCTCGCCGTCTATTCGCAGTGGGTGCTCGCCGAGGCGAACGGAGACACCGAGCTGGCGGATTACATCGAGGCCCGGTTCTCGGAGCAGTTCGCCGCCGCCTTCGACGCATGGATGGCGGACGGCCAGCAGGAGCGGGGTCCGTTTCAGCGCCCCGAGTACGTGCCGCCCGGAACCGAGAAGGCGGCGGCGGCGAAGGAGCGCGCGGATGCCAAGCAGGCCGAGGCACTGGACTTCAACGAGAAGGGCGACAACTACTCGCTGATGACCGTGATGTTCGCCCTCGTGCTCTTCCTGGCGGCGATCGCGCAGCGAGGCATCTCGCCGCTTGCCACCCGAATCATCCTCGGCCTCGCCGGCGGCCTCGCGCTCGTCGGCCTGGTCGTGCTGCTGACGTTCCCCGTCCGCGTCTGACGGCGTGACCCGAGACGCTCTCGTCAGGGAACGACGATGTTGAAGGCCGGGTCGCCCTGGTCGAGCACACCCATCAGGGTGCTGAGCGCGGTGGCGTCGCCCGTGATGTCGAGCCCGGGGGAGCTGACGTCGCCGGCCATCACCGCGAGCAGGCGAGGCTTCGTCGTCGTGATGGTGGCCGTCGCGCCGGGGTCGATCTCGGCCTTGCGCTGGATGAGCACGCCGTTGCGGAGCGTCAGCCGGTAGGCGGCATCCAGATCGGTGAAGACGACGTTGATCGAGAGGTCGAGGTCCCACGCCTTGGGGCCGTTCACCGAGATCGCGAGCGCGTCGAAGAGCTGCTCCGGCGTGAGCTGCGCGACGATCGCCGGAGCAGAGGTGGCGGTGGGGGTTCCGAAGTTGCCGTCGCGCAGCTCGGTCGCCCCGGAGAGGAAGAAGTTGCGCCACGTGCCGTTCTCGGCCCCGTAGCCCAGCTGCTCGAGGGTGTCCGCCAGCAGTGCGCGGGTGGCGGCGTGGTGCTCCTCCGTGAAGATCGCGTGGTCGAGCAGTGTGGCCGCCCACCGGAAGTCACCGGCATCGAAGGCCGCCTGGGCGAGCTCCACGACGCGGTCGAGGCCGCCGAGTGCCTCGACGTAGCGCTTGGCCTGCTCGGCGGGCGGGTGCGGCCAGAGGCGGGTCGGGTTGCCGTCGAACCAGCCCATGTACCGCTGGTAGATCGCCTTGACGTTGTGGCTCACCGAGCCGTAGTAGCCGTGCGTGCTCCACGCGTTCTCGAGCGCAGGGGGCAGCTGGATGAGCTCGGCGATCTCCGCACCCTGGTAACCCTGGTTGATCAGGCGCAAGGTCTGGTCGTGCAGGTAGGCGTAGAGATCGCGCTGAATCGAGAGATACTGCACCACCCTCTCCCGGCTCCAGGTCGGCCAGTGGTGGGATGCGAACGCCACGTCGGTGCGGTCCCCGAACGTGTCGATCGCCTCCGTCAGATACTGCGACCAGACGTGGGGGTCTCGAACGAGCGCCCCGCGAAGTGTCAGCAGGTTGTGCAGGGTGTGGGTGGCGTTCTCCGCCATGCAGAGAGCGCGGTACTTCGGGAAGTAGAAGTGCATCTCCGACGGCGCCTCCGTACCCGGCGCCATCTGGAACTCGATCTCGACGCCGTCGACGACGTGCGTCTCGCCGGTGGTCGTGATCTCCAGGGTGGGGACGATCATGCCCACCTCCCCGCTGGAGGTCGTCTGGCCGAGACCGGCCCCGACCTGGCCCTGCGGCCCGCGGGCGAGCACGGCGCCGTACATGTAGCCGGCCCGCCGTGACATCGCGGTGCCGGCGTAGACGTTCTCGGCGACCGCGTGCTCGACGAAGCCCTCGGGGGCGATCACCTGCACGGCGCCCGACTGCACCTCGGCCTCGCTGGTGACGCCGAAGACGCCGCCGAAGTGGTCGACGTGGCTGTGCGAGAAGATCACCGCCACCACGGGGCGCTCGCCGCGGTGTTCGCGATACAGGGCGAGCGCAGCCGCGGCCGTCTCGGTGGAGATGAGCGGATCGATGACGATGACGCCGGTGTCGCCCTCGACGAAGGTGATGTTCGACAGATCGAACCCCCGGCCCTGGTAGATGCCCTCGACGACTTCGTAGAGCCCCTGCTTCGCAACGAGCTGCGACTGACGCCACAGGCTCGGGTGCACGGATGCCGGGGCGTCGCCGTGGAGGAAGGCGTAGCTGTCGTTGTCCCACACCACCTGGCCGTCGGGCCGCGTGATGACACCCGGCACGAGGGCCGCGACGAAGCCGCGGTCGGCGTCGTCGAAGTCGGAGGTGTCGGCGAACGGCAGCGAGGCGGAGAGCGCCCGGTGGGCCTCTTCGACGGCGGGCGTGACGGGCTTGTTCTGCATGGGGATCCGTTCCGAATGGCGGGGTGGTGCGGCGGAATGCCCGAGCTGCCGGCATCCGGAGGAGAAGTCAGAGGCCCGGGGTCGCCTTCAGCCTGCCAGAGTCGATGGCCGCGATGAAGGCCTGATAGTCGGCGTCGTTCTGCTCGGCGTAGGCCTCGGCGAAATCGGCGATGGATTCCTCGAAGGTCGTCGACTTGCCGAGGTACGCGGCGATCGCCACGCGGTCGCCGGAGCGGGCGTGTGCGCGCGCCAGGGTCTCGCCGCAGATGCGGGCGTACAGCAGCGCACCACGGGGCACCATCACCTCCGGATCGAGGGAGCCCTTCCAATCGTGCAGCTGTCGCACGTAGAAGTCCCGCGAGACACCGTCCTGCGGGGCCTGCACCCGCTGCCAGCCGAGGAAGATGTCACTCGAGGCCTGCATGATCCGCTGGCCGCGCACCACGCGCTCGCCGTGCTCCTCGTACTCGCTCGCACCGAGGAAGCGCTCGAGCACGGACTCCTGCGCTTCCTTGGCCTGCAGGAAGAGCGGGTCGGCGTCGTCACGGCCGGTGAGCAGGATGATCCAGGCACGGGTCCCCACGCTGCCGACCCCGACGACCTTTCGGGCCATGTGCACGTAGGTGTACTCGGGAAGCGGGTGTCGCCTCGAGGGAAGAGTGGTCTGGTATGACGCGAGGATCTCCCGCATCGCGGCCTCCGTCTGTTCGGTGCTCTGGCTGGAGCCGACGATGTCCTCCACCGGAACGATCATGGGCGGCTCGGAGACGATACGCAGGCGACCGCCCTCTTTCGTCACGAGCTTCTCGAAGGCGCGCATCCGGTCCTTCGTGAGCGCCTTGGCGACGATCGATTCGAAGCCCTTGAGCTGTCGCTTCTCGGCCGTGCCGGCCGCCTTCTCCTCCCGCAGCCACGACTGCACCTGCTCGGCATCGAGCTTGTCGTACCAGGCATCCAGCACCGACTCCCCTGCCGCCTTCAGGATCCGCTCCCGGTAGCCGCGGCCGGCCGCGAGGAGGATCTCGCGCCGTTCCTCGTCGGTGAAGCCGCGATGCCGGCCGGCGATCTCGAAGCTCGCGACGAGGCGCTTGACGTCCCATTCGAAGGGCCCGGGCAGCGTCTCGTCGAAGTCGTTGATGTCGAAGACCAGCCGGCGCTCCGGCGAGCCGAAGAGACCGAAGTTCGACAGATGGGCGTCACCGCAGAGCTGCACCGTGAGCCCCGTGCTCGGCGTGGTCGCGAGGTCCGCCGCCATCAGCAGCGCGGCGCCGCGATAGAACGTGAACGGGGAGACCATCATGCGTCCGTGCCGCACGGGGATCAGCTCCGGGACGCGCGAGGTGGCCTGCTCCTCGAGCAGCGACACCGGATCGGTGCGGTTCTCGCCCGGCAACCACTCGGCATGGCTCGACCGCGGGGTGTGCACCCGCACCGCCCTGCCGTACGCATGGCGGCCCGCGAAGTCCGAGGGCTGCGGCGGGATCGGATCCGTTGCGGTGGCGTGCTCGCTCATGACATCTCCTCACATCGACGTGTTCGGTCCCGCACGGCACCGAGGTGGCCACAGTCTGTCACCCGGCGGCTCGGCAGAATACTGTCAGTCCCACGACGCCTGCGCGTCACCGAGAAGGGATGAATCCATGTCGGATGCCGCTGCTCCCGTGCCCGCCGCCGCCCCGGCCAGACGACCGCTCAACTCTCCGCGAGCCGCCGCTCTCGCAGGTGTGCTGTTCGCGCTGCTCTTCACGACGTCGCTGGTGCTCATGCGCTCGACCCTGCCGGACCGGCTGACCGACGACTCGAGCTGGCTGGATGCCGGCGCCGCCGCGCGGCTGAACATCGGGCTCGCGCTCGTCCCCTTCGCCGGCATCGCGTTCCTGTGGTTCATGGGCGTGATCCGCGACCGGTTCAAGGAGACCGAGGATCAGCTCTTCTCGTCGGTGTTCATCGGCAGCGGTCTGCTGTTCCTGGCGATGGTGTTCATGACGGCGGCGCTCGCCGGCGGGATCGTCACCACCATTCCGCTGATCAGCGACGATGGCAGCCGCACGGAGGTGGCGACCTTCGGGCGGGCGGTCATGCTCCAGGTCAGCAACGTCTACGCCCTGCGGATGGCCGGCGTGCTGCTGATCTCCCTCGGAACGATGTGGCTGCGCACGGGGGTCATGCCCCGGTGGTTCGCGGTGATCACGTATCTCGTCGCCCTCGTGCTGCTGTTCGTCACGACGCTGAGCCTCTGGGCGACGCTGATCTTCCCCGTCTGGGTGCTCGCGGCCAGCATCCTCATTCTCGTTTCGAACTACCGTCGGGGAGCGGCGAGGGCCACTATGGGCTCATGACCTCGCCAGCAACAGCCGCATCCAAAGATGACGCCGAGGCCCTCAAGGCCCGGATCGCCGCCCTCGAAGCGGAGAACGAGCGGCTCGCATCGCTCGCCGAGACCGCTCCCATCGATCCGCTCGTCGCGGGCGCCGAGCCCGTGCCGAGGAAGCGGAACGGATGGCGCGCCTTCGTCTCCGCCCTCTGCATCGTGATCGCGTCGATCCTTGTGCCCGTGTCCGTCGTCGGTGCATGGGCGCGGGTGGAGCTGGTCGATCCCGACCAGTTCGTCTCGACCTTCGGGCCACTCGTGGATGACCCCGACGTGCAGGCGATGGTCATCGACCAGGTGACGACCGCCGTGAACGAGCAGGTCGACATCGCGACCATCACGAACGACCTCTTCGACGGCATCGCACAACTGGATCTGCCGCCGCGTGCGCTCGCGGCGATCGATCTGCTGCGCACCCCGGCGATCCAGGGCGTCGAGGGTCTCATCGATCAGACCGTCTCGCGGGTGGTGGAGTCGGCCCAGTTCGAGGACATCTGGGACAGCGCCCTGCGCGCGAGCCACCGAGGGCTGGTCGCCGCGGCGACCGGGGGCCAATCGGGCGCGGTCGTCATCGAGGACGACGGCACCGTCGGCATCCAACTCGGCCCCATCGTCGCCGAGGTGAAGCAGAGGCTGGTCGACCGCGGGGTCACCTTCGCCTCCGCCATCCCCGAGGTGAACCGCACCATCGTCGTGGCCCAGAGCGACTCCCTCGCGACCATCCGCGTGATCTACAACCTCGCCGTGACGGCGGGCTATTGGATCCCCGTGCTGATGCTCGCCCTGTTCATCGCCGGGATCGCCTTCGCGCGCCGGAAGACCACGGCCGTGCTCGGATCCGGCATCGGGCTGGCGCTGGGTGCGCTGATCCTCGTGATCGCGCTGAGCAGCGGCGTGACGGTGGTCGGGATCACCGCGGGCAATCTCGGGCTTCCCTCGGGTGCCCTCGTCTCGATCTACGAGCAGGTCGTCGGCGCCATGCGCCAGACCGCCGTCGTGCTCACGGTGCTCGGGATCGTGATCGCCGTCTTCGCGTGGACGCAGGGTCGCTGGGCGGGTTCCGTCGCCACGCGCCGCGCGGTCACGAGCCTCAACCACTCGATCCGGCGAGCCGTCTTCTCCCGGGGTGCGCACACGGGCGGCTTCGGCATCTGGATGGACCGCCAGCGCGTGCTCGTGCGCACCGTGATCGCGGTGCTCGCTGTCATCTGGCTGTGGCTGCTGCGTCCGCTCGGGGTGGGCGAGATCTTCACCGTCGTACTCGTCGCCCTCCTCGTCTGGTGGATCTGCGAGCTGGTGCGACGGCCGTCCGCCGAGGTTCTCGTCGTCGACGCAGAGGCGCTCGATCCGGACGTCTCAGTCGATGCCGAAGAGCTCGAGCGGGTGGGTCAGGCGCCACCAGGCGCTGGGACCCTCGATGTCGTCCGCGAGCACGACGGTCGTACTGTCTGAGTCGAGCGGCCCGCTCACCGAGAGCGTGCCGACCTCGTCGCCTTCGCCGCGAGCCTCGCCGAGGGAGAAGGAGGTCGTGGTCGAGCCGATCCCGCCGTTCCACAGCACGACCTCTGCATCGGCGGCGGTTCGGATGTCGACATCCGATCCCCACTCGGTCGTGACGGTGCCCACCACGGTTCCGCTCGCGACCGAGGGGAACGACTGCAGCGACGCCTCGAGCTCGGCGTAGAGGGCGCGGGACGCGGCCAGGCGCTCCTCATCGTCGGGCTGGCCGAGCACCGCGGCATAGAGGCGGACGGGCGTCTCGCCGATCATGATGTCCTTGGCCGAGAGCAAATTCCAGTCCTCGCGCAGCGACCCCGTCTTGATCCCCTTCACCCCGGCGTCGGTGAGCAGACCGTTGGTGTTCTCCACCAATCCCGCCCCCGGCAGGTCCACCGCGGTCTTCGCCACGATCTCCGCGATCACCGGGTTCGACATCGCCCGCTGTGCGAGCGGGAGAAGCGCCTCGGGCGACGCCGCATTGCGGGAGTCGATGCCCGTCGGGTCGGCGATCGTGATGCCGGGCACCCCGTGCAGGCGCAGCCAGTCGTTGGCCGCACGTGCGAAGACGGCGTCCGAGGGCCAGATGGCGGCGGCGAGGCGGTCGGCGTAGTTGTTGGCCGAGCCGATCAGCATTCCCTCCAGCAGCTGGTACTGGCTGAGCGTGCCGCCCACGGGCACCTCCAGCGCCGACTCGTCGTCGCTGCGGTACTGCCAGTACGCCGTCATGTCGCGGTCCGTGAAGCGGTACTCGGGGCCCTCTTCGCCGACGGCGAGGGGCATCTCATCCAGGACCAGCAGCGCCGTGACCACCTTCGTGATGCTGGCGATGGGCGTCGACTCCGCGGTCGACGCGAGGGGCGCGCCCATCCCGGCCACGCTGATCGCGGCGCCGCCCTCCACCGGCCACGGCGGCGCTGCCGCGGGTGCCGCGACGGCCTGCACCGTCAGAGCCTCCACGACCGGCGGGACGGCGTGGAGCGGCCAGAGCAGCGTGGCGGCGGCGTAGGCGCCGGCCAGAAGGCCGATCAGCGCCGCCGGCATGAGAACGCCAGGCCGCCACGGCGAGCGGTGCGGCGCGTCGGTCAGGAGGTCCGCCTGAGGGGCAGGAATGTACGGGGCGGTGCCGAGGCTGAAGCCGGAGGTGGTCGTCGTATGGGCGACATCGGTGCTGTCGACCCACTCCAGCGCGCGGGGGGTCGGTGCCGCCCGCAGGGCCGCGCGCGACGTGGAGCGCCCGGTGCGCTCGGGCGCGGCATGTGGAGCGGTCACGAGCCAAAGGTACAACGCTCGACGGGCGTATACTCGACGCGAACACACGGGAGTCCGGTGAGCCGGGCTGAGAGGAAGCGAACCACGCTTCGACCGTCGAACCTGATCTGGATCATGCCAGCGCAGGGAGGAGCCTTCATGCACACGTCCACGTTCCGTTCGCCGTCCCCGGTGAAGCCCCGAGGATTGGCCGCCGTCGTCTGGCGCTGGCGGGTCGTCGACATCGTCGTTGCCAGCGTGATCGGGGTCGCGTCATCCCTGATCTTCCTGCTGTGGAATGTCGGCTACGAACTGCCGTCCACGGTCCTCACCCCGCTCCTTCCCGGTCTGCAGGGGCTTCTCGCGGGCCCCTGGCTGTTCGCCGGCGTCCTCGGCGGGCTGATCATCCGCAAGCCGGGCGCGGCTGTGTACACCGAGCTGGTCGCCGCCGTCATCTCCGCGCTGATCGGCAACCAGTGGGGGCCGCTGACCATCGTGTCGGGTCTCGTGCAGGGGCTCGGCGCGGAGCTCGTCTTCTTCCTGTTCCTCTACGCGAGCTGGCGCCTTCCCGTCGCGATGCTGGCCGGTGCGGGCGCGGGCCTCGCGTGTGGGATCAACGACCGCATCCTCTGGTACCCGGGCGCCGATACCGCGTTCACCGTCATCTACATCGCCAGCACCACCGTGTCGGGTGCGGTGATCGCCGGGCTCGGCTCGTGGCTCATCGCCCGCGCACTCGCGGCCACCGGGGCGCTTTCCCGCTTCGCGTCGGGCCGCGAGGTGTCGCGGCGCGTCTGAGCTCCCGGATGGGAACGGTCCGCCCGGCGGCCGTCGCGGCGGAGGGGTGGGCATGGCGGCACGCGACCCGGCTGAAATGGGCGCTGTCGGATGTCTCCTTCCACGTCGACCCCGGAGAGCGCGTCCTGCTGCTCGGTGCCTCCGGATCGGGGAAGTCGACGCTGCTGCACGGGCTCGCCGGCGTGCTCGGCGGTGACGACGAGGGCGAGTCGCGCGGCGCGCTGCTCGTCGACGGGATGCCGGCGGCCGATGCCCGCGGGCGCGCCGCCCTCGTGCTGCAGGACCCCGACAGCCAGGCCATCCTCGCCCGCGTGGGCGACGACGTGGCGTTCGGCGCGGAGAACCTCGGGGTGCCGCGCGAGGAGATCTGGCGCCGCGTGCGGCACGCCCTCGAGGCGGTGGGGCTGGATGTCGCGCTCGACCGATCGACATCGGCGCTGTCCGGCGGGCAGAAGCAGCGGCTCGCGCTGGCCGGCGCCCTTGCGATGCAGTCCGGGGTGCTGCTGCTGGATGAGCCGACGGCGAACCTCGACCCGGACGGGGTGCGCGAGGTGCGCGACGCCGTCGCGCGGGTGCTCGATGCCACCGGGGCGACGCTGGTCGTCGTAGAGCACCGCCTCGCCGCCTGGCTGCCGATCATCGACCGCGTGCTCGTGCTGGGCGAGGGCGGAGTGGTCGCCGACGGATCGGTCGACGCCGTGCTCGGTGCGCACGGCCAGGAGCTCGCGGCGTCCGGCGTGTGGGTCCCCGGCATCCCGCCCGCCCACCCTCCGGCGCCGGGAACCGGCCCGGGCAGGACCCTGCTGCGGGCCGGCGGCCTCGCGGTCGCGAGGGTGCGGGACGCTCCCGTCGCCGCCGGCGTGGACGTCGATGTGCGCGGCGGCGAAGTGCTGGGGATCACCGGCCCGAACGGGGCGGGCAAGACGACGCTCGGACTCACGCTGGCGGGGCTGCTCCCGCCGCACGCGGGGCGCGTGCAGGCATCCGACGATCTCTCTCGTGGGATCAAGGGGGATCCGATCCGGTGGTCCTCCAGAGAGCTGCTCACGCGCATCGGCACGGTCATGCAGGACCCGGAGCACCAGCTGCTCACCACGACGGTGCGCGCGGAACTGGAGGTCGGACCGCGTGCGCTCGGGCTCGGAGACCGGGAGGTGGCGGCGCGCGTCGGCGATCTGCTCGAGCGCCTGCGGCTGGACGGTGTCGCCCAGGCGAACCCGTACACGCTTTCGGGCGGCGAGAAGCGGCGACTGACGGTGGCGGCGGCCCTCGCCACCCGCCCGGCGGTTCTCGTGCTCGACGAGCCGACTTTCGGACAGGATGCCCGCACGTGGGCGGAACTGGTGGCGATCATCGCCGGCCTCCGGGATGCCGGGACCGCCGTCGTCGCCGTGACCCACGACCTCGACGTGCTCGATGCGCTGCGGGCGCGCGAGGTGCGGATGGGGGCCGCGCTGTGAACGCGCCGACGGTGCGCCGCGGGCCGGTCGCGGGGGTGAACGCCGTGGCCAAACTCGGCGCGGCGCTGCTGATCGCGCTCCCGCTCGTGCTGACCATCGACTGGGTGTCGGCGGCCGTCGCGCTCGGGCTGGAGTCGGTGCTCTTCGCGTTCTGCGGTCTGACCTGGCGGGAATTCTGGCGGCGCACGTGGCCGGTGTGGCTGGCGGCTCCGCTGACGGCGGTCACGATCGCGCTCTACGGAGCCACGAGCGGCGAGGTGTACGCCCAGTGGTGGCTCGTGCGGATCAGCGAAGGGTCGCTGTCGCTCGCGCTGGCCACCTTCTTCCGCGTGCTGGCGATCGCCTTGCCGGCCGTTGTGCTCTTCGCGACCGTGGATGCGACCGACCTCGCCGACGGCCTGGCGCAGATCGTGCGCCTGCCCGCCCGCTTCGTGCTGGGCGCCCTCGCGGCGATGCGTCTCACGTCGCTGCTGCGGGACGACTGGGCCGCGATGGCGCTGGCGCGCCGCGCGCGCGGCGTGGGCGACTCGGGGCGCCTGCGGCGCTTCCTCGGCATGACGTTCGCCCTGTTCGTGCTGTCCATCCGCCGGGGCTCGAAGCTCGCGACGGCGATGGAGGCTCGGGGATTCGGCGGCCCGGGCGCGCGGACGTGGGCTCGGGAGTCGGCGTTCGGATGGCGCGAGTGGGTGCTCATGGCCGTCGGCCTGGCGATCTCCCTCACGGCGGTGGCGGCTGCGGTGCTCGCGGGCACGTGGAATCTGATCCTCGGCCCCTCCTGAGCGGATGGCGCTGGCACATCGTTTGCTCTCCGGTCCCTGAACGAGCGAGACGAAGGGCGCCGGGCGGCTCGTCGAAGGGCGCACCGGTGGTCACAACGGGACCGCCACGGGCTATCGGGGAACGCTGCGATCCGGGCCCTCAGCCGCGCAACGCCGCGTACTGCTCGCTCATCGCCGGGTAGTACGCATCCCACTCGACCGCGTCCACGTCTCGTCCCGAACGCATCGCGACGAGGCGGTCCAAGTAGTACTCCCAGCCAGGTCCCACCGACGCGAGGTCGACACCGGGGTCGAGCCGCTGCCCGAAGGTCAGCATCGTCTCGTCGCCCGCCTCGGAGAGCTCGAACCACAGGTGCCAGGCGCCCGCGGGCGACGACGTGTCGCCCGCGAAGCGCCGAGGCGGATCGCACTCGAGGATCGTGTACCGCTCGGCCTCGACATCCTGTCCCTCGGCGGTCATGAAGAAGTCGACGTGACCGGACGCCGGATCGCCCTCCCACCGGCCGATCCACCCTTCGAGGCGATCGGACGCGGTGAGGTCTCGCCACGCGTCTTGCGCCGACCCGGCCAGTCGCCGCGTGATCGTGAGGTGCGGCACATCGTCGATGTGCCGCACCGCTCCATGAATGGCCGGCGCCGTCATGCGGGCCCGCTCCTAGTGGGTGAAGGAGGACACGAGGCCCTCGGTCGGCATGGGGGACTCGAGACGGTCGAGGTAGTCGACCGCCTCTTTGATGTCGAGCACGAGGGACTCGGCGAGGTTGCGGCTCAGGCCGTTCCGCACGACGATGCGCTGCACCGTGAGGTCGGAGAGGTTGTCCGGCATCGGGTACGCGGGGATGAGCCAGCCCTTCAGCCGCAGGCGCTCAGAGAGGTGGTACAGGTTCCACTTGTCGGTGTGACCAGGTGTCAGCTGCCAGGCGAACACCGGAATGTCGCTTCCGTCGTTCCACAGGTCGAAGGCATCCATTTTGGCGATCTCGCCCGACAGGTAGAGTGCGACATCCTGCGATGCCTTCTGCACCTTGTAGTACCCGTCCCAGCCGAGGCGCAGGAACAGGTAGTACTGCAACAGCACTTGCGCGCCGGGGCGCGAGAAGTTCAGGGCGAACGAGGGCATGTGGCCGCCGAGGTAGGTGACGTCGAAGACGAGTTCCTCCGGCAGGTCGCCGATGGTGCGCCATACGACCCAGCCGAGTCCGGGGTAGACCAGCCCGTACTTATGGGCCGACGTGCTGATCGAGACGACGCGCTCGACTCGGAAGTCCCACTCGAGTTCGGGTTGCAGGAACGGCGCGATCATCCCGCCGGAGGCTCCGTCGACATGGATCTTGACGTCGAGACCGGTATCGTCCTGGATCTTGTCCAGTGCCGCCGCGATCTGCGCGATCGGCTCGTACATGCCGGTGTACGTGACACCCATGATCCCGACGACGCCGATGGTGTTCTCGTCGACGTACTTGTCGAGCTCGAACCCGTCGAGCACCCTGTGCTCGTCGGAGATCGGCACGTAGCGCGCCTCGACATCGAAGTAGTTGCAGAACTTCTCCCAGCAGACCTGCACCGCGCTGGAGAGGATGAGGTTCGGCTTCTCGGTCGATTCGCCGGCCGCTCTGCGGGCGAGCTGCCAACGGCGCTTGAGCGCGAGTCCGCCGAGCATGCAGGCCTCGGACGAGCCGATCGTCGACGTGCCGATCGCCTTATCCGACGAAGGCGCGTTCCACAGGCTCGCCAGCATCGTCCAGCAGCGGGTCTCGATGGCCGCGGTCTGCGGATACTCGTCCTTGTCGACCATGTTCTTGTCGGCCGTCTCGGAATACAGCTTGGTCGCGTACGGGTCCATCCAGGTGCCCACGAACGTGGCGAGGTTCAGGCGCGCATTGCCGTCGAGCATCGCCTCGTCGTGCACGATCTGATAGGCCGTCTCCGGCAAGGATTCGCCGTCCGGCATCCGGTCCAGCGGAAAGTCCGTTGCCTCACCCGCCCGCGCGAACATCGGATTGAGCTGGTTGGTGTCGCCGAGGCCGGTGAAGGCGTGTGTCGACTCGCCGGGCTTGATGGGCTCGGACGTGGGGGGAGAAACGGTCATTGCTACGGCTCCTGCCTGGTGGCGTGAATCAGCGCATTCGAAGCCGTGCGGCCTGGGATTCTCATCGCACGGCGAGCGGCCTGTTGCTCAGTGTGGGCCCTGCGGGGATATCGGTGCAAGGAAACACTTCGCTCCGGGATCCTGCCTACGCCCGCCGCCACCGGGCACGCATCACGCGATCCGCGTGATGCGGATCAGGTGGCGTTCCAGAGGTCGCGGTAGAAGGCCAGACGCTGCCGGTCGGGCTCCACGCCGTATGCCGCGATGAGCGCGTCCTGCCAGCCGGGACCGTAGTTCCATTCGGTGCTCATCGAGGCGACGGCGATATCGGCCCAGCGGTCGGCGACTCCCAACTGCCCCAGATCCACATGGGCGGTCCACCGCCCGTCGTCGCCGATCAGGGTGTTGGGCGAGCACGCGTCGGCGTGGCAGACGACGGCGCGTTCGATGGCGGGCGCGTCGGCGAAGCGGGCCGGCAGCTGGATGCCGCGTGCCGCGGCGTTCGCGATCCGGCTCGGCACATCCCACACGAAGGGGCATTCCCCCACCGGAAGTGCTTCATGCAACGCGCGAAGCCCTTCGCCGATCGCGCGCACGGCGGTCGCGGGATTCGCGAGCCAGCGCGGCGCCACCGCGCTCTCGCCGGGCAGCGCCTCGGTCACCAGCCACTCGGCATCGGCATCGGCGCCGTACTCGATCATCCGGGGCACCGGTGTGTACGCTGCCGCCCACGCAAGCCGCGTCGCCTCGTCGGCGAGCGATGTCTCGAGGTTGTGCGGGCACCATTTGATGTAGCGCGAGCCCGCGCGGAACGTCAGGCCGCCATAGTCGTTGCGCCACACCGGTGCGAGGCCGTCGCGGCCGGCGAGCGTCTGCACGACCGCCGGGGCGGCGACGGCTTCGGCGGGGATCGACACCCCTCCATCCTCGCGCGTAGCGTGGGGCCATGCTCGACTACGACCCGTACGCCCTGCTGAAGCCCCTGCCCTCGTTCGAGGTGACCAGCGCCGAGATCACTGACGAGGCGCCGATTCCCCGCAGCATGTACGCGCCGGACTGGGGCGGCGAGTCCCGGTCGCCCGCGCTGGAGTGGAGCGGGTTCCCGCCCGCGACGAAGAGCTTCGCGGTCACCTGCTTCGATCCCGACGCCCCGACCGGAACGGGCTTCTGGCATTGGGCGGTCTACAACATCCCGGCATCCGTCACGAGCCTGCCGGGCGACGCCGGCTCGGCGGACGGACGGCTGCTGCCCGAGGGTGCGATCACCCTGCCCAACGAATACCGGCAGACGCAGTTCGAGGGCGCAGGCCCGCCGGAGGGGACCGGCGTCCATCGGTACCTGTTTCTCGTGCACGCTGTGGACGTGCCGGAACTCGACCTGCCGGATCGCTGCACGCCGACCGTCCTCGCGTTCCATCTGCACTACCACTCGCTCGCGCGCGCACGCGTCGTTCCGGTCGGCACATACGAGCGGTCGTGATCCAGCGCGTCAACGTGGCACTGGGTTCCGCGTAGGCTGGCACTGGATCCCCGTTCGAAGGAGAACGCATGAACATCGAAGGCTCGAGCGCCCTCGTCACGGGCGGCGCCAGCGGGCTGGGACTGGCGACGGCGCGCCGCCTTGCGGCCGCTGGTGCCGCCGTCACCATCCTCGATCTGCCGTCCTCGCCGGGCGCCGAGGTCGCCGCGCAGTTCGGGGGCGCCTTTCTCGCCGCCGACGTCACGAGCGTCGACCAGGTGCGGGAGGCCGTGGCGGGCGCCGCCTCTGCCGGGCCGCTGCGCGTCGTGGTGAATTGCGCCGGCATCGCGCCGCCGGCCAAGGTGCTCGATCGTGACGGAAACCCCGGTTCGCTCGACGACTTTGAGCGCATCATCCGCATCAACCTGATCGGCACGTACAACGTGCTCTCGCAGGCATCCGCCGTGATGGCGAGGACCGAGCCGGGAACGGTGGACGGAGAGAGCGGAGACCGCGGCGTGATCGTCAACACCGCCAGCGTCGCCGCGTTCGACGGCCAGATCGGCCAGCCCGCGTACTCGGCGAGCAAGGGCGGCGTGCACGCCATGACCCTGCCGGTTGCGCGGGAGCTCGCGAGGTACGGCATCCGGGTGTGCACCATCGCCCCCGGAATCATGGAGACGCCGATGCTCAAGGGCCTCCCACAGGCTGCGCAGGATTCCCTCGGCGCGCAGGTTCCGCACCCCTCGCGCCTCGGGCGTCCGGATGAATATGCCGCGCTCGTTCTGCACATCGTGGAGAACGGCTACCTGAACGGCGAGACCATCCGGCTCGACGGTGCGATCCGCATGGCACCGAAATGATCCCGCGCGGCGGACGCATCAGAAAGGCACCCCATGAGTGAGCGCATCCTCTTCACGGTCGAAGGCGGCCTCGGCCGCATCACTCTCAACCGGCCCGATCGCATGAACGCCTTCGACGATCGGATGGCCCATGCGTGGGCCGAGATCACCGTCGAGGCGACGACCCGCGCCGACGTGCGCGCCATCCTCCTCGAGGCGGAGGGCCGCAACTTCTGCGCCGGCGGCGACGTGATGTCGATGGCGGCCGGTGCCACGGGCACCGACATCACCGAGCTCGCCGGAGTGATCAACTCCGGCATCCGCGCCCTCGCGGAATCGTCGTTGCCCGTCGCGGTCGCCGCACAGGGCACCACGGCCGGCGGCGGCCTCGGCATCCTGCTCACCGGCGACTACGCCGTGATCGGCGAGAACTCGCGCATCGGCAGCCTGTACGCGAACATCGGGCTGACCCCCGACCTCTCGGTGTCGGCGCAGCTCGCGAAGGCCGTCGGTGAGCGGCGCGCGCTGCAGCTTGTGCTGCGGGACCGGATGCTGAGCGCACAGGAGGCGCTCGAGTGGGGTCTCGTCGCCGAGGTCGTGGTTCCCGACGAGGTGCGGTCGCGGGCGGAGGAGGTCGCGCGGTTCTGGCTGGCCGGTGCCGCCCAGGCGTACGGCCAGGCGAAGCGCCTCGTGCGCGACTCGTCCGCCAGGTCTTTCGTCGACCAGCTCGCCGAGGAGGCGCGTTCCATCGGCGCCTCGCTCGACACCCCCGACGCCCAGGCGCGCGTCGCGGCCTTCGCCGCGGCATCCGCCCAGAAGCAGGACCGGAGAACCGCATGACCGATCAGCCCCTCGCCGGCAAGACCATCCTGATGTCCGGCGGAAGCCGCGGCATCGGCCTCGCCATCGCGCTGCGCGCGGCCGCCGACGGCGCCAACGTCGCCCTGCTCGCCAAGACGGACACCCCGCACCCGAAGCTCGAGGGCACGGTGCACTCCGCGGCGGAGCAGATCCGGGCGGCCGGCGGACAGGCGCTGCCGATCGTGGGCGACGTGCGCAACGACGACGACATCACCGAGGCCGTGCTGAAGACGCAGGGCGAGTTCGGCGGCATCGACATCGTGATCAACAACGCCAGCGTCATCGACCTGTCGCGCTCGCTCGACCTGCCGGCGAAGAAGTACGACCTCATGCAGGACGTGAACGTCCGAGGAACGTTCCTGCTCTCGCGCGCGGCGATCCCGATCCTGCGCGAGAGCGAGAACCCGCACATCCTGTCGCTGTCGCCGCCGCTGAACCTCGACCCCAAGTGGCTCGGTGCCCACACCGGCTACACCCTGGCGAAGTACGGGATGACGATGGTCACGCTCGGGCTCGCCGCCGAGTTCGCCGACGACGGGATCGCAGCGAATACGCTGTGGCCGCGTACGACCATCGCCACGGCTGCCGTGCAGAATCTGCTCGGCGGCGACAGGGTCATGGCGGCGAGCCGTACCCCCGAGATCTACGCCGATGCGGCCTACGAGGTGCTGGTCATGCCCGCGCGGGCATTCACCGGACAGACGCTCATCGTCGAGGACGTGCTGGCGGATGCCGGCATCACCGACCTCTCCGGCTACGCCGCCGTTCCCGGCACGCCGGAGGAGCGGATGTTCCCCGACATCTTCCTGTAGGAAGCCGCCGGAACGCGGATCAGTGCTTGGTGCCCGAGAGTGCGAGTACGCCGCCGAGCCCGATCATCAGCCCGCCACCCGTGGTCGACATGGCCGCGAGGCGCTTCGGCGATCGCCCGAACCAATCGCGGGCAGCGCTCGCCGCAAGCGCCCACACCGAGTCGCATACGAGGGCCAGCGCCACGAAGATCATCCCGAGCTCGAAGAGCTGCAGCGGCACCGCGCCGCTGTTCAGATCGACGAACTGGGGAAGGACCGCCACGAAGGAGGCGATCGTCTTGGGATTGGTGATTCCGACGACGAACCCCTCCGCGAGCTGGCGGCGCCGTGAGCGGGGTAGTGTTCCCGCCTCGACGCGTCGCGCCGCCTCGTTGCGGTGACGGATGGCCTGGATGCCCAGGTAGACGAGGTAGGCGGCGCCCGCGAACTTGAGGATGGTGAAGAGCAGAACGGACTGCGCGACGATCGCGCCAACGCCCAGGGACACCGCGACGACGATGGGGATGACCCCGAGCGCGTTGCCGAGCACGCTGAGCAGGCCGCCCACTCGCCCGAGCGCCAGCGTCCGGCCGATCGTGAACAGTACGCTCGGTCCGGGAATGACGATCAGGATGATCGCGGCCACGAGGAAGCCGAGCAGGTTGTCGAGAGGAACCACGCGCTCACCCTAGTCCTGCCGCACTCGGGCCCCGCGGTCTTCGCCCGGCCCGCGGTCTTCGCCCGCCCCGCGGTCTTCGCCGGTCGCACCGCCTTCAGCGCAGCCGTTTGCGGAGGAACACCTGCTCGATGCCGTCGTCCTCGGTCACGCGCTCCGTCTCGACGTACCCGTGCCGCTGGTACAGCCGCAGGTTGGCCTCGCTGAGGGAGCCCGTGAACAGCTCCGCCTCCGCGGCATCCGAACGCTCCTCCACCGCCGCCAGCAGCTTCGAGCCGATCCCGCGCCCCTGCATGTCGGGCGCGATGGCCAGCCGTCCGATCAGCAGCAGGTCGCCGTCCCGCTGGGCTCGTACCGCGCCGACCATCCGTGGCCCCAGAAAGGCGACGCAGCCGAGATTCGACACGAGTTCGGCCTCGAGTTCTTCACGCGTCTGCGTCAGTGGCGGCATGTCGACGCTGCGATAGATCAGTGCCTCCGAGACGAAGGCCGCCCGCTGCAGGGTGAGCACCTCGCCCGCGTCGCGCGGTTCGATGGGGCGGATGGAGAGGGCATCCTCGTTCACTCCTCCACCGTACGCCGGGGGGTACCGACGCCCCGGCAGCGTCGGCGGCATGGCAAGACTCGGAGATCGCCGCGCACGCGCTCCCGATGGCTGACAGAATCTGAGGCATGCCCACCTGGCTCGTCTTCACGCTGGTCGCGCTCGCATTCGCCGCCGTTGCCACCTGGGTGTCGCGACGCCTGCTGGACACCCAGGTCGGGTGGGTGCGGTCGGTGATCATCTCGGTGGCCGTCTTCCTGCTGAGCACCCCCCTGGTGATCTACATGCTGGAGCAGACGCACGTCTATGCGGACGGCGAGTTCCTGGTCGGCTGGCCGGTCGTCGTGACGTTCGTCGCGTTGATCGTGGGATGGGTGTTCGCCGTCGTGGTGGTCGTCATCGTCATCAGCGAGTTCCTGATCCCCACCCGACCGCTGCGCAATCCGGTCGTCGTGATCCGCCAGGCGATCAAGCGGCGCGACCGCGCGAGGCGCTACGCGCAGATCGTCGTGATCGCCTCCCGGCATGGGCTGGGTCTGTACCAGAACCGCGCGCGAGGCTACAGCGAGGAGCTTCCGGAGGCGCTCGTCTCCGCATTGAACGAGGCCGGAGTGACCTTCGTGAAGCTCGGCCAGGTGCTCTCCTCTCGCGAGGACGTGCTGCCGCCCGAGTTCATCAGGGCCCTTTCGACGCTGCAGATGGACTCGACACCGATCCCCTGGGCGGAGGCCGAGGCGGCCATCCGCGCAGAGCTGAAGCGT
Source organism: Micromonospora sp. DT81.3 (assembly GCF_049847225.1). Lineage (NCBI taxonomy): Bacteria > Bacillati > Actinomycetota > Actinomycetes > Micromonosporales > Micromonosporaceae > Micromonospora > Micromonospora sp. DT81.3. The sequence goes on from NZ_JBNCNY010000010.1 coordinate 37,994, forward strand.
CCCTTGGACGAGGTGTTCCTCTCGGTCGATGAGGTCCCCCTCGCGGCGGCATCCGTAGCGCAGGTGCACACCGCGAAGCTGCGGGATGGCGCGCGGGTCGTCATCAAGATCCAGCGTCCGCGTGCACGAGCGCAGGTGACGACCGACCTGGACATCCTCGAGCGGCTCGCGGCGGACGCCGAGCGCCGAACGGAGTGGGCGCGCGACCTCGGGGCGCGCGCGCTCGCGGGAGAATTCGCGCGTGCCCTGCGCGACGAACTGGATTACCGCGTGGAGGCCACCAACACCGAGATGCTCCGGGAGGCGATCGCCCAGTCGCGGTCCGCGGCGCTGAATATCCCGAAGGTGTACCACGACCTCTCCACCGCCCGGATGCTGGTGCTCGAGCGGGCGGATGGCATCCCGTTCAGCCGGCTGACGCCGAAGACCCTCGAGCCGGAGGCCGCCCACGCGGTCGTCGATCTCGTCGTCGACTCGGTGTTCGAGCAGATCGCGGTGCGCGGCGTCTTCCACGCGGACCTGCACGCAGGCAACGTGGTCCTCGCAGGCAACCGGACGGTCACACTGATCGACTTCGGCGCGGTCGGCGTGCTCGAGCGGAGCGTGCGCAGGCTCCTCGCGCCGCTGCTGGTGGCGATCGCGAACGAGGACGACGTGTCGGCCACGGACATCGTGCTGCTGCTCTGTGCGCCGATGTCGGGCGGAAGCGTGGAGCAGACCGCCCTCCAGCACGACATCGGCGCGATCCTCACCCGGGTGACGCACGCGCCAGGGGGAGAGAACGTCTTCAGTGCGCTGATCGAGGTGCTTCGCAAGTATCGGCTGGCGATGCCGCCGTCGCTGCTCCTCGTCTTCCGCACGCTGACCTCGCTGGAAGGCACGTTGCGCAGGCTCGTGCCCGGCTACGACATGGTGGGCCGCGGGTTGGCGCGGGCTCCTCAGATCGCGTTTCAGCTCTCCTCTCCGCGAAGAGTCGCGCTGGACCTGCAGGCCCAGTCGGCGATCGTCGCCGAACAATTGCGGCGGCTCCCGCGCCGCATCGAGGGGATTACGTCAGCACTGCAGGACGGCACCTTCTCGGTGCGCATACGAGCGCTGGAGAGCGTGGATGACCGTCGGTGGGTCGACTCCATCGTCGGAGAGGTCACGGCAACCCTCGTCGGCATCGCGCTCGTGGCCACCGGGTTCTTCCTCGCCGTCTCCGACGTCGGGCCCGCTCTCACAGACGACGTGCGGGCGTTCTCCTTCCTGGGCAGCGTGCTCGGCCTCGGCGGCATGCTCCTCCTGCTGCGAAGCCTCAGTGGAGCCTTCCGGCGGCGCAGCGCCGACGGGTGACGACGCAGGCCCCGGCCTCGGGCTGCTCGAGCGTCTGCGACCGAGTGCAGCCCGGTAGCGTTGGAGTCATGGTGAACTATCGCTACCTCGGAAACAGCGGCTTCAAGATCTCTGAGATCACATACGGAAACTGGGTGACGCACGGCTCCCAGGTCGAGAACGACAAGGCCATCGACACGGTGCGCGCGGCTCTCGAACTGGGTATCACGACCTTCGACACGGCGGATGTCTACGCCAACACCGCGGCGGAGTCCGTGCTCGGTGAGGCGCTGAAGGACGAGCGCCGCGAGTCGCTCGAGATCTTCACGAAGGTCTACTTCCCGACCGGACCCAAGGGTCCGAACGACACCGGTCTCAGCCGTAAGCACATCATGGACTCGATCAACGGCTCCCTGAAGCGCCTCGGCACCGACTACGTCGATCTCTACCAGGCCCACCGCTACGACTACGAAACCCCGATCGAAGAGACCTTCCAGGCGTTCGCGGATGTCGTCCGACAGGGCAAGGCGCTGTACATCGGCGTCTCGGAATGGACCGCCGAGCAGCTGCGTGAGGGTTCCGCCCTGGCGAAGGACCTCGGCATCCAGCTCATCTCGAACCAGCCGCAGTACTCCATGCTCTGGCGGGTCATCGAGGGCAAAGTCGTGCCCGCCTCGGAAGAGCTCGGCATCTCGCAGATCGTGTGGTCGCCGATGGCCCAGGGTGTGCTGTCGGGCAAGTATCTCCCCGGCCAGCCGGTGCCTGAGGGCAGCCGCGCCACCGACGAGAAGAGCGGTGCGCACTTCATCAAGAGCTTCCTCGACGAGGACGTGCTGACCGCGGTCCAGAACCTGAAGCCGATCGCCGAGCAGGCGGGGCTCACGATGCCCCAGCTCGCGATCGCATGGGTGCTGCAGAATAAGAACGTCGCCGCCGCGCTCGTGGGCGCGTCGCGGCCCGAGCAGCTGGCGGACTCGGTGAAGGCCTCGGGCGTCGTGCTCGACGCCGAGGTGATGACCGCGATCGACCAGGCGCTCTCCGGGGTCGTTCAGGACGACGCCGAAGACACGTACCGCGTCTCGCCGAAGACGCGAGTCGCCTAACAGCGAAGACGCGAGTCGCTTAACAGCTCAGACGCGAGTCGCTTAACAGCTCAGACGCGAGTCGCTTAACAGCTCTGACGCGAGTCGCTCAACAGCTCAGACGCGAGTCGATTGACCGGTCAGCCGGTAGGGAGGATCCGACGATGGCGAAGATCAGCGCCGGCATCCTCCTCTACCGGCTCACACCGGCGCCCGAGGTGCTGATCGCGCACATGGGCGGCCCGTACTGGGTGGCGAAGGACGAGAGCGCATGGTCGATTCCCAAGGGTGAATTCGACGAAGACGCCGAAGGGGCGATGGATGCCGCGCGGCGCGAGTTCCTCGAGGAGCTCGGCGTCGACTCGCCCGACGTCGCCTACGCGGAACTCGGCACGTTCCCGTACTCGTCGGGCAAGAAGATCGTCGTGTTCGTCGGCGACGGTGCGACGTTCGAGGCCTCGGACCTCAAGTACGGCACCTTCGAGCTGGAGTGGCCGCCACGGTCCGGCCGGATGCAGACCTTCCCCGAGGTCGACCGGGCGGAGTGGATGCCGGTGGACGAGGCCCGGCCGCGGCTGGTGAAGGGACAGCGCCCGGCGCTCGACGCGCTCGCACGGCACCTGGAAGAGCTCGGCGCGAAGTCCTGAAACGCGCGGCATCCCGGCCCGTCCATCGCGCGCTGTTCGCTCTTCGGCCCGCGTGCGAGGGGCGCGGATCAGGTCGTCGCGGCGCCGAACCACCGGGGCAGAGTGCGCAGCAGATCGCTCTGGTTCTCGCCGGCCCACGCCACGTGGCCGTCCGGTCGCAGCAGCACGGCGGGCGCCGGCAGCTCGGCGCTGCGGTCGGCGACGCGGTCGACCCGGTCCTCCCACCCGGCGACGGACAGCCCGCCCGTCTGGTCGAGGAGCAGGCCGCGGCCCTCGCGCGTCAGCTCGTACAGCCGACCGGTCGACAGCCGGATGTCGCGCAGCCGCCGCCCGATCAGGTCGTTCCCGTTCCCCAGGTCGTATCGCACCCCGATTCCGGTCACCTTCTCGATCACGAACCGGTTGACGTTCTCGAAGGCCATCAGTTCGGTGAGCAGTCGGAGCACCGCCTGCGGACCCGGTTCGGCCGAGATGAGCACGGCCTGGGCTCGCGTGGTGTTCAGTACGTCGGCGGCGACGGGACGGCGCTCCGCGTCGTAGGTGTCCAGCAGCCCTTGTGGCGCCCAGCCGTTCACCGCGGCCGCGAGCTTCCAGCCGAGGTTGAACGCGTCCTGGATGCCGAGGTTGAGACCCTGGCCGCCGAGCGGCGGATGTACGTGCGCGGCATCGCCGGCGAGGAGCACCCGTCCGGTGCGATAGCGCTCGGCCAGGCGGGTGGCGTCGGTGAAGCGGGAGAGCCAACGCGGGGAGTGGGCGCCGAAGTCGGTTCCGGCGAAGGCCCGAAGCTGCGTCCGGAACTCCTCGAGGGTCGGCGGCGTGGTGCGGTCCTCGGCCACCGTCGCGGCGGGGACCACCGCGCGGTGCAGCCCGTTCCCGGTGGGACCGATCCCGAATCCTCTGTGCGTCTTGCGCACCTCCGCCACCAGCGCCGCCAGCTCCTCCGGCGGTGCGGTGACCTCCAGCTCGGCCAGCAGCCATTCCGTCTGCGCGGGCTCGCCGGGAAACCCGACACCCGTCACCCTGCGCACGAGGCTGCGACCGCCGTCGCAGCCGACCAGCCACCGGGAGCGGCGACGCGTTCCGTCCGCCAGCTCGACCGTCACTCCGTCCTCGTCCTGCTCGACGCCCACCACTTCGTGCCCACGTTCGATCTCCGCCCCGAGCTCGGCGGCGCGCTCTGCCAGCAGACGGTCGGTGACCGGCTGCGGGATGCCGAGGACGTAGCCGTGCGCGGTGTCGAGGTCGGGCGGCCATGGTTCGTCGATCGCGGCGAAGCGCGTGGCGCCGGGGTACTGCTGCCCGTGCTCCAAGAAGCGCTCCAGCAGGCCCCGCTGATCCAGGATCTCGATGCTCCGTGGATGCAGGCCCAGCGAGCGGACCATCCGGCTCGGCTCGGCCTCACGCTCCAGCACCAGCACATCGACGCCGTGCAGCCGCAGCTCGCTCGCGAGCATCATCCCGGTCGGGCCGCCCCCGCTGATGATCACTTCGGGCATCCGGTTCTCCCGCCTTGCGCCTTCTCCGTCCCGGTGTCGCGCGCGAGAATCATAATGGACGCGTGCAACAGCGCGTGGGCCGGCTGCGGATGGCCGATGGTACGGAGGTCGCGTATGCGTCGGTCGGTGCCGGACGTCCGCTGCTGTACGTCGACGGCTGGCTCAGCCATCTGCAGCTGAGCTGGGAGCACCCGGAGGAGCGCGCGTTCTACGAGAGCCTGGCCGACGGATGCCGGCTCGTGCGGTACGACCGGGTCGGCTGCGGGCTGTCGGGGTCATCGACCCGGCGACCGTCTCTGGCGTTCGAACTGGAACAGCTCGCCGCAGTCGCTGCGGCGCTGGGCCCGGAGCCCTTCGACCTCATGGGCACCTCCATGGGCTCGTTGGTCGCGGTGGCCTGGGCCGCCGCGCACCCGGAGACCACCCGGCGTCTCGTGCTGTACGGCGGGTGGGCGGTCGGCGCTGATGTCTCGCCCCCCAGCGCGCGAGAGCACGTCCTGGGGCTGGTCGAGTCGCACTGGGGTCTCGGAGCCGACGTGCTCACTGACATCTTCGCCCCGGATGCCGATCCCAGCGCGCGCCGGGAGTTCGGCCGGTATCAGCGGGCGAGCTCGTCCGCGTCGACCGCATGGGCGCTGCTGGCGCTGAGCTACGAATTGGACGTCCGCGACCTCCTCGCGCAGGTCCGCGCTCCGACGCTCGTGGTGCATCGCGCCCAGGACCGCGCAGCGCCCGTCGAGCAGGCCGCGGCACTGGCCGAGGGGATCCCGGGCGCCCAGCTGGTTGTGCTTCCCGGGCGTTCCCATCTGCCGTACGCCGGAGATGCGCACGCGGTGGTGGCGCCGATCCGCCGCTTCCTCGGCCTGCACGCGCGGCCGCGCGCACCGCGCACCCTGACTCCCCGGCAGGCTCAGGTCGCCGGATTGGTCAGCGAGGGCTGCACGAACCGCGAGATCGCCACGCGACTGGGCATCGACGAACGGTCCGCCGAGGGCCACGTCGAACGGATCCGCGTTCGCCTGGGTTTCAGAACCCGAGCGCAGATCGCCGCCTGGTACGTGTCCCGACACGACGAGCTGGGCCGCTGAAGTGAGGGAGCGCTCACGCGAGGGCCTGAAGTCGGGGCCGAAGTGAGGTATTTCCACGCCTGAAAGGGGGCACGGACTTCCGCAGACTGGTGTCGTCCGCAACCGAGACCCGCTGGAGCAGCCATGACCGAGACCACCGCAGTCGCCCCGTCCGAGACGGAATTCGAGCAGCACGCCTTTCGCGGGCGGCTGAACGCCGCGTTCTTCAGCGTGATGGACCCCTACATGGAGGCGAATCTGCGCAGCCGCAAGCAGCGCTTGTTCGCCGATCTCCCTCCCGAGGTGGTCGAGATCGGGTCGGGCGTCGGCGCGAACCTCCGCTACCTGCCCGTCGGCAGCACGCTCGTATCGATCGAACCGAACCGATACATGCACGACCCGCTCCGGGATGCGGCGCACCGCCGCGGCGTGCGGCTCGACCTGCGCGAGCGCATGGCCGAGCAGACGGGTCTTCCCGATGAGAGCGTCGACAGCGTGATCTCGTCGCTCGTGCTGTGCTCGGTGCAGGATCCCGCGGCGGTGCTCGCGGAGATCCGGCGCATCCTGCGACCCGGAGGCACCTTCCGATTCCTCGAGCACGTGGTCGCGCCCGCCGGCACGCCGACGCGCGCTGCCCAGCGCATCCTCCGCCGTCCATGGGCCTGGGCGTTCGAGGGCTGCTCGTGCGAGCGCGACCTGGAGCAGTCGATTCGAGCGGCCGGCTTCGCGAGCGTCACGGTGGAGCGGTATCGTCTCCACACGCCGTTCCTGCCCTTCAACACCCACATCGCCGGCGTCGCGCGGGCCTAGCGGTGCGCGGGGCGGCATCGTTCGCGGTCAGTCCACGGCGGGCTGTGTGGTGACGGACAGACCGGGGCCGAGGGTGTACCGGATGGACTGTCCCGGCGGGTACACCGCCTCCACCGACGTGTCGGAATATCCGGAGGGCAGCACGATCGATATGCCGTGCGCCTCGATGGTCTCGGGGTACCCGCACGCGATCACGGGCGTCTCCTCGTTGCTGACGATGAGACACACCGCCCCGTCGATCGTCGGCCCGGCCCACACCGATCGCCCGTTCATCCCCCCGTAGGGGCGCAGCTCGCTGTGGATGATGCGGCTTGCGAGCACCTGGGGACTGGCGGTGGAGAGCACGTCGTCGCGCAGCCTGTTGAGGAAGGCCTCGTAGCCCTCCTCGGACGACCGGGGCCGGTCGCCGCCGGGAAGGACCGCTTCGACCACCGCGCTCCTCGGATCGGGGTCCGCCACAGGGACGGAGCGATCCCACCACGCCGCGGCTCCGAGCGCGACGGCGACCGCCGCGGTGCCGGCCACGAGCGCGGCGTGCCATCCGGGGCGCCGGCGCGGCGCGGCGGCCGTGTGCATCGGCCCGGCGACCGTGTGGATCGGGTCGGCGACCGCGGGCAGCGGGTCGGCGTCGGCGCGCAACGGTGCGGCGATCGTTCGCGGTGGCCCGGCCACCGGCTGCGGACCAGCCGCCGTCGGAGGCACATCCGCCGCGTCGGCCCGCGAAGCTGCAGTGTCGGGTTCACGCAGGCCCGCGGCGGCCGCGCGGTGCTGCAGGGTGCGGTCTTCGAGCTCCGTCAGGCGGGCGAGCGCGACAGGGTCCTTCGCGATGTCGGCGTCGGCCGAGTAGGCCCGGCGGCGCAGTGCCGCGAGCTCCGCCCACTCATCCGACCGACCCTCCACCGGGACCCCCGCTTCACGGATTCAGGCTAACCCCGTTCGCGGGTATCGAGGCCCTGATGCCGGATGCCGGCATCCTCAGTCGCCGTGTGATCGCTCCCACTCGACGACGAGCTGCGGCATCCGCTCAGCGAGGAAGCGCATGAAGTCCGCCACACGCAGCGCGCGCGCGACCGAGAGTGGCGCGTCACCGTTGTCGGCCGCGATCGCCTCCATCGCCTCCGCCAGCTTCGCGTACATCGGGGCGTTGGCCATGACGATCGAATGCCATCCGTCGTCCATGAGGTCGTAGCGTGCGATCCGATCGCCAGGTCGCGAGAGGCGCTGGATCATCCGCAGCGACTGCAGGTACCGCACGGCGCCCGACACTGCCGCGGCCGACACTCCCAGGCGATCCGCCAGTTCGGCCGCGGAGTATCCGGAGTCGGGAGACCCGACGAGCGCCATCATCACCCTCGCCGGCATCCGGGGCATCCCGGCGCCTGCCAGCATCCCCGCCGCCTGCTCGGCCGTGTCCACCCCCCGGTGCTCCATCCCCTCACCCACCGGTCACCAGTTCGCGCCGCCGCATGAGGGCGAGGGATGCCGCCACCCCGAGACCCGCCGCGAACAGCAGCCACCACCCGCCTCGGGCGTCGACCTCGCCGCCGCTGAGCATCGGCGTCGCGGCGAAGGGGGAGAGGTGCACGGCCCAGTCGGGCATGCCGAGCAGCGGTCCGAACAGGCCCAGCACGGTCGCCAGTGCGACCGACGACCAGCCGACGCCGATGGTCGCACGAGGCGCCACCACGAAGATCAGGCCGGTCAGACCAAGGAACACGGTCGCCGCCAGAGCCTGGCCGACGCCGGCGACCACGGCGTCGTCGAGCAGATCGCTCGAGTCGCTCCCCATGCCGAGGGCAGCGCCTCCGACGGCGATCGCCGCTATCAGGATCACGGCCACGAGCCCCACCGACAGAAACGACGCGAGCCACCGCACTCGAGAGAGAGGCGTGGACAGCAGCAGTTCGGCCGTCCCGTGCGTCTCCTCCTGCCGTGCCCGCACCACCGTCTGCACGGCGCAGCACGCAGCGAAGATGCCGACCATCGTGAAGAAGGTCACGAGCACCCCCTCCTGGAGTGACCCGGTGTCGCCGGCGATCTGCTCGAGCACATTCGCGACCGCCGGATTCTGCGCACCCAATTGGTCGATGACGCTGCCGAGCGACGTCGCGAGCAGCCCCACGATGGCGGCCCCGACGCCCCACGCGATCACCGCCGGGTAGGTGAGGCGCCAGACCAGAGCGCTCGGCGACGACAGGGTCGCCGTGGCATCCGCTCTGCCGTTGCGCTCCGGAACGAACGCCCCACCGACGTCCCGCGCCCTCTGGAGGGCGAGAGCGGCGACCACGAGCACGATGGCGACGAGGAGCGTGAGTATCACCGGACCGATCGCGTCGTCCGAATACGGGCGGGTGTTCTCGGCCCAGGCGAAGGGTGAGAGCCAGGCCACCCACGAACTGGTCATGCTCTTCAGATCATCGCTCGGCGTACCGAGGGCGTTGCCGATGCCGGCGAGGAGGAACGTGCCGAGCAGCACCGCCATGGCGAGTGAGTTGGCGCCCCGCGACGTGCGCATGAGCTGCGCGGCGACCAGCCCGAAGCCGAGGAAGAAGAACCCCACGGACGCGACCGCGAGCCCGATCACCGTCGAGCCGCCGGCGTCGAGGCCGACGGCGACGAAGGCCAGGGCCGTGAGCCCGCCCAGCAGGACGTTCGCACCGATGCCGTGCAGCAGGGTGGCGATCGTGGGCAGCATCCGGGCAGCGGGGGTCGCGGAGACGATCTCGGCGCGGCCGGCTTCCTCGTCGCCCCGCGTGTGCCGCACCGCGAGGAACGAGCTCATCAGCGCGGCCAGCATCGCCAGCCACGGAACGATGAGGAAGGCGATGAACTCGCCATCACCGGAGCCGGACGGAAGGCCACGGAACAGCAGGATGACCGGGTTCGCCAGGCCGGCCGCGAGGATCGATGCCCGCTCCTGCTCAGTGCCATAGGTCTCGGCGACGCCCGCGAAGGACGCGTAGGCGAGGAGCGCGGTGCCGAGGATCCACATCGTGAGCTGGCGCCAGTCGCGGCGGATGCGCTGACTCGAGAGGGCGCGGAGCGCGTCAGCGAGCCGGGGGTGTGGGGCGGAGCCCCGCTCTGGGAGCGCGTCAGCGAGCCGGGGGTGTGGGGCGGAGCCCCGCTCTGGGAGCGCGTTCATCTCGACAGCTCTGCGAGGTCGTCGCCGTAGTGCCGGAGGAAGAGCTCCTCCAGCGAAGGCGGCTGGATGCGCAGGCCCGCCACGCTGCGGCTCGCCAGGTCGGGAAGGACGGACGGCACGGCATCGCTGTCCACCGTGAACCGAACACGCCCGTCGGCGGTGGTGACATCGTGGGCGGCCGCGATGCCGGCGACGACCGCGGCATCCGTCCCTTCGAACGACACTTCCGTGCGCGTGAGGTGGCGCAGCTCGGGCAGGGTGCCCGACTCGACGATCCTGCCGGCGCGGATGATCGACACCCGGTCGCAGAGCTGCTCGACCTCGGAGAGGATGTGACTGGAGAGCAGCACGGTGGAACCGGCCGCGCGGATGCGGGCGATCTCGCTGCGGAACATCACCTCCATCAGGGGGTCGAGGCCGCTTGTCGGCTCGTCGAAGATGTAGAGGTCGGCCGGCACCGCGAAGGCGGCGATGAGCGCCACCTTCTGCCGGTTGCCCTTGGAGTACGCGCGCCCCTTCTTGCGCGGGTCGAACTGGAACGCCTCCATGAGCCGCGCCTTCTCGTCGCGGTAGACCGGGTCGTGGCGGGAGGCGCCGCGGAGCCGGGAGAGCAGGTCGATCGCCTCGCCGCCCGAGATGTTCGGCCAGACGCTCACGTCGCCCGGGACGGAGGCGATGCGGCGATGCAGGGCTACGGCGTCGGTCCACGGGTGGCCGCCGAAGACGGATGCCTCGCCCGCGGATGCGCGCGCGAGCCCGAGCAGGATGCGGATGGTGGTCGACTTGCCGGCGCCGTTCGGGCCGAGGAAGCCATGCACCTGTCCTTGGTCGACCTCGAGGTCGAGGCCGTCGAGAGCGCGGACCCGGCCGTAGCGCTTGACGAGCCCGGCCGTGCGGATCACTGTGGTCATGTCGCCGAGAATACGCGCGTTTCACAAATTTGTGAAGACAATGCATTCTCGCGAGGCGGTCGCGCGCTGTGTATACGAAGGGCTGGCACTCCTGGTCTTTGTAGCGCGCGACGCGGTTGTTTGTATACAATGTGGCGAGGTCGATCGACGCGAACTCGGCCGATGGATGCTCGATGGGTGAGGAGGTCGGCATGCGCGCCAGCGACCGTGCTTACGCGACGCTCCTCGACGAGATCCAGAGCGGACTGCTGCCGGCAGGAGCAGTCCTCGGCGAGGTGGAGCAGGCCGGACGCCTGGGGGTCAGCCGGACTCCGCTGCGGGAGGCGCTGGGTCGCCTTGCGGCGGACGGGCTCGTCGAGCAGCAGTCGCCGCGCGTCACGGTCGTCACCGGGGTCGACGCCGCCGACATCCGCGAGCTGTTCGAAGTGCGCCGCGCCCTGGAGGAGACGGCCGCTCGCCTCGCCGCAGAGCGGGGCGACTCCGAGGTCTTCGCCGCGCTCGCCGCCGAGTTCTCGCACGCGGAGCTGGGCGCCGATGGCGAACTCGATGCGTACTACGCGCTCATCGCCCGCTTCGACGCCGCGCTCGACGAGGCCATGCGCAACGACTACCTGACCGGCGCGCTCCGCACGGTCCGTACCCACCTCGTGCGGGTGCGCCGACTCGCGCGGGACCGCCCGGCCCGCCTCGCTCAATCGGTCGCCGAGCATCGGCTGATCGCCGCCGCGATCGCCGATCAAGACGCCGAGCTGGCGGCCCACGCCACGCACGTGCACCTGCACAACGCGCTCACGAACATCCTCGACTCCCTTCCGGAGCCCTCGACAGACTCGGGGGCCGCAACGTCCCGTCGCGTCCCGAAGGCCCTGCACCCCCAGAAAGGCCATACATGACCATCACGCACCACCTCCGCGTCCACCGCAGCGACGAGCAGCTCGCCCGCGAGGGACAGCTCGCCTGGCGCATCGCCGAGATCGCGACCGACCCCGTGGATGTCGAACCGGAGGTGGTCGACATGATCATCAACCGGTTCATCGACAACGCGGCCGTCGCCGCGGCATCCCTCACCCGCGCGCCCGTGAGCGCCGCCCGCCAGCAGGCGCTCGATCACGCCGTGTCGATCGGCGGCTCCGGCGCGACGATCTTCGGCTGCGCCATCGAGCGGCGGTCGAGCCCGGAGTGGGCGGCATGGGCCAATGGCGTCGCCGTGCGTGAGCTCGACTACCACGACACGTTCCTGGCGGCGGACTACTCGCACCCCGGCGACAACATCCCCCCGATCCTCGCCGTCGCCCAGCACGTCGGATCCGACGGCGCGGCCCTGGTGCGTGGCGTCGCGACCGGCTACGAGATCCAGATCGACCTCGTCAAGGCGATCTGCCTGCACGAGCACAAGATCGACCACGTCGCCCACCTCGGCCCGTCGGCGGCCGCGGGCATCGGAACGATGCTCGGGCTCGACACCGAGACGATCTATCAGGCGGTCGGGCAGGCGCTGCACACCACGACCGCGACGCGGCAGAGCCGCAAGGGCGAGATCTCCACGTGGAAGGCGCACGCCCCCGCCTTCGCCGGCAAGATGGCCGTCGAAGCGGTCGACCGCGCGATGCGCGGCGAGACCTCGCCGAGCCCGATCTACGAGGGCGAGGACGGCGTGATCGCGTGGATGCTGGACGGTCCGGACGCCGCGTACGAGGTGCCGCTGCCCGCCGGCGGGGAGCCCAAGCGGGCGATCCTCGACTCCTACACGAAGGAGCACTCGGCCGAGTACCAGGCGCAGGCCTGGATCGATCTGGCCCGCAAGCTGCACACCGAGCGGCCGGACGCCGGCGACCCCGCCAAGGTCGAGTCGATCGTGCTGCACACGAGCCACCACACCCACTACGTGATCGGCTCCGGGTCCGGCGACCCGCAGAAGTACGACCCCACGGCATCCCGCGAAACGCTCGACCACTCGATCCCGTACATCTTCACGGTGGCGCTGCAGGACGGCGCGTGGCACCACGTCGACTCCTACACCCCGGAGCGCGCAGGCCGAGAAGACACCGTGGCGCTGTGGCACAAGGTCACGACCGCGGAGGACGCGGAGTGGACGCGCCGCTACCACTCCACCGACCCGGCCGAGAAGGCGTTCGGCGGCCGCGTCGTGATCCGCTTCACCGACGGCACCGAGCTGGTCGATGAGATCGCGGTGGCGGACGCACACCCGCTCGGCGCGCGGCCCTTCGCCCGCGAGGACTACATCCGCAAGTTCCGTCTGCTGGCCGAGCCGGTGCTCGCCGCGCACCAGATCGAGCGCTTCCTCGAGCTGGTGCAGCGCCTGCCCGAGCTGACGCCCGCCGAGGTCGCGCAGCTGACGATCGTCGCGAAGATGGGCGTGCTGGCGGGCGCGCCTGCCCCGAAGGGGCTGTTCTGATGCGCGCCGCGTACCGGATTCAGGCTGAGCGGACCCTGCGGGCCCTCGTAAACCCCGCCGCGTCGACTTCCGCCCCGTCCAGCCTGAGCGCGGCACCCCCTGCGCCGGGGAGGAGCCGCTGATGCTGTACTCCCAGACACCGGCGGCCGAGAAGCGCCGCCTCTTCCGCGAGCGGCTCTCCAGCGGCGAGCTGCTGCGCTTCCCCGGCGCCTTCAACCCCCTCAGCGCCCGGCTCATCGAGCGCAAGGGCTTTGACGGCGTCTACATCTCCGGCGCCGTGCTGAGCGCCGATCTCGGACTCCCCGACATCGGCCTCACCACCCTCACCGAGGTCGCCGGCCGCGGGCAGCAGATCGCGCGGATGACCGAGCTGCCGGCGATCATCGACGCCGACACCGGGTTCGGCGAGCCGATGAACGTGGCGCGCACGATCCAGACGCTCGAAGACGCGGGCCTGGTCGGCACGCACATCGAGGACCAGATCAACCCCAAGCGCTGCGGACACCTCGACGGCAAGGCGGTCGTGGACGAGCAGACCGCGATCAAGCGCATCCGGGCCGCGGCCGACGCCCGCCGTGACCCCAACTTCCTGATCATGGCGCGCACCGACATCCGCGCCGTCGAAGGACTCGAGGTCGCCATCGACCGGGCGAAGGCACTGGTGGATGCCGGCGCCGACGCGATCTTCCCCGAGGCCATGCGCGACCTGGGCGAATTCGCGGCGATGCGCGAGGCGCTCGATGTGCCGCTGCTGGCGAATATGACCGAGTTCGGCAAGAGTGAGCTGTTCTCGAGCTCGCAGTTGGCGGATGTCGGCATCAACATCGTCATCTGGCCGGTGTCGCTGCTGCGCATGGCGATGGGCGCGGCGGACCGCGCCCTCGACACATTGAACGAGGATGGACACCTGACGTCGAAGCTCGGAGAGATGCAGCACCGCGCCGACCTTTACGAGCTTCTCGACTACGAGGGCTACAACCACTTCGACACCAGCGTCTTCAACTTCGAGATCCAGCGCTAGGAGCACCCGAATGACTGAACCAGAGATCAAGAAGGGCCTCGCCGGGGTCACCGTGGACTACACCGCGGTCTCGAAGGTCAATCCCGACACCAACAGCCTGCTGTACCGCGGCTACCCCGTGCAGGAGCTCGCGGCCACGCAGCCGTTCGAGGCCGTGGCCTTCCTGCTCTGGAACGGCGAGCTGCCGACCGCCGAGGAGCTCGAGCGATTCCGGAGCCTGGAGCGCTCGCAGCGGGCACTGGATGACAACGTCAAGACAGCGATCGATCTGATCCCGCTGACGTCGCACCCGATGGACGTGGTGCGCACCGCCGTCTCGGTGATCGGCGCGTCGGACCCCGAATCGGAGGATTCCACTCGCGAGACGAACCTCCGCAAGAGCATGGTGCTGTTCGCCAAGCTTCCGGCGATCGTCGCCTACGACCAGCGCCGTCGCCGGGGGCAGGACATCATCCCCCCTCGCGACGACCTCGACTACTCCGCGAATTTCCTGTTCATGTCCTTCGGCGAGGAGGCGGATCCCGTCGTGGTCGAGGCGTTCAACGTGTCGATGATCCTCTACGGGGAGCACTCCTTCAACGCGTCGACCTTCACCGCACGGGTCATCACGAGCACGCTGGCCGACCTGCACTCGGCGGTCGTCGGCGCCATCGGCGCGCTGAAGGGAGCGCTGCACGGCGGTGCGAACGAGGCCGTCATGCACATCTTCGATGAGATCGGCGAGGCCGCCGCCGTGGAGGTCTGGCTCGATCAGGCGCTCGCCGAGAAGCGCAAGATCATGGGCTTCGGGCACCGCGTCTACAAGCACGGCGACTCCCGCGTCCCGACGATGAAGGCCGCACTCGACACGCTCGTCGAGCACTACTCGCAGGACCCGTCGAGCCGAGCCCGCGAGCTCGCGGCGCTCTACGACGAGCTCGAGAAGCAGTTCGTCGCGCGCAAGGGCATCTATCCGAACCTCGACTACCCCTCGGGCCCGGCGTACAACCTGATGGGCTTCGACACCCTGACGTTCACGCCGCTCTTCGTCGCTTCCCGGGTCACCGGATGGACCGCGCACATCATCGAACAGGCGGCATCCAACGCCCTCATCCGCCCCCTGTCGGCGTACAACGGCGTCGACGAGCGGCACATCGAGGGCTACGTCCCACAGGCCGAAGACACGGCACAGCGTGCCGAGGAGGCGGCCGGGTGAGGATCTGGTTCGGCGACGTCGGCATCATCGACCTCGCCGCCATGGCGCGCGGGACCCTGATCGAGAACCTCGGGATCGAGATCGTCGAGGTCCGCGACGATGCCCTGGTGGGCCGGATGCCGGTCGACCACCGAACGGTCCAGCCGGCGGGCGTCCTGCACGGCGGCGCGTCGATCGCCCTTGCAGAGACGCTGGCATCGTGGGCCGGCTACCTCGCCGTCGACCGGGAGCGGTTCCACGTCGTGGGGCAGGAGATCAACGCGAACCACATCCGCCCTGTGTTCTCGGGCTGGGTCACCGCCACCGCGACACCCGCAGCCCTCGGTCGCCGATCGCAGGTGTGGGAGATCCGGATCGTCGATGAGGCCGGCAAGCTGGCGTGCATCTCCCGGTGCACCCTCGCGGTGATCGAGCAGCGCAGCAGCTACGGCACGCCGGAACAGCGGTCCTGACAAGTTTCTTTTCCGGAATGGTCGAGAACCCACCGGATGGTTCGACGCCCTGGATGAAACCGTTCCACGAAGGAAGGATGATTCCATGAAGTACATGATGTTCGTCGTCAGCTCCGCCGCCCCCGACGAGGTGCCGGACGACTCCGACGTCGACCTGTGGGTCGAGCCGCTCGATGCGAGCGGCAAGCGGATCATGGGCGAGGTGCTCGAGCCGCCGACCGCGTCGACGGTCGTGAAGGTGCGCGGCGGCAAGACCCTGGTCACGCGGGGACCCTACGCCGAGATGGTCGAGGTGATCTGCGGATTCGACATCCTCGAGTGCGAGAGCCTCGAGGAGGCGGTCGAGATCGCATCCCGTCATCCGATGGCCCGCAACGGCCAGCTGGAGATCCGTCCGTTCATGCAGTGGGAGTAGCCATGCCCAGAAGTGCCGTTCTCGTCGACGCCGTCCGCACCCCGACCGGCCGGGGCAAACCGGGGGGCGCGCTGAGCGGCGTGCATCCCGTCGACCTCGCCGCGGGAGTTCTGAGCGCCCTGCTCGAGCGCAGCGGCCTGGAGTCGCGTCAGATCGATGACGTGATCCTCGGATGCGTGAGCCAGGTGGCGGATCAGAGCGTCAACATCGCCCGCAACGCGGTGCTGGCGGCCGGCTTCGACGAGACGGTGCCTGGTACGACGATCGACCGCCAGTGCGGGTCGAGCCAGCAGGCTGCGCACTTCGCGGCGCAGGGAGTGATGGCCGGGGCGTACGACATCGTGATCGCCGGTGGGGTCGAGTCGATGAGCCGGGTTCCGCTCGGCTCATCGGCCACCGGCGGCACGCCCGGCTCGCCGCGCCTGCGTGCCCGCTACCCGGAGGGGCTCGTCAATCAGGGAGTCTCGGCCGAGCTGATCGCGCAGCAGTGGGGCTTCTCGAGGGAGCGGCTGGACGAGTTCTCGGCCGAGTCGCATCGACGGGCGGCGGATGCGTGGGCCCGGGGCGACTTCGATTCCCAGGTTCTCCCGGTGGAGGTCGACGACGGAACTCCCGTCTCGATGGACGAGACGATCCGTGCGTCCACCACGGCCGAGGGGCTCGCCGGGCTCAACCCTTCGTTCCGCACCGACGCGCTGGCCGCACGATTCCCCGAGCTGGAGTGGCGCATCACGCCCGGCAACTCGTCGCCGCTCACCGACGGAGCCTCGGCTGTGCTGATCATGAGCGAGGAGAAGGCGGCCGAGCTCGGGCTCACGCCGCGCGCGCGATTCCACGCGTTCGCCGTGGTCGGGGACGATCCCCTCCTCATGCTCACGGGGCCCATCCCCGCCACGCGCCGGATCCTCGAGCGCAGCGGCCTGAGCATCGACGACCTGGACGCCTACGAGGTGAACGAGGCTTTCGCATCGGTCCCCCTGGCGTGGGCGGCCGAGGTCGGCGGCGACCCGGAGAAGCTCAACCGCTGGGGCGGGGCGATCGCGCTGGGACATGCACTCGGCTCATCGGGCACGCGCCTGCTCGGCACGCTGCTCGCTTCGCTCGAGGCCACGGGCGGTCGCTACGGACTTCAGACGATGTGCGAGGGCGGCGGCCTCGCCAACGCCACGATCATCGAGCGTTTCTGACGCGAGGGCGGGTGCAAGCGCTTACATGAGGCGGGAGGACGCGGGCAGCGCGCTCGCGCTTCATGAGGGCATTCTCATTCTGTAAGCGCTTGCAGTTTGTCGGACGCCTTTGCTACGGTCACAGGACGCACCGGGGCACGTCGCCGTGCCCTCTTCCCCAATGGAGCACCCCTGTGTCGAAGACGACCCCCGCACGAGCACGCCGCCTGCTCGCCACAATCGTGTCTGCCGCCCTCGTGCTCGCCGGGAGCGTCGCGCTACCCGCGATCGCCGCGGCGCCGGTCGCCGCAGCCGATCGCACGTTCGCGGTGGTGGGCAGTTTCCAGAGCGAGCTCGGCTGTGCCGACGACTGGCTCGCCGAGTGCAACGTGACGGACCTGGCGCCGACGGATGCCGAGAACGTGTATGCGGCGGAGTTCACGGTGCCCGCCGGCACGTACATGTACAAGGTCGCGGTCAATGACTCGTGGGACGAGAACTACGGGGCCGACGGCGTCCTCAAAGGCGACGACATCCCCCTCACGATCGAGGGCCCCGCGACACTGCGCTTCCTGTTCGACGATGTGACGCATCGGATCGGGCTCGAGGTCGTCTCGGTCCGCGGGGGTTACACCGCCGACGACGATGCGCTGGCCGCCGCGCCGGTTCGCCAGCCGGGCAGCGACGAGCAGTTCTACTTCGTGATGACCGACCGGTTCGCCAACGGGGACTCCTCGAACGACACGGCGGGGATCGCCGGCGACCGGTTGGCGCACGGCTTCGACCCCACCGACAAGGGCTTCTACAACGGCGGCGACATCGCGGGCCTCCGCGCGAACCTCGACTACATCAAGGGTCTGGGCACGACGGCCATCTGGCTCACGCCGAGCTTCAAGAACCGTCCCGTGCAGGGCACCGGCGCCGACGCCTCCGCGGGCTATCACGGCTACTGGATCACGGACTTCACGCAGATCGACCCCCACCTCGGCACCAACGAGGAGCTCGAGGCGTTCATCGACGAGGCCCACGCCGAGGGCATCAAGGTCTACTTCGACATCATCACGAACCACACCGCCGACGTCATCGACTACGCCGAGAAGGAGTACGGCTACAAGAGCCTCGCCTCCAGTCCCTACACCGACGCGGACGGCAACGAGGTGGACATCGCCGCCAAGGCCGGCGACCCCGACTTCCCGGAATTCGACCCAGCGACGTCGTTCCCGTACACGCCCGTCGTGACCTCCGAGACGAAGGTCCCGGAGTGGCTCAACGACCCGACGCTGTACCACAACCGCGGCGACTCGACCTATGCCGGCGAGTCCGTCACGTACGGCGACTTCTCCGGGCTCGATGACCTCATGACCGAGAACCCCAAGGTCGTCGACGGCTTCGTCGACGTGTACGAGCAGTGGATCGACCGGGGCATCGACGGCTTCCGCATCGACACGGCGAAGCACGTCAACTTCGAGTTCTGGGAGAAGTGGAGCGCCGAGGTGCTCGACTACGCCCGCACGGAGGCGAACAAGCCCGACTTCTTCATGTTCGGCGAGGTCTACGACGCCGACCCGATCAAGCTGTCCCCCTACGTCCGCGACACCGACATGAACTCGGTGCTCGACTTCACCTTCCAGTCCGGCGCCCAGACGTTCGCCGAGGGCAAGTCGACCAAGGCGCTGCAGGCGCTGTTCGATGGCGACGACCACTACACGACGCCCGACAGCTCGGCGACCGCGCTGCCGACCTTCCTCGGCAACCACGACATGGGCCGCATCGGATACTTCCTCCGCGACGCGGGAGACGTCGCGCAGCGCGACGAGCTCGCGCACGAGCTGATGTTCCTGACCCGCGGTCAGCCCGTGGTCTATTACGGCGACGAGCAGGGCTTCGTCGGCGCCGAGCCCGGCAACGACAAGAGCGCCCGTCAGACGCTCTTCGCCAGCCAGGTGGCCGAGTACCAGAACCAGCCGCTGGTCACCGGCGAGAACGCCGGATCGGTTGATCGCTACGACACCGCCGCGCCGCTCTACACGCACATCGAAGAGCTCGCGCAGCTGCGCGCGTCCAACCCGGCCCTCGCGACGGGGGCGCAGATCGAGCGCCACGTCACCGATGGCGCCGGCGTCTACGCATTCTCCCGGGTCGACCGCGAAGAGAAGACCGAGTACCTCGTCGCGCTGAACAACACCACGACCCCGCAGACGGTGTCTCTCACGACGCTGACGGCGGACGCCGCGTACGCGCCGCTGTACGGCGGCGGGGCTGCGGTGAGCACGGATGCCGCGGCCGCCGCATCGGTCACCGTTCCCGCGCTCGGCACGGTGGTCTACAAGGCTGACCGCACCGTCACGGCGCCGGCAGAGGCATCCGCTCTCACGGTCTCGGCCCCCGCCCCAGGCGCCGGGCTCAGCGGCCAGGTCGCCGTGTCGGCCGATGTCGCCGACGACACGTGGAGCGAGACCAGCTTCGCGTGGCGCGTGGTCGGCTCGAATGACTGGACGCCCCTCGGCACGGCCGAAGACACCGATCCCCGCGTGTTCCACGACATCCGCGGCCTCGACGCGGGCACGCTGGTGGAGTACCGCGCGGTGACGACGGATGCCGCGGGCCACCGATCCGCGGCTTCCACCTACGCGTCCGTCGGGAACGCGGTCACCCTCGTCGAAGACGAGGAACCGGAGCTTCCCTACGAGCCCGAGCCCCAGAAGGCGGACGACTACGACTTCGCGAGTGTCCCCGGCAGCTTCAATTCCGAGCTGGGCTGCACGGGCGGCGACGGCGGCAACTGGGACCCCGCGTGCGACCAGGTGCAGATGACCCTCGTCGACGGGATCTGGAGGCTGTCGCTGCCGGAGCTCAAGGCCGGCAGCTACGCGTACAAGATCGCGACCGACAAGAGCTGGGACGTCAACTTCGGGGCCGGCGGCGTCCAGGGCGGCGGGGACATCGCGCTCGAGCACCTCGGCGGTCCGATCACGTTCTACTTCGACCCGCGCACCAAGAACATCCGATCCACGGCCGATGGGCCGATCATCACCCTGGCGGGCTCGTTCCAGAGCGAGCTCGGCTGCACAGGCGGCCCTTCCAACGGCGACTGGCTGCCTTCGTGCCTGGCGGCGATGATGTTCGACCGCAACGGCGACGGGACCTTCCAGTTCACGACCGACGACCTGCCCACCGGCTCGTACGCCGTGAAGGTCACCCACGGCCTGAGCTGGGACGAGAACTACGGCGCCGGCGGCGTGCCCGGCGGCCCCGACATCACCTTCTCGGCCGTAGAGGGCGCAGTCACCGCCTTCCTCTACGACAGCAAGACTCACGTGCTCACGGTCGCGTCGACCGCCGCAGCGGTGGAAGGGGTCGGCACGTCGCAGGCGCACTGGATCGACGCGGACACCATCGCGTGGCCGGCCACGCTCGGCGCCGGAACGCAGTGGCAGCTGTACTCATCCCCGGAAGCCGGCCTCGAGATCGAGAACGGCGATGTCACCGGCGGCGAGGCGCTGCCGCTCGTGCCGATCGAGACGGGGCTCACGGCGGCTCAGAAGGAGCGGTTCCCCGCTCTTGCGGACTACCGCGCCGTCAGGGTCGAGAACCAGGACCGCGACGCGGTGGCGGAACTGCTGAAGGGTCAGCTCGCGGTCGCCCAGCGGAACTCGAGCGGGAAGCTCACCGCCTTCACCGGCGTGCAGCTCCCCGGCGTGCTGGATGACCTCTACGCCGACGAGCTCGAGGGGAAGGCGCTCGGCGTCTCGTTCCAGGGCAACAAGCCGACCTTCCGGCTCTGGGCGCCCACCGCCCAGGCGGCGACGCTGCTCACCTGGGAGCCGGGTGCCACCGGCGCCCCAGAGCGCCACGAGGCCGCCTGGGACGCGGCATCCGGCACCTGGTCCGTCGTCGGCAAGGCGGCGCTGAAGGGCGCCGAGTACCTGTGGGAGGTGCGCGTGTACGCGCCGACCACGCGTGCGATCGAGACGAACGAGGTCACCGACCCCTACTCGGTGGCCCTCACGGTGAACTCGGAGCGCTCGGTCGCGATCGACCTGCGCGATAAGGCTCACCGGCCCAAGGGCTGGGAGAAGGCCGAGGCCCCGGTCATCGACAAGCCCGTCGACCGCACGATCTACGAGCTGCACATCCGCGACTTCTCGATCACCGACGAGTCGGTCCCCGAGGCCGAGCGTGGAACGTACAAGGCGTTCACTCACGAGGACAGCGCCGGCATGACGCAGCTCGCGCAGCTGGCCGAGGCCGGGATGAACACCGTGCACCTGCTCCCGTCGTTCGACATCGCGACGATCGAGGAGGACCGGGACGAGCAGGCGGTGCCCGACTGCGATCTCGAATCGTTCGCACCGGCTTCGGAGGAGCAGCAGGCCTGCATCGACGAGATCCGCGACGCCGACGGGTTCAACTGGGGCTACGACCCGTACCACTTCTCGGCACCGGAAGGCTCATATGCGGTCGACCCGAACGGCGGGGCGCGCGTCGCCGAGTTCCGCTCCATGGTCGGGGCCCTGCACCAGACCGGCCTGCAGGTAGTGCTCGACGAGGTCTTCAACCACACGGCGCAGTCCGGCCAGGAGCCCCGCTCCGTGCTCGACCAGGTCGTGCCGGGGTACTACCACCGACTGAACAACGTCGGTGCGGTCGAGACCTCCACCTGCTGCCAGAACGTGGCGACCGAGCACGCCGCGGCCGAGAAGCTGATGGTCGACTCCGTCGTCACGTGGGCCCGCGACTACAAGGTCGACGGCTTCCGCTTCGACCTCATGGGGCACCACTCTCGGGACAACATGCTGGCTGTCCGCCAGGCGCTCGATGAGCTCACGGTCGAGAAGGACGGCATCGACGGCAAGGCGGTCTACCTCTACGGCGAGGGCTGGAATTTCGGCGAGGTGGCGAACAACGCGCTCTTCGAGCAGGCCACACAGGGCCAGCTCGGCGGCACCGGCATCGGCACCTTCAACGACCGTCTGCGTGATGGCGTGCACGGCGGCAGCCCGGTCGCGGGCGACTCGACGTACGAACAGGGCTTCGGCACCGGGCTCGAGACCGATCCGAACGGCCAGACGCCCACGCGGACCGGCCTGCGCGACCTCGGCGAGCAGACCGACCTCGTGAAGCTGGGCCTCGCGGGCAATCTGAAGGACTTCTCCTTCGAGGCGTCCGACGGAACCGTCAAGAGCGGAGCCGAGGTGGACTACAACGATGCCCCCGCCGGCTACGCCGACGAGCCTGCGGAGGTCATCAACTACGTCGACGCACACGACAACGAGACGCTCTACGACCTGTCGGTGCTGAAGCTGCCGACCGAGACCTCGATGTCAGACCGCGTGCGCATGAACACCGTGCAGCTGGCCACCGTGACGCTCTCGCAGGCCGTCTCGTTCTGGCACGCAGGCACCGAGCTGCTGCGCTCCAAGTCGCTGGATCGCAACAGCTACAACTCCGGCGACTGGTTCAACCGCATCGACTGGACGGGTCAGGAGTCGACGTTCGGCTCCGGTCTCCCCATGGCGGCCGACAACGGAGAGAAGTGGGACATCATGCGTCCGCTGCTCGAGAACCCGGCGCTCAAGCCCGGCCCCGCCGACATCGCCGCGGCCGAGAAATCCGCCCTCGACCTCCTGCGTCTGCGCTCGGAAGTGGACCTGCTGCGCCTCGGTTCGGCCGAGCTGATCAAGGAGAAGGTGTCGTTCCCGAACGGCGGAGCGGATGCCGCGCCGGGCGTGATCACGATGCTCATCGATGACCTGGTGGGCGAGGATGTCGACCCCGAGCTCGAGGGCGCGCTCCTGGTGTTCAACGCGTCGCCCGATCCGGTGACCCAGACCGTCGGCACCCTCGCCGGTCGCGCGTTCGCCCTGGCCGACGCGCAGGCGAACGGCGCGGACGCGGTCGTGAAGACGACGACGTGGGATGCCGCGACGGGCACCGTCACCGTGCCGGCGCGATCGGTAGCGGTGCTGGTCGATCAGGAGTCGGTGGACACCTTCGTCGCCGCTGCTCCGAACCGGATCGCCGCGAAGTCGGGAACGCCGGTCAAGGTCGTTGGCCGCATCCTCGCGGCCGACGGCTCGGCGCCGGTCGGCACCGTGACGGTCTACGACCGCGGCGTCGTCATCGCCACCGCGGAGCTCTCGGCGGACGCCGATGGCGAGGTCGACATCGCGCTGCCGGCCCTCGGTCGCGGCCTGCACCTCCTCCGCACGACGTTCACCGGCGGCGATGCCTACAACGACTCTCGCGCGGTCATCCCGGTGCCCGTGCTGATCTGGTGAGGTGCGGCCTCGGCCGGTGACGGCCGAGGCTGGTGATCGCCGGGGAGTCGGTGATGGCGGGGTTCGGCGGGCTGCGGCTCGCCGGACCCCGCCTTCGTCATCCGTCGCCGCTCACCAGGGTTGCGAGGACTCGATGTCCCACCCGCCGGAAACGGCCTGGCCGGCACCGCCGGATGCGTCCTGCGCAAAGGTCGTCAAGCGGATCCGCCCATAGGTGAGCGACGTGGCATCCGCCAGAGTCGCCCCGGCACCGGCGACCGAGAGCGCCGAGACGACAACCTCCTCGAGCTCCCACCTCGCCGTCACCCTCGGGCTCTCCCCGGGTGCGACCGCTTCGAGCACCGCCCGGCGCAGGTGGATGCCGCGGGCGCACGCGTCGAGCACGCGCGGGGTGGCGCTGCCAAGCCAGCCGGCGACATCCAGGGGGCCGAAACTCACGCGCCCGGCTCCGCCACCGGCTCCCCCGCCGTGCCCGGACCCCGACCCGGCGGAATGCGACATCCCCCAGTCGACCCCGGTGACCTCGATCCACCGTTCATGCCCCTTGGCGGCGGAGTCGCCCGGGATCCCGTCCAGCTGCAGATAGAGATCGATCGACATGTCGCGCTCCGTTCCGGCGTCGCACCCTGCGCCGTCGTGGCCAGGATCCCACTCGGGCAGCGCCTCCGAAAGGTCACCGGGGCTCGCGCCCTGAACCCGCACTTCGCGCGCCCAGCGCGTCGCAGCGGCTCGCATCCGCTCGGCTTCACTGGTCGCAAGGTGCGGGTGGCGCGCGCGTGAACCCGCACTCAGGGCCCAGCGAGTTCAGTTCCCTTCACGTCGGGTTGGTTCGCTGGTCGCAAGGTGCCGGTCCCTGACCTGTCGACGCGCGCTTAGCGCCCACCGAGCGAAGGGGGCTAGCGCCCGCCAAGTGCCATGCCTCGCCGTCCCGCGCCGCGCGCCCGCCCGCCCGCCCGCCACGCGAGTGCAACGCGCGTCGGCGTCAGCGCACGACCACGATTCCCGCACCGGCCGTCGGCGACACCGTAACGCTCCCGGCATACGTCACGAGGACGGGATGGATGCCGCGGGGCAGCGCCCCCGCCGGCACGGTGACCGCGCCGGCGGCCAGCTGTCCGGTGAGCACCCTGCCCGCGACCCGGACGGTGATCGTGCCCGTGGCCGAAGGCCCCGACACGGGGAGCACGGCGACCCGGACGGACACGGCATCCTTCGTCGTGAAGACCACCCTGTCCGTCGTTGCCGTGGCCACCGCCAGGTAGCGTGCCGTGACCGGCGCGCTGTCGGCCGTCGCCGTGTGCGTTGCTGCCGTCGCCGTCACGCGCACGCTGAGCACGCGGCCCTGGTCGGCGGGCTTCACGCGGTACTCGGCGTTGGTCGCACCGGCCAGGGGAGACCCGTCCCGCAGCCACTGGTAGGCGAACGCCGGTCCGTGCGCGTTCCACTCGCCCGGTGTCGCCGTCAGCACGCGGGCCACGTCGGGCGAACCCGAGACGGTCGGCGGCGAGACGTTCGTGAGAGCCAGCGCGTCGGCGATCGAGAAGAGCGTCGTCGTGCCCGACACCTCATTCGCCACCGCGAGCAGCGGCGTCCCGGTCACGGAGGATTCCGCCGGGATGAACACCAGCCCCTCCGGCCCCAGGTCACCGGCGCCGGAGAGCACCGCTGCCGGGTCGTCGGCATCCTCGACCGAGACCGAGAAGTCGCGGTTGCCGATGTAGGTGACGAAGCGGGATGTCGCGGGCTCGGTGATGTCGAAGACGGCGATGCCGCCCACCCGCTCGAAGCCGATGAATGCGTACGAGCGCCCGCTCAGGGTGCCGATCGTGAGACTCTCCGGTTCCGGCCCCTTGTCATCGCTCCGGCCCTCGAGGTTCGATGCCGTGTGGTTGGAGTTGAAGAACCCGGGTTTGGCTGCGGCGGTGATGCGCTCGAAGGCGTCCCCCGAGTCGAAGACCTGCTGTCCGTCGGTGCTCCAGATCGAGAACGACCGCCCGCCGAAGGCATAGAGCTCGTCGTAGCAGCCCTCCGCCTCGTCGAAGCCGAGCTCGCGGGTCACGTTCAGCCGGCCGAGGGCGGCATCCGGCGTATACGCCTCGAGGTTGTCGCAGACAGGCCCGTAGCCGTCCTCCTCGAGGTCCTTCACGCGAGACGGCTCGACGTAGTCGCCCCACTCGCGGGCATCGCCCTCGTTCGCCGTGACGAGGTAGGTCTCGCCGTCCACCGCGTAGGACTGCAGCCCGTCGGGCATGTACACGCCGTGCAGGCCCGGGTAGGTCTCGATGTTGATCGTGGGGGCGCCGTTCGGGTCGCGATCGCTCGCGTCGAGGCCGTTGCCAGGGACGCCGTGGTCCTTGAAGCCGAGCGGCAGGATGTCGGTGACGACGGCGGTGCCGAGATCGAGAACCGCGACCGCGTTCGCCTCCTGAAGGGCCGCGTACGCCGTGTCGCCGTCGATCGTGATGTACTCCGGCTCGAGGTTGCGGCTGACCGGCAGGTCGTCGCCGTGCGGGGTCGGCCCGA
Organism: Micromonospora sp. DT81.3; assembly: GCF_049847225.1. Lineage (NCBI taxonomy): Bacteria > Bacillati > Actinomycetota > Actinomycetes > Micromonosporales > Micromonosporaceae > Micromonospora > Micromonospora sp. DT81.3. Next base: position 63,932 of record NZ_JBNCNY010000010.1, read on the forward strand.
AGACGCGCACGCCCTCCGGCAGGGCCTCGCCCTCGAAGGCGTGGAAGTCCGCCGTGCGCACGTCCGTCTGCGTCGGCGCCGTGAGTTCATCGAGGTCGGGCAGGCTCACGATCGAGACCGATCCCTCCGGATCGATCGAAAAGTCCTCGGCCGGTTCGCCCTCGTTGGCGACGACGGCGTACGAGCCGTCGGCCGAGATGGAGACCATGTCGGGCAGCGCGCCCACGGTGACCCCGCCGAGAGAAGCGGATGCCGCATCCGGGGCGTTCGCGTCGAAGAACACGAGGTGACCGGGGTCGGTCTTCACCGGGGCCTCGAAGGCGATCACGCCGAGTGCGTCGGCGCGCACCGCGACCGAGTTGGCGACGCCGTCGGAGCTGATCTGGAATTCCTTCACAATGTCGGCCGGGTCGGAGTAGTCCAGCACGTCGACCGAGCCGGCCTGCGCGTTGACGACGAACAGCCGGTCGCCATAGGGGACGACGATCTCGGCGCCCGACTGGTCGAAGAGCCCGCTCTCGAAGGTGCCTACCGGCTCGAGTTCGAGCGCGGCGTCGTCGGCCGAGTAGATGATCGGGTCGGCGACGATCGCAGCGGATGCCGCGGTCAGCGGCGCGGCGACGAGCGCTCCGCAGGCGGCCAGAGACGCGGCTGCCAGTACGCTGCGGCGGGGGAGAAGAGAAGGCATCGATGTCCTCGGGTCCGGGATGTCGCACGGAATGTGCCGCACCCTTTCGTAGTGAGCGCCGGTGTCCGCCGGGTGAACGTCTACCCAACGGTTCAGCGGCTGGTCGTCCTGCGATATAGTTGGATGTCCAGCTAAAATGACCATCGTGCCAATGACGGCGCGGGAGGAGTCGACAGAATGACTCGTGACCTCACCCATTTCGTGGGCGGAAAGCACGTCGACGGAACATCAGGGCGGTTCGGCGACGTCTTCGACCCCAGCAGCGGCACCGTCCAGGCCCGCGTCCCGCTCGCCAGCACCGCCGAGGTCCAAGCCGCGATCGGCGTGGCGGCGGACGCGCAGCTCGAGTGGGCGGCGCAGAACGCGCAGAGGCGCTCCCGCGTGCTGCTGCGCTTCCTCGACCTCATCGGCAAGGACATGGACAGCCTCGCCCGCCTGCTCTCCAGCGAGCACGGCAAGACCATCGACGACGCCAAGGGCGACATCCAGCGGGGCGTCGAGGTCATAGAGTTCGCCGCCGGCGCCCCTCATCTGCTCAAGGGCGAGTACTCGAGCGGGGCCGGCGGCGGCATCGATGTCTACTCGATGCGCCAGCCCCTCGGCGTGGTCGCGGGCATCACTCCCTTCAACTTCCCGGCGATGATCCCGCTCTGGAAGGCCGGCCCCGCGCTCGCCGCAGGCAACGCATTCCTCCTCAAGCCGAGCGAGCGTGACCCCTCGGTTCCGTTGCGGATCGCCGAGCTGTTCCTCGAGGCAGGGCTTCCCGCAGGTGTCTTCAACGTCGTCAACGGCGACAAGGAGGCCGTTGACGCGATCCTGCACGATGACCGCGTCAAGGCCGTAGGCTTCGTCGGGTCGACGCCGATCGCGCAGTACATCTACGCCACCGCCGCAGCCAATGGCAAACGAGCGCAGTGCTTCGGCGGCGCCAAGAACCACATGATCGTGATGCCCGACGCCGACCTCGACCAGGTGGCCGATGCACTCGTCGGCGCCGGCTATGGATCGGCGGGCGAGCGGTGCATGGCGATCTCCGTCGCCGTTCCGGTCGGCAAGGAGACGGGGGACGCCCTCGCCGCGAAGCTCACGGAGCGGGTGAAGCACCTCAAGGTCGGCCCGGCCCTCGAAGACGGGAACGACTACGGTCCGCTCGTCACCGCCGACGCCAAGAAGCGCGTCGAGCACTACATTCAGCTCGGGGTGGATGAGGGCGGGACCCTGCTCGCGGACGGCCGAGGGTACAGCGTCGACGGCTACGAGAACGGGTTCTACCTCGGCCCGACCCTCTTCGACGACGTCACCGCCGACATGGCGATCTACCGCGAGGAGATCTTCGGCCCGGTGCTGATCATCGCCCGCGCCGAGGACTACGAGCAGGCGCTCGCGATGGCCACCGACCACCAATACGGCAACGGCGTCTCGATCTTCACGCGCGACGGCGACGCGGCGCGTGATTTCGCCGCCCGCGTCGAGGTCGGGATGGTCGGGGTGAACGTGCCGATCCCCGTGCCGATCGCGTACCACACGTTCGGCGGCTGGAAGAAGTCCGGCTTCGGCGACCTCAATCAGCACGGCCCGGACGCGTTCCGGTTCTACACGAAGACGAAGACCGTGACGAGTCGCTGGCCGTCCACCACGCTTCGCTCGGCTCAGCAGACGAAGGAAGGGGCGAGCTTCGTCATCCCGACGATGCACTGATCATGTTCACCACCTACACAGACGAACGAGCGGCCCTCGTCGAGGCCGTCCACGATTTCGCCGCTGCCGCTCTCGCCCCGAACGCCGCCCGCTGGGACGCGGAGAAGCACTTCCCCGTCGACACCCTCCGCGAGGCGGGCGAGATCGGCCTCGGGGGAATCTACGTCGGGGAGGATGTCGGCGGCTCCGGCCTCTCTCGCCTCGACGCCGTCGCGATCTTCGAGGAGCTCGCCAAGGGCGACGTGACGATCGCCGCCTACATCTCGATCCACAACATGGTGGCGTGGATGATCGACGCGCACGGGACCACCGAGCAGCGCCGCCAGTGGCTGCCGCGGCTCGTGACGATGCAGGACCTCGGCAGCTACTGCCTCACGGAGCCTGGAGCGGGTTCGGATGCCGCGGCCCTCACCACGTCGGCGGTGCGGGACGGCGACGACTACGTGCTGAACGGCACGAAGCAGTTCATCTCGGGTGCCGGCACCTCGGCGGTGTACGTCGTCATGGCGCGCACGGGCGAGCCCGGGGCGAAGGGCATCAGCGCCATCGTCGTCCCGGGCGACGCCCCGGGGCTCGGCTTCGGACCGAACGAGAAGAAGATGGGCTGGAACGCGCAGCCGACCCGGCAGGTGATCTTCGACGACGTGCGCGTTCCCGTGTCCAACCTGCTCGGCGCGGAAGGCGACGGCTTCGGCATCGCCATGAAGGGCCTGAACGGAGGCCGCGTCAACATCGCGGCGTGCTCGCTCGGCGGAGCCCAGTGGGCGTTCGACAAGGCACTGCGCTACGTGCAGGAGCGCGAGGCCTTCGGCGGCCCGCTCTCAGCGAACCAGTCGGTCGTGTTCACGCTGGCCGACATGGAGACCGATCTGCAGGCCTCGCGCGCGCTGCTCGAGCGCGCCGCGGAGAAGATGGATCAGGGCGCTCCGGATGTCGCCATCGCCTGCGCGATGGCGAAGCGATTCGCGACGGATGCCGCCTTCGGCGTCGCCAACACCGCCCTGCAGCTGCACGGCGGGTACGGCTACCTGCAGGAGTACGGTCTCGAGCGCGTCGTGCGCGACCTGCGCGTGCACCAGATCCTCGAGGGCGCGAACGAGATCATGAAGCTCGTCGTCGGGCGCGGCCTCCTGGCCGCGAGCCGCTGAGTTCGGAACCCGCCGCCGCATCCGCTTCTGACACCGACCGCAAAGGAGCAGTCATGACCACCATCGCCTTCCTCGGACTCGGGCACATGGGCGGCCCGATGGCCGCCAATCTCGTGAAGGCCCAGCACCGCGTGCTGGGCTACGACCTGGTGCCGGCGGCGCTCGAGGCCGCGACGGCGGCCGGCGTCGACGTGGTCTCTTCGGGGCAGGATGCCGCGGCATCCGCCGACGTCGTGATCACGATGTTCCCCGGCGGCCGGCACGTGCTCGATGCGTACCGCGGCTCCGAGGACACCCCCGGGCTGCTCGCGGTCGCGAAGCCCGGTACCTTGTTCATCGATTGCTCCACCATCGCCGTCGACGAGGCGCAGCAGGCGCACGAGCTCGCAGAGGCCGCGGGGCATCGCAGTCTGGACGCTCCTGTGTCGGGCGGAGTCGTCGGCGCCGAGAACGCCACGCTGGCGTTCATGGTCGGCGGATCGGAGGAGGACTTCGCCGCGGCGCTGCCCGTGCTCGAGGCGATGGGCCGTCGCGTCGTGCACTGCGGCGGACCCGGCCTCGGCCAGGCGGCGAAGGTCTGCAACAACATGATCCTGGGAATCTCGCAGATCGCCGTCGCCGAGGCGTTCGTGCTGGGTGAGCGGCTCGGCCTCACGCATCAGGCGCTGTTCGACGTGGCATCCAACGCGTCCGGGCAGTGCTGGGCGCTCACGACCAACTGCCCCGTACCGGGGCCCGTGCCGACCAGCCCGGCCAACCGGGACTATCAACCGGGGTTCGCCGGCGCTCTCATGTCGAAGGACCTCGGGCTTGCCGAGCAGGCGATCGATCTCACGGGCGTCGACGCGCGCCTCGGGCGCCTCGCGCGCGAGATCTACCGGGACTTCGCGGCGGGGGACGGCGCCGGGCAGGACTTCTCGGGCATCATCCACACCGTCCGCGCCCGCAGCACGGAGGCGTAGCCGGTCAAGCAGCGCTGAGGCGTAGCCCGTCAAGCAGCGCTGCGGCGTAGCCGGTCGAGCAGGAGGAGGGGTTGGGGCGGCCGGCCCGAACCCCTCCTCCTTTCACAGCACCAGCAGGATGCGTCCGACGGAGGTGGGCGCGAAGGTGCCGTCGCCGGCGTATCTCACGACCACGCGGCCCGTCCCCGTGGACTTCGGCAGGGGAATGCGAGTGGTGCCATCAGCGCCGAGGGTTGCCGTGCCGCGCTTCTTGGCGTTCACCCACACCTCGACGGTGCCGGTCGGAACCGCACCGGCGACCCCCTCGACCTGCACGTCCACGACCTTCTCCGCGGAGCGCCTCACCACCCAGCGCGTGCCGTCCGTGGAGAGCTCGGGCTCGGCGCGGACGACGCGGTAGTCCGTCTCCGCCGACTCGGACGCGAGGATCGGGGGATCGGAGGACTCGGAACCCGGGTACTCGGCGGTGAGCGTGTGGGCGCCCACCGCAAGATTCGCCGGCAGGACGGCCGAGCCGACGGCCCGCCCGTCCCCGTCGGCGGCGAGGTCGATCGTGGCCACCTGCACGCCGTCGGACAGCACGGCGACCGTCCCCGTGGGGGACGTGCCGCCGGGCAGGGCGCCGTCGGCCGTGACCAGCACGCGCGCGGTCGCAGGGCTGCCGAAGGCCGCTTCGGCGCGCGTCACCGACAGCGTGATGGCGGATGCCACGGGAGCGACCGCCTCGATGCCGGCCACCTCCGCGAGGAGGGCGACGGCCGTGCCGGGGTCGCCCGCCATCAGCGCGTGCTCGGCGTCCGCGGTGATCGCCTCGGCATCGGAGGGAAGCCCGTCGCGACCCGTGACGACGGCATCCTGCGCGAGATCGCGCACGAGCGAGACGACGAGCCCCGCGGCTCGTGCGGTCGCCCGGTCCTCGCCGCCGAGGACGGCCGCGGCATCCGCGATGAGCGCCAGCGCCTCTTCCGCGGAAGCCGGATCGAGGTCCTCACCGCTCCACACGTCCGCGTCGAGGATCGCCTGCACGGCGTCGCGGGCGTCACCGGCTGGCAGCCCCGCGACCGCCTCGTCCAGGCGGTCGCGGCCCGAGTCGGTCCGCAGCCCCCAGCCATAGGCGTACTCGGGGTCGTAGTCCTCGTCGCCCGCGTTGATCGGAACCTGCTCGGCCGACGCGGGCCATGTGACGGGGAGCCGGCCCGTGAAGGGGCGGTCGCCGAACAGGGCGTCGGCGACTCCCGCGCCCTCCGAGCCGGGCAGCCACGACGCGACCAGTGCATCGATGTCCGGCAGCTGATCGCTGACGAGCTGCGGACGGCCCGCCACGACGAGCACGACGCACTCGACGGCGGCGCAGACGGTGTCGATGGCGGCGCGGTCCGCCGCCGAGAGCGAAAGGCTCTTGCCGCTGTTGCCGACGTCGCCGACGCCTTCCGCGTACGGGGTCTCGCCCACCACGACGATGCCCGCACCGGCGTCGCCGATCGGGGCCGAGGCATCCTCGGAATAGGTCACCGCCGCACCGGGGGCGACCTCGGCGATCCCCTCGAGGATGCTCGTGCCCTGCGTGATGTCGCCCGATCCGCCCTGCCACGAGATCGTCCAGCCGCCCGCCTGGTTGCCCAGGTCGTCGGCGTTGGAGCCCGCGAGGTAGATCTTCGCGTCCTTCGCCAGGGGCAGCACGCCGTCGGCGTTCTTCAGCAGCACCTGCGAGGCGCCGGCGGCCTCCCGCGCGACGGCGCGGTGCTCCGCCCCGCCCACGGCATCCTGCCCTGACCGGTCCGCGAACGGCTGATCGAACAGACCGAGGGCGAACTTCTGGGTGAGGATGCGCGTCACGGCGTCATCGACGCGCGCCTCGGTGATCACCCCGGCGCCGACCCCGGCCGCCACCGCGTCGATGAACGCGGCGAAGTTGTAGGGCGCCATGGCCATGTCGACGCCGGCGTTGACGGAGCGGGCCGCCTTCTCGGCGTAGGTGCCACCCGGCAGCTTGTCGATCCCCTCCCAGTCGCTGACGAGGAATCCGTCGAAGCCGAGCTCGCCCTTCAGCAGGTCGTTGTTCAGCGCGCCGTTCTCGTGCATCCGCACGGGTTCGCCGCCCGCGATCGACACCGCGGAGTACGAGGGCATCATCGAGCCCACGCCCGCGGCCATCGCCGGCTCATAGGGCTCGACGTGCAGGGTCCGCAGCTCTTCGAGGGTGCCGACGCGTGTCACGCCCTGGTCGATGGGGTAGCCGGAACCGGTCTGCGGAACATAGGTCGTTCCGCCGTCGCCCACCCAGTGCTTCGCCGTGGCGAGCACCTCGTCGGCGCCCGTGATGTCGCCGGGGTCCTCGCCCTGGAGGCCGACGGTGGCGGCTTCGGCGAACGAGCGGACGAGCGCCGGATCCTCGCCGAACGACTCGTAGCTGCGCCCCCAGCGCTCGTCGCGCGAGACGCACAGGCACGGGGCGAAGGTCCACGGCACGCCGGTCGCACGGACCTCCTCTGCCGTGGCGCGCGAGGCGGCCTCGACGAGGTCGGGGTCGCGCGTGGCTCCGAGCCCCTGGTTGTGCGGGAAGATCGTCGCGCCGACGACATTGTTGTGGCCGTGCACGGCATCCACCCCGTAGATCAGGGGAATCTGCAGCCGGGTCGAGAGCGCCTGGCGCTGGAAGGCATCCACCATGTCGGCCCATCCGGCCGCCGTGTTCTGCGGCGGAACGGAGCCGCCGCCGGAGAGCACCGAGCCGAGGCCCAGGGTGGCGATCTGGTCGGGGGACTGCAGACCGAGGCGCTCCGCCTGCGCCATCTGCCCGATCTTCTCGGCGAGCGTCATCCGAGCGAGAAGATCCTGCACGCGCTCCCCGTTCGTCAGTGAGTCATCGAGGTAGGCGAGACCCACGGCGTTCAGCACCACGCGCGGCTGGGTCGGCACCGTCGCGCCCGCCGCTTCGAGGGTGAGCACGAGGGAGCGGGAGACATCCTCCGGCGCCGTCGCGAGGGTGGGGACGTCGATCGTCTGTGAAGACCCGGATGCCGTGCCGGCCGGGAAGACGAGCGAGCCCGACGTGGCTTCGTAGTGCGTGCCGGCCTCGGCGGTGCCCGCGGCATCCGCGTAGGTGACCTCGATGTCGGCCGTCAGCGGTTCGCCGTCGGTCGAGGTGACCGTCACCGGGACCGATGCCGTCTCACCCGGCTCGACGAGGGTGACGTCGGGACTCGACACGACGGCGGTCGCGACGGGCGCGGCGGAGCCGTAGAGCTCGACATCGTCGATGGCCCAGTCGACGGCCGCGGCGGTACCGGGCACGAACGTCACGGCGTAACCCCACGATGCCGTCAGGTCCAGGGTTCCGTTGCGCGTCGCCGCGTCACCCGGCTGGTACCCGCCCAGCTGGAACTGGTCGAACGGCAGCTCGACGACCTTCCATCGGCTGCCGTCCGGCGACCAGTTGTCCTTGAAGTCGGCGTACCAGAGCTCGGCGTGCTCGCCGTCGGTGCCACCGTCTTTGATCTCCACCTTGATGTCGGCACCGGCGGTCGGAGAGGCGGGACGCGTGTCCTGTGAGGCGTACCAGAGCAGGCGGATGCCGCGGTACGACGACCAGTCCTGCCCGGCCTCGAGGTTGTGGCTGTAGCCGCCCCACCCGCCGGAGGGAATGAGGTAGTCGCCCGAGAGAACGTGGTTTCCGGCGGGCGCGCCGTCGCGGTCCCGCTCGGTCGCCCCCAGCCCGACGACCGAGCCGTCGGATCCCCAGGTGAACAGGCCGACCGTCGTCCCCGGTTCTGCGAAGGGCACGTCGCCCTCGGCGTCGTCGAGGGTGGTCGCGCGGGTGTAGAGCGCGATGTCGTCGAACGTCCAGGCGCCGGCGCCGAGGTCGGTCAGCGTCACGGCGAAGCCGGTGGATGCCGTGGGGTCGAACCGCGCGTCGGAGGTGGGGTTCCCCTTCAGGCGCAGCTGCGCGAACGGGACGTTCACCCGCCGCCATCCGGCGGTGTCGTCGGTCACGGACCTCTCGAACAGCTGTCCGCCCGACTTGAGCTCGTAGCGGAGCAGCCCGCCACCGCCTGTGCCGAGGAACCAGAACGTGAAGCCGTCGTAGTCCGACCAGTCCGTCGGCGAGATGTCGTGCGTGAATCCGAACCAGTCGCCGGGGGCGGGCGTGGCGCCCACGGTCGCGACGAGGGCGTGGTTGCCGTCCGATGCGCCGTCGCGCGCGGCCTCCGGCGCGCTGAGCACGGGTGTCACATCGGCGTTTATGCCCCACGTCGTATATCCGGCCGGCACACCGGACTCGAAGTCGTCGAGCACCTCGACCTCGTCGACGTCGGGCAGCTCGCCGTGGGGCGTCACCGTCAGGGTGGCGGTCGCGCGGGCGCCGAGCACGAGCCCGGCAGAGGGGTCGGAGAGGGTCAGCCCGATCGTCTTGGGCGGCGAAAGGGGACCGTGGTCGACCGTGGCGACCGACACGGATGCCGCCGTCTCTCCCGCGGTGAATGTCACGATCTCATCCACCGCGGTGTAGTCGCCCGGTGCCGAGGCCGTGCCGCCGGTCGAACGCACCCGTACGCTCGTATCGGCGGTCGCCGGCACCGCCAGCACGACGGGGACGGTCGCCGTCTCGCCGGCGGGCACGGACAGGCCGGATGTGCCGAAGACCGTCGCCACCTGGCTCGGGGTGCCGTAGACCTCGAACGAGAACAGTGAGTAGCCGTACCAGTGCGGGCGCGCGGGATCCCAGTCGAAGCTCACGCGCTCGTTCATGAGCACGCGCACGTAACGGGCCTCGGAGGCGCCCGAGATGGCGAGGTCGTCTGTGCCGCCGTCGGCGTCGGGGACTTCCTGCACGGTGGTCCACGACGTCTCGTCTTCGGGTGCCGTCGTCGCGACCTGGATGTCGTAGTCGGCGGCATACGCGGCTTCCCACGCCAGCACGACGCGGTCCACGGCCGCGGGGGCTCCCAGATCCACCTGCAGCCATGCCCTGAACGGCACCTCCTCGTCAGGCCCGTTTCCGCTGGCCCAGCGCGTGGCCGGGTCGCCGTCGATCGTCGCGGATGCCGGGAACGAGCCGTCCGCGTCGTCCTGGGCTGCCGAAGCCGACGCCGTTCCGGCGAGCGCCAGGTCGCCGGGAGCCGCCGCCGCCGGCACCGCCGCGAACGGCACCACCGCCAGGGGCATGGCGAGCGCGAGCCCCGTGAGGAGCGCGAGGGGGCGCCGGCGGTCGCGGAAACCGCGTGCGGTGGCGGCGAGCGTGGGGATGGGGGAGGACGGCACGGCAACTCCTTCGTCGCTGGTCGCGCCTCGCGGCGCGGCCCGCATCGCCGAGGTGGGGTGGCGAGGCCCGAGGACCCCTCGAGGCGGCAAGGCAGGCTCCCTCAGGGAACCACGATCGCTTACAGATCGGTAAGGCCCCGATTATCACGTTTCGGTAACGGGCGCGAAGGCGGCGCGCGTGGATGCCCGGCTAAAGTGATCACGCTGACCATGACGGAGGACCGATGACGGACTACGAGACGATCCTGGTGGAGACGCGCGGACGCGTCGGGTGGATCACGGTGAACCGGCCCGGGGCGCTGAACGCCCTCAAGAGCCAGGTGATGCACGACATCGCCGACGCATCCACCCGCTTCGACGAGGACGAGGCGATCGGCGCGATCGTCGTCACCGGATCCGAGCGGGCCTTCGCCGCCGGGGCCGACATCAAGGAGATGGAGTCCAAGACCGCTCTGGAGATGGTCATGGGCGACCACTTCGGCGGCTGGGCCCGATTCGCCGGCGTGCGCACGCCCACGATCGCGGCGGTGTCCGGCTACGCGCTGGGCGGCGGCTGCGAGCTCGCGCTGATGTGCGACATCATCCTCGCGGCCGACACCGCGACCTTCGGTCAGCCCGAGATCAATCTCGGAGTGATCCCCGGCATGGGCGGCACCCAGCGCCTGGTGCGGGCCATCGGGTACTACAAGGCGGCCGAGCTCGTGCTGACAGGCCGGCCCATGAAGGCCGCAGAGGCCGAGCGCGCCGGGCTCGTCTCGCGGGTCGTCCCGGCCGAGGACCTGCTCGCCGAGGCGGGCAAGACCGCCGATGCGATCGCGTCGAAGTCGCTGCCGTCGCTCTACGCCGCCAAGGCCGCCCTCGACGCGGCCCTCGAGACGACGCTGGCCGAGGGCATGCGCTTCGAGAAGCAGGTGTTCTCCGGGCTCTTCGGCACCGAGGACCAGAAAGAGGGAATGGCGGCCTTCCGCGAGAAGCGGGCGCCGAACTTCACAAACCGCTGACCCCCTCCCCGGCTACAGCGGGTCGGGCTGGGGCTTCGGATCGCGGAAGTCCCCGGCGTCGCGGCGGAACCGCGCGAGGATCCGCACGAGCTCGACCGTGTCGTCTTCGGTGAGCCCCGGTTCGGCGAAGACCTCGGCGTTCAGGGCCTCCGTCGCCTGCTCCACCAGGTCGCGGCCGGCGGGCGTCAGCGCCACGAGTGCGGCGCGCCCGTCCGCGGGATGCGGCTCGCGCACCACGAACCCGTCTCTGGCCAGCCGGTCGACGGTGTGAGTCACGCTGGTGGGGTGCACCTGCAGCCGCGCGATGGCGCTGCCCATCGGCATCCGTCCCTCCCGGGTGAAGGCCAGCAGGCGCAGCATCTCGAACCGGGCGAAGGACAGACCGAACGGCTTCAGCGTCTTGTCGATACGCGCCATCATGAGCTGCTGGGCGCGGATGACGGAGGTCACGGCCGACATGCCGGATGCGGCATCCACCCACCCGTGCGCCACCCACTGACGCTTCGCCTCGGCGATCGGATCGACCGGGAGCGGTCCACGTGCCATGTGCGCCCCCCTTCCTCGCACCACGGTAGCCGGTCGAGGGGCGCCCGCCGGGCGAACGGGCCGGTCGCGCGAACAATAGACTCGAAGGGCAAAGGAGCGACGTCGAATGAAGATCATCGTGCTGGTCAAGGAGGTTCCCGACACCTACGGGGACCGCAAGCTCTCCCTCGAAACGGGGCTCGCCGATCGCGCGGCGAGCGACACCGTGCTCGATGAGATCGGGGAGCGCGCACTCGAGGTCGCGCTCACCCACGCCGACAAGAACGCCGACACCGAAGTCGTCGTGATGTCGATGGCGCCAGGGGAATCCGCGACCACGGTGCGCAAGGCGCTCGCGATCGGCGCCGCCAGCGCCGTTCACATCGCCGACGAGGCGCTCGCGGGGGCGGATCTCACGCTGACGGCCCAGGTGCTCGCTGCGGCCATCCAGCGCACCGGCTACGACCTCGTGATCACGGGCAACCTGTCCACCGACGGGACCGGTGGTGTGATTCCGGCGATGATCGCCGAGCTGCTGAACGTTCCGCAGCTCACGGCGCTCACGTCGGTCGAGATCTCGGCCGACGGCGTGAGGGGCCAGCGGGCGACGGATGCCGGCACGATGGATGTCGCCGCACCGCTGCCCGCCGTCATCTCGATCACCGAGCGGATGCCGGACGCGCGGTTCCCGAACTTCAAGGGCATCATGGCGGCCAAGAAGAAGCCGTTCCAGACGATGACGCTCGCCGACCTCGACATCGACGCCGAGGACCACTCGTTCTCGCGCTCGATCGTGCTCTCGATCGCGGAGAAGCCGCCGCGCTCCGGTGGCGTCAAGATCGTCGACGAGGGCGACGCGGGCGAGAAGCTCGCCGAGTTCCTCGTGCAGAACCGGCTGGTGTGAGGAAGAGACATGACCGAATACGCAGCTGATTCCATCCTCGTGCTGGTCGATGTGATGCCTTCGGGCGAGCTGGCGAAGAGCGCAGCCGGACTGCTCGGCGCCGCCGCCGGCGTCGGCACGCCCGTGGCGCTGATCGTGGCGGAACCTGGCGCTGGTGCTCCGGCGGCCGAGGCTGCCGGAGCGCTCGGCGCCGCCTCGGTCCTCGTCGCCGAGATGGCCGACGTCACCACGTCGCTCACCGTGCCGACCGTCGACGCCCTCGTGGAGGCGTTCGACCTCGTGCGGCCCGATGCCGTGCTGATCTCCAACTCGATCGAGGGACGGGATGTCGCGGGGCGGTTCGCCGCCCGCACGCGTTCGGGGCTGCTCGTCGATGTCGTGGGCGTCGCCCGTGACCAGGACGGCGTGCTCGCACACCACTCCGTCTACGGCGGGTCGTACAGCGTCGACGCCGCCGTGACCTGGGGTGCGCCGGTCATCACCGTGCGCCAGGGCGCGATCGAGGCGAGGGCGGATGCCGTCACCCCTCGGGTCGACACGCTGGAGGTGCGCGCCTCCGGCAAGGCGGCGGCATCCATCGCCTCGTTCACCGAGGCGGAGCAGACCTCCACGCGGCCGGAGCTGCGCGGCGCGTCCAAGGTCGTGTCGGGCGGACGCGGCCTCGGGTCGCAGGAGAAGTTCGCGCTCGTCGATCAGCTCGCGGATGCCCTGGGGGCGGCCGTCGGGGCGTCCCGGGCTGCTGTCGACGCGGGCTACATCCCGCAGACCGCTCAAGTGGGGCAGACGGGGGTGTCCGTGTCGCCGCAGCTGTATGTCGCGCTGGGCATCTCCGGGGCGATCCAGCACCGCGCCGGCATGCAGACCGCGAAGACCATCGTCGCGATCAACAAGGACGCCGACGCCCCGATCTTCGACATCGCCGACTTCGGCGTGGTGGGCGACCTGTTCACCGTCGTTCCGCAGCTGATCTCGGCCCTCGAGGCCCGGAAGGCGTAGGCGATGGCGACGCTCCCACCCGGGCAGACGCTGCGCCGCGGCCTTCCGCGCCGCCCCGGCGGCGAGCCGTGGCCACCGGCGCGCGCGGCTGCGCCCGCGGGCTCCACGGCCGAAGCCCCGGTGGCCGCAGCTCTGGTCGCCGAGCCTGTCGAGGCGTCGCACACAGCAGCCCCGGCCGCCGCCTCCACAGCCGCTGAAGCTTCGGTCGCCGAGCCTGTCGAGGCGTCGCAGGCCGCAGCTCCGGTCCCCACGGCCCGGGCCGCCGCCGCACCCCCAGTCGCCGACCCTGTCGAGGCGTCGCCCGCTCCGGCCGCCCGATCCCTTCGCCGCGGCCTCCCGCGCGTTCTCGGCGGCGAGCCCTGGCCTGCCGCGGGCATCACCGCAGCCGCGGTCGCAGCGTCCACCGCTCCCACTCCGGCGAGTCCCGCGGCTCCTGCACCGGTCGCTGAGCCGGTCGAAGCGTCGCCCGCAGAGGCCGCGCAACCCGAGCCCGCCGCCGCACCCGCCGTCGCGGCGGCCACCGAGGCATCGGTCGACGCGCGTGCCGGCTCCCTCCGCCGAGGCCTGCCGCGTGTGGCCGGCGGCGAGCTGTGGCCACCAGCGTCCGCGGTTCCGGCCGCGGCGGCGAGGCGTGACGCTTCGACAGGCTCAGCGACCGGGGCCACGGCAGCGGCAACGGTCTCAGCGGTGCCCGCCGACGACGCTTCGACAGGCTCAGTGTCCGGGGTTGCGGCAGCGGCAGCTGCAGCGACCGACGACGCTTCGACAGGCTCAGCGACCGGGGATGAGGTTGCTGAGCCCGCTCCGGCGCCCGACACCGCGATCGAGGTCCGCCCCGCGGCGTCCGCCGTCGCCGTTCCGGCGGGCCCGCGGCCCCCGCTCCCCTTCACCCGCACCGTCTTTCCCGGCGTCGCCGCGGCCTCGCGCCCCTCAGCTCTTCCCGAGCCCGTGCCCGACACCTGGGCGAACCGGCTCCGCCGCCCGTCATGGCCGCTCGCGATCAGCGGACTGCTGGGCGCACTCGCCCTTCTGATCCTGGCGCTGATGGCCGTCTTCGCCGTCCGCTGGGCCATCACGCTGCCGTTCATGCAGGATTTCCTGACGGCGTATCCCGGCGAGTACCCGCTGCCCGAGGGCTCGCAGCCCGGCTTCCCGGCATGGCTGCAGTGGCAGCACTTCTTCAACACCTTCCTCATCGTGCTGATCATCCGCACCGGCCTTCAGGTGCGCACCGACAAGCGCCCCTCGGTGTTCTGGACCCCGAAGTGGTCGAAGAACGGCAAGGGCAAGATCAGCCTGTCGCTGTGGTTCCACCAGTCCCTCGACGTGCTGTGGCTCGTGAACGGGCTGCTGTTCATCGTGCTGCTGTTCGCCACCGGGCATTGGGTGCGCATCGTGCCGACCAGCTGGGAGGTCTTTCCCAACGCCCTGTCGGCCGCCATCCAGTACGTCTCGCTCGACTGGCCGACCGAGAACGGCTGGGTGAACTACAACAGCCTGCAGCAGCTCGCCTACTTCGCGACCGTGTTCATCGCGGCGCCCCTCGCGGTGATCACGGGCGTTCGGATGTCGGGATTCTGGCCCAAGAACGCCAAGGCGCTGAACAAGGCCTACCCGATCGAGTGGGCGCGGGCCGTGCACTTCCCGGTGATGCTGTACTTCGTGGCGTTCATCATCGTGCACGTCGCCCTGGTCTTCGCGACAGGTGCGCTGCGCAACCTGAACCACATGTACGCCGGCAGCGATGCCGTGAACTGGGTGGGGTTCTGGATCTTCGTCGGATCGATGGTGATCATCGGAATCGGCTGGATCGCGGCGCGTCCGCTCGTGCTCGCACCGATCGCCGCCCTCTCGGGCAAGGTCAGCGGGCGCTAGGAGCCGTCGCGGGCCGGGTCGGCATCTGCGGCCGGGTCGCCTCCGGCGCCAGCGCCCCCGGCGGCAGACGCGCCGCCCGCGGCTGCCCCGGCCGCGAACCCCTCGGCGTAGGCCTCATCGGCGCCGAGCCGGAACATGTCGCGCTCGGCGGGGCGGATGATCGAGCGAGCGCCCGGCAGGTCGAGCGAACCGACGAGGTCGGCACGGCCCCGGATGACGGCGACCGGAAGGCCGGCCGCCTTGCCCTTGACCAGGTCGGCGGCCGACGCGAGCTCGTCGCCGACGCACGGCATCGACACCACGAGGGGCCGGCCATCGGCATCCGTCTGCCCCCGCAGATCATCGATCACCTCGACGCCCGCGGCGCCGATGGCGCAGTCGGTCTGGCCCTCGCGCCAAGCCCTACCCAGGGTGTCGGAGATGAGCACGCCCAGCCGGATCCCGAGTCGCTCGCGCAGCCCCGCCGCGAGTGCGCGCGCCGAGGCATCCGGGTCGACGGGAAGGAGCAGGACGGTGCCCTGCGGGGTGTTCGAGGCGTCGACCCCCGCGGCCGCCGAGACCATGCCCAGCCGGTTCTCGACGATGCGCGTCGTGGATCCGTTCGGGGTCGTGCGGGTCGCCACGACACGGACCGTCTCGGCCGTGATGGCGTCTTCGCGGTCGGATGCCTCGACGAAGCGACCCTCGGCCTTCGAGACGATCTTCGATGTCACGACGAGGATGTCGCCCTCCTCGAGTGCGGCGCCGGACGCGAGGACAGCATCCGAGATCACCCCGACGAGGTCGGTGCCCGACGTGACTTCGGGTATGCCCGGAAGGGCCCAGATCTGCAGCACCCGCGCGGCGTCAGCGAACGAAACGGACCTCGGTGAGCGACTCCCCGAGGAAGGGCTCGACGTGGCTGGCGCCGTCGGCCTTGAAGCCGTTGCGCACGTAGAACCGGTGCGCACGGGGGTTGTCGTCCGCGACCCACAGGTACAGCGGCTCGTTGTCATCGACGGCGGCGTCGAACAGCTTCTGGCCGATGCCGGTGCCGTGCCACGCGTCCAGCAGGTAGATGAAGTACAGCTCCCGGGACCGGGGGGCGTCGTCGTCGCGAGCGGGTCCCGAACCGACGAAGCCGACGATCTCACCCTCTACGAGCGCGGCCGACATGCGGTACTCCGGCCCCTGAGCGGCCCAGTGCGTCCACAGTTCCGCCATGCGACGGGGCGATACGCGCTCCAGAGCGGCCTTGCTGATGAGGTGGTCGTATGTCTCGTGCCAGCAGGTGGCATGCACGCGGCCCAGAGCCTCAGCATCCACATCGCGAACCGGTCGGACGATGACGTCGGTCTGGAGTTCGGCATCCATGGCCAGACTCTACGCGCGGCGCGGCGCCGGGGGAAATCGAGCGAAAGCCCTTGACAGGCCTGTCGGAAGGCCACAAACGAATCGGCCCTGGCGGGGAGGATTCACTACGCTCGGGCCTCGTGAATGTGATCTGGCGCACCCTCCTGACCATCTGGCGCGCGAAGGTCCTCCTTCGACGAGGGGGGCGCATCGATCCCGTGTCGATCGGACGCGTCAGGCTCCGCACCATGCCGACCGATCTGGACCTGCTCGGTCACATGAACAACGGCCGCTACGCGTCTCTGTTCGACCTCGGTCGCTTCGATCTGCTGATCCGCACCGGCATCTGGGACGTGCTCAACGCGAAGGGCTGGTACGCCGTCGTCGCGAGCGAGACGATCACGTTCCGCAAGTCGCTCGAGCTCTGGCAGCGCTTCACTGTGGAGTCCCGGCTGCTCGGGCACGATGACCGGTCGGTGTACATGATGCACCGCGCGGTCGTGGGGGGCGAGGTCTATGCCGAGATGATCGTGCGCGCCCGATTCCTGCGCCGAACGGGCGGGATCGTGCCGCACGACGAGCTGTTCGAGGCGCTCCACCGACCCGACGATCTGCCGCCGCTGGCCCCGTGGATCTCCGAGTGGGCGGCGGGCTCTGCGCTCCCGTCGACGCGCGTCGCGGCCCCCAGCGTCTGGGGCTAGCGCGCCCCGAGGCCGGGAATAGGCCGGTCTAGCCCAGGAAACGGACACGCGCAAGGCCGTTGCCCGGCGGCCGCTTCTGCGGTTGTGTCGAAGGAGCGCACTCGATGCGACCGCATCGCTGCGCGCACCGAAGGGGGAGTTCCCATGGATACGTCCGTACTCATATGGATCATCGTGGCCGTCGTCGTGGTGGCCGTCATCGTCGGCATCGTGCTCATGACGTCTCGGCGTCGCGCCGAGCACCAGCGGCAGGTTCAGCACGACAAGGCCGAGAAGCTGCGCGAAGAGGCGCGCCAGGCCGAGCTGGCGGCGCGCGAGCGCGAGGCGAAGGCCGCACAGGTGCGTGCCGACTCCGCATCCGCAGCCGCCGAGGCCGAGCAGGCCAAGGCCCGTGCACAGCAGGCCGACGTCGAGGCGCGTCGCCTCGCCGACAGCGTGGGCGAGCACGATTCGGATGCCGCGAAGCAGCGCCAGGCGCAGGCCGAAGCGCTGCGCAAGGCCGACGAGATCGACCCGCTCGTGAACACCGATGGCTCGCGCGGCCAGACCGTCGACTCCGACGCCCGCGGCGTCCCGGCCGCCACCCGCGCCGACGCCCGCGACACCGGCAGCACGGCCGGCACCCGCACCACCGCAGAGATGCCCCAGTCGGGCGTCCCCGGCTCCGCGCCTGCGGACACGCGCAACACCGCGCCGGACGGTGTCGGCGGCTCCGGATCGCAGCACGGCGATCCCGTGATCGCCGGCGAGACCACGACCGACACCCGCACCGATGCGGAGACGCGCCGCCCGGGCGACGAGCGCCGGGTCTGACGACTGCTCGCGAGGGGTCGAGTGAGCGCCCGACCCCTCGCTGAGCTCGCGCCGGCCTGCGGCGCCGCCCCGCGGATCGCCGGTCACCGAAGATGCGGCGGTCGTAGGCTTGTCGCATGTCCTATACACCTCTTCCGGCGCCACAAGCGCCGGCCACCGACCCGGCCGCGCGGGCCATCGAACTCGCGCAGCGCTGGGTGACCGAGAGCGATGAGGCTCAGGTCGATCCCGCCGCCGAGCGGCTCGCCGGAGTGCTCCGCGACCCGAACGGTCTCCCCTTCACCCTCGGCTTCGTCGACGGTGTGATGCGGCCCGAGAGCATCGTCGCCGCGGCATCCAATCTGCACCGCGTCGCCCCCCTCGTGCCGGGGTTCCTGCCCTGGTACCTGCGCGGTGCCGTGCAGCTCGGCGGAGCGATGGCACCCGTGCTGCCGACCCCGGTCGTCCCGATCGCCCGGCGCGTGCTGCGCGAGATGGTCGGCCACCTGGTGGTCGATGCCCGGCCCGAGAAGCTGGGCCCCGCGATCGCGAAGATCCGGGAGAGCGGTGCACGCCTCAACCTCAACCTGCTCGGCGAGGCCGTGCTCGGCGAGCACGAGGCGCTCCGCCGGCTCGACGGCATCCACGAGCTGATCCGTCGCCCGGACGTCGACTACGTGTCTGTCAAGGTGTCGGCGATCGCGAGCCATATCTCCATGTGGTCCTTCGACGACGTCGTCGACAAGGTCATCGAGCGGCTGATGCCCCTCTACCTGACCGCGGGGGGTGACCCCTCGACGGGCTCGGGGACCACGTTCATCAACCTCGACATGGAGGAGTACCGCGACCTCGACCTGACGATCGCGGTCTTCACGCGCATCCTGGAGGACCCCCGGCTGAGCGATCTCGAGGCCGGCATCGTGCTGCAGGCCTATCTGCCCGACGCGCTCCCCGCCCTGCAGCAGCTCACCGCGTGGGCGAAGGAGCGCGTGGCGGCGGGCGGGGCGCGCATCAAGATCCGCCTGGTGAAGGGCGCGAATCTCGCGATGGAGCGGGTGGATGCCGTGATGCACGGCTGGCCGCTGGCCACCTACGACTCGAAGCTCGACTCCGACGCCAACTACCTGCGGTGCCTCGAGTACGCGCTCGAGCCCACGCGCTCGAGCGCCGTCAAGATCGGGATCGCCGGCCACAACCTCTTCGACATCGCCTACGCGTGGCTGCTCGCCGGCGAGCGCGAGGTGCGCGAAAGCGTCGAGTTCGAGATGCTGCTCGGCATGGCGCAGGGCCAGGTCGCGGCCGTCGCCCGGGATGTCGGACACGTGCTGCTCTACGTGCCCGTGGTGCGGCCCGACGAGTTCGACGTGGCAATCAGCTACCTCGTCCGCCGGCTCGAAGAGAACGCATCGAGCGAGAACTTCCTCTCGGCCGCATTCGAGCTGGCCGACGACCCGTCGATGTTCGAGCGCGAGCGGGAGCGGTTCGTCGCCTCGATCGCCCGATCGCACGATCCGTCGCTGCCCATCGGGCCGAAGCGGAGGCAGGACCGGCGGGCCGCGGTGGCTCCCGTCGGCGACGCCCGGGTGCTGCGTGACGCGCCCGACGCGCCGGACGCCGCGGGGGCCGCGGACGACGACGGCCTGACGAAGGCGGTGCTGGGTATCGAGCCCCCGGCCGAGGCATCCGTGTTCGGCGGTCAGCACGTCGTCGAGACCGCGGTCTACGAGACGCGCGAATCTTCGCCGGCCGCCGGCGCGACCGGCTTCCGGAATGCGCCGGACACCGATCCTGCGCTGCCCGCCAACCGCGCGTGGTCCCGCGACATCCTCGGCCGCATCGACCGGTCGACGGCAGGCGATGCCACGATCGACGCCGCCCGCATCGACGACGAGTCGGTGCTCGAGGCGACGATCGCGCGCGTGCAGCAGGCCGCGGTGGCGTGGGGCGGGCTTCCGGCGGCGGAGCGTGCCGCCGTTCTCCAGCGTGCGGCGCGCGCCCTCGAGGCCCGCCGCGGCGAGCTGATCGAAGTGGCTGCCTCGGAGACCGGCAAGGTGTTCGCAGAGGCGGATGTCGAGATCAGCGAGGCGGTCGACTTCGCGAACTACTACGCGGCGACGGCACGGGAGCTCGACCGGGTGAGCGGGGCCGTCTTCGAGCCGTCGCGCCTGACGGTCGTGGCCCCGCCGTGGAACTTCCCGATCGCGATCCCCGCCGGCGGAGTGCTGGCCGCGCTCGCGGCCGGGTCGGGCGTCGTCTTCAAGCCGGCTCCGCAGGCACGCCGGTGCGCCGCCGTGGTGAGCGAGGCGCTCTGGGAGGCGGGGGTTCCTCGCGACGTGCTCGCCCTCGTCGACATCGAGGAGGGCGCGCTCGGCCGGCGGCTGATCGCGCACGAGGCCGTGGATCGCGTCATCCTCACGGGTTCGTGGGAGACGGCCGCCCTGTTCCGATCATGGCGACCCGAGCTCCCCCTGCTCGCCGAGACCAGCGGCAAGAACGCGATGATCATCATGCCCTCCGCCGACCTCGACCTCGCGGCGGGAGACCTCATCAAGAGCGCCTTCGGGCACGCCGGGCAGAAGTGCTCGGCGGCATCGCTCGCGATCCTCGTCGGGCCGGTGGCCCGCTCCAAGCGCTTCGCCCGGCAGCTCGTCGATGCGACGCGCTCGCTGCGGGTCGGGCCGCCGAGCGATCCGCTGTCGGAGGTCGGTCCGCTCATCGAGGCGCCGCAGGGCAAGCTCGCGTGGGCGCTGACGACGCTGGACGAGGGCGAGAAGTGGCTCGTCGAGCCCCGGCCGCTCGCGCCGCGCGCCATGGGCCCTGGTGTGGACGTCGACGCGCGATTCTGGTCGCCCGGCATCCGCACCGGCGTGCAGCCAGGGTCGCGGTTCCACACCGAGGAGTTCTTCGGGCCGGTGCTGGGCGTGATGCACGCCCACTCGCTGTCGCACGCGATCGAGCTGCAGAACGCGGTGGCCTACGGCCTGACGGCCGGGCTCTACACGCAGAACCCGAACGATCTCGCCGTGTGGCTCGACCGTGTGCAGGCCGGCAATCTGTATGTGAACCGCGGCATCACGGGCGCCATCGTGCAGCGGCAGCCCTTCGGCGGGTGGAAGCGCTCATCGGTCGGGGCGGGCACGAAGGCGGGCGGTCCGAACTACCTGATCGGCCTCGGGTCGTGGCGGGCGACGGCGGGCGGGGCGCCCTCCTCGACGCTGCACCTGCGGGGGCTGGACACCCGGATCACCGCCCTGATCGAGGCGGCCCAGCCTTCGCTGGACTTCGCGTCTTTCGAATGGCTTCGGCGGGCGGCGCTGTCGGATGCGGTGGCGTGGGACCGCGAGTTCGGACGGGTCCGGGATGTCTCCGACCTGGGTGTCGAGCGGAACCTGTTCCGATACCGGCCTGTGCCGGTCGCTCTGCGCGCGACGGGCGACGCCACCTGGCAGGCGCTGCTGCGTGTCGTCGTGGCCGGAGTGCGCACCGGGTCGCAATTCACCCTCAGCACGCCGGTGGGCCTTCCCGCCGACGTGCGGCGCGTGCTAGGCGAGCTCGGCACGCCGGTCTCGGTCGAGACCGATGATCAGTGGCTCGAGCGGATGTCGGGCGACGGCCGGCCGCCGCGGGTGCGCCTGATCGGCTCGCCGGGAACGGTGTCTGCACTGCACGGGGCGCTGGCGATCGCCGTGTCGGGCGATCCAGATCTGGCGGTGTACGCGAACGAGGTGACGACCGCGGGGCGGATCGAGCTGCTTCCGTTCCTGCACGAGCAGTCGATCACGATCACCGCACACCGGTTCGGCAACCCCGACGCCTGGAGCGCCGACGTCATCTGAGCTGACGGAAGACGACCACGGGGATCGAGCGGGAAGGTATCCGACCGGATTGATTGGACCGAGAAGGACCCGATGGGAAGGGATCCGACCCGGCCGGACTTGACACGTAGAGGGAACCGGAGTGCCGCCGATTGCCGGTCCCCCCATCGTGCGAGAGAATGCGGGCGTATGTCGAACCTGACCATCATCCAGCGATCCCCCGATCCCGAGCAGGTCGTCGCGCAGTCGCGTGCGCACCGGTCGATCGCCGCGCGCATCCGCGACCTGGGCCGGAACCGCATCGGGGCGCTTCTCCTCCTGATCGCCACGGTCGTGGCCATCGTCTGGGCCAATGTCGCGCACGGCTCGTACGAGGCGTTCTGGGAGACCCACCTCACGGTGGGGGTGGGCGATCTGCAGCTGGACTTCACCCTGCACGCGCTCGTCAACGACGCCCTCATGGCGATCTTCTTCTTCACGGTGGGCCTGGAGGTGCGCCGGGAGTTCGCGATCGGAGAGCTGACCAGCTGGTCGCGGGCGATGGTGCCGGTGCTCGCGGCGATCGCCGGCCTCGCCCTTCCCGCTCTGCTGTTCGTGATGATCGCGGCGGACTCCGGGCAGGCGCACGCGTGGGGCATCGTGATCTCCACGGACACCGCCTTCCTCGTCGGGGCGCTCGCCCTGATCGGACCGCGCGTCCCCGGGCGGCTGCGGGTGTTCCTGCTCGCGCTCGCCGTGGTGGATGACATCGGGGCGCTCAGCATCATCGCGCTCGTGTACACCGAGAACTTCAATCCCCTGCCGCTCGTTCTCGCGGCCATCGGACTCGCCGGCGTGTACTTCACGCGCTACCTGCGGGGCGGGCGCGGTCCCGTCTACGCGACCCTCGCCGTCATCGTCTGGCTGTGCTTCCTCGCTTCGGGTGTGCACCCGACGCTCGCCGGCGTCGCGATCGCCCTGCTGGTGCCGGTGTACCGGCCCGACCGGCGCGACGTCGAGCACGCCCTCGATCTCGCTCGCACCTTCCGGCAGTCGCCGAACACGGAATACGCCCGGGCGGCCGCCAACAGCCTGCGGGAGTCGATCTCGATCAACGAGCGGCTGCAGTCGGCGTACGCACCCTACGTCGCCTACGTCATCCTCCCCCTGTTCGCACTGGCCAACGCGGGGGTGGTGCTCAGTCCCGAGATCCTCGGCGCGGCGATCGCCTCTCCGCTGACATGGGGAATCGTCGCGGGACTCGTGGTCGGCAAGTTCCTCGGGGTCTTCGGCGCCGCGGCCGTGCTGCGCGTGCTCAAGCTGGGCGAGTTCGGACCCGGGCTCACCCTGGATCGCATCGCCGGCGGCGCCGCGCTCTGCGGCATCGGCTTCACGATCTCGCTGTTCATCGTCGACATCGCCATCGAGGACGCCGATTCGCAGAACGAGGCGCGGGTGGGCGTACTCGCGGCATCCGTCCTCGCGTTCCTGATCGCGACGCTCGTCTTCCGCATCTCGGACGCATTGCGCCCCGACGTGGAGGTCGGTCAGACGCTCGCGCGCCCTGTAGACGCGCGGCGCGACCATGTGTTCGGTGCTGCCGACGCGCCGTACACGATCGTCGAGTACGGCGACTTCCAGTGCGGGTTCTGCCTCAAGGCGTCGGGCTCGATCCAGGAGGTGCACAAAGAGCTCGGCGACCGGCTGCGCTACGTCTGGCGGCATGCGCCGCTCACCCAGTACCACCCGAACGCGCTCGCGGGCGCGGAGGCGGCGGAGGCCGCCGCCATGCAGGGCAAGTTCTTCGAGTTCGAGCGCGGACTGTTCGCCGATCAGGAGAATCAGCGTCCCTCCGACATCGTCCGTCTCGCTCGTGAGCTCGGTCTCGACGTCGAGAAGTTCGAGCGTGATCTGACATCACCCGAAGTCACCGGGCGCGTGCGGGACGACATGCTGGATGCCGAGGCGATGGGCATCACGTCGGTTCCGACCCTCTTCGTCAACGGCCGGCGCCACACGGGTCCGTACGATGCGCAGTCCCTCATCCGGGCGCTCGGCGAGGCGGAGCAGTCGGAGCCTGTTCGGTAGGACTCGGCGGGGGATGCAGCTCGGGGCGGAACAGCCGTCGAACGACCACGATTCATGGCCCCATCATGCCGATCGCGATCGAGGCCGGAGCAGGGTTCGCACAACGCTCACAGGATCGGAACTCCGGCGTGGCCCGCGAGGACGATTCACTCGAGCGATGACGAGAGCGCATCTGATGTCGGAGGCTGCCCGTACAGTCGTATATATGTACGAAACTCTCCGATTCGATGATTCGCTGACGGGCGATCCGGGTCGGTTCATCGATGCGCGCGACGTGCTCGACGGGGACGTCGAGGTCCTTGCGAGAGGACCGTGGAGTCCCTCCTCCGAGGAGTCGTTCGACGCGGGGCTGTCCGAGCTGGAGGGGGCCGTGATGCGCTCGCGGGTGCTCGTGGCGGACCAGTACCGCATCATGGGTGAGGTGCTCGATGCGGCGGCCGATGATCCGGCGCCCTGGGTGGGTCGGGACCCGACTCTCGAGCCGGACTGGTTCGATCCTCGGGGTCGGTCCGTCGGTTCGATCCGCCGAACGAGAAGCGAGGTCGCGATGCGCGCCGCGGGCGCGGACATCGCCGTGCGACTGCGGATCGCGGAAGGGACGGTGCACGCCCGGGCAGGAAACGCTGGAACCCTGAAGCGGCGGTGCCCGCGGGTGTGGGAGGGATTTCTGTCGGCCGGATCGCTGAGGCGAACGCGGTCACCGCCGCGCAGCTCGCCGGCAGCGTTCCCGATGACGCACGAGAGGCGTGGGACCGCTTCGACGCCCAGGTCGCTGCGTCGGCCGAGTCGTTTGACGGCGGGAAGTTCCGGATCCGCGCGCGGGTCATTCGCGAACGTCTGCACCCGGAGTCGGTGGAGGTCCGCCACCGCAGGGCAGCGGAAGACCGGCGGGTCTGGGTGACGCCGGAGCTCGACGGGATGGCGACGGTCGGCGCCTTCATGCCCGCGGTCGACGCCCACGCCGCGCTTGCTCGGGTGACCGCTGCGGCGCGCCACCTGAGCTCGTGCGAAGGCGAGACGGGCACGTTCGCGCAACTCCGCGCCGACGCCCTCTCCGACTTGATTTCGCACGGCGAGGCCGCGAATGAGCGCGCGCACGACGGCGACGCAGGTGCTTCAGGGGTCCGCGCGCAGATCGAGGGCGGTGGCGGCGGCGAGCGTCGGAAGGGGCCAGGGGGCGAGACGGCGGGAGTTCCCGGCTCCGGCCACCCGGCCGGTTCCGACCGACGGCCCGGCGTCGTCGCATCCGTGGCGATAACGATCCCCGCGCTCACACTGCTCGGTCACGGCGGGGAGCCGGCCATGCTCGAGGGCTACGGCCCGATCGATCTGGACACCGCGCGACGGCTCGCAGCAGGCGCGACGTGGTGGATCCGAGTGCTCACTCATCCGGTGACAGGGACGGTGCTCGATGTCGACCGCGGGGCCTACCGCGTTCCCGGAGCGCTCCGCAGATGGCTCGGGGTGCGGCATCCGCTGTGCATCTTCCCCGGTTGCCGCCGGCCGTCCGCCGAATGCGACGTCGACCATTCGATCGATTGGCAATACGGCGGTGGCACCCGCGACGACAATCTCGCGCCGCTCTGCCGGAGTCACCACACGATCAAGCACGAAAGCCTCTGGGCGATGGCGCGCGATCCGGTCACCGGAGACATCGCGTGGACCAGTCCGACCGGATACACCACGAGCGCCGATCCGCCGCCCTTCTGAGTCACGTGGCCACGGTCCGGTCTTCACGACGCGGCGCCCCGGTCGGGCCGTCACGACGCGGCGCCCGGTGGGATCGTTACGACGCGGCGCCACGGTCGGGTCGTCACGACGCGGCTACACGGTCGGGTCGTCACGACGTGCGCGCGGTCCGGACGTTACGACGCCGCGCCCGGTGGGGTCGTCGCGGCGCGGCGCCCGGTCGGGACGTCACGACGCGGCGACCGGTCGTTCGCGGCGCTAGTCGAGGACCGCGTAAAGGCGGGAGATCCGACCATCCCTGACGAGAGCGATGTCACTCCCGGCCAGAACGGGATCTTCTCCTGGTGCACCGAGCTGCCAATGGAACAGCACGGCGTCGTCGGCGTGCTGGACCGGCCTCCTCAGGGAGAACCGGGTGCTCGGCCCCATCATCGCCGCGAGGGCATCGATGCGTCGGATGAAGTCCTCTCGCCCATCGACCGCACCGTCCTGATCCACGTACCGAACGTTCTCGTCGAACAGACGCTCGATCGCCGTACGACGTCGATCGGGGTCTGCCTCGTTCGAGACGTCCGCCAGGTAGGCGGCGACGAGGTCTTCGGGATTCACCCCTCCATTGTGCCGCTGCTGTCCACTGTGCCGTCGCCCGAGCCCGAGCCCGAGCCCGAGCCCCAGCCCGAGCCCGAGCCCCAGCCCCCGCGCCGTCACCCGTGGCGTCACCGGGCCCGCGGCTCTTCGCACTGGTGTAAAGAATTCTTGACACAGGGATCCAGAGGGCGTACCGTCATCTGTGTCAAACATTTTAGACATCGAAGGGCGGGCGATCATGGGATACGCCGAACGCAACACCTGGGCCCAGCTGATCGCGAGTGCGGGTGGAACCGCCGTCTATCTCGCGATCGTGCTCCCGCAGCTTGCCACCACGCCTGTCAGCGAGATCGACTGGGTGTGGCCCATGATCTGGACGATCGTCGGTGCGATCATCGTCTCGATCGTCCTCAGCATCCTCTGGGGCATCTTCGCCGGGATGGCGAATCCCGAGGCGGGGCACACCGCCGACCTCCGAGACCGGGAGATCGAGCAGCTCGGCGACCGCGTCGGTCAGGCGTTCATGGTGATCGGCGGCCTTGTCGCACTCGTCCTCGCGATGGTCGAGGGACCGTGGTTCTGGATCGGCAACGCGATCTTCCTCGGATTCTTCCTCTCGGCGTTCCTCGGCGGACTCACCCGCATCGTCGTCTACCGCCGGGGGATGCCGTGATGGTCAAGCCGACGAAGGTCACCAATTCCATCCGCGCGGTCCGCGAGACGCAGGGCATGACGCAGGCCGAACTCGCCAGGCGCATCGGCGTGACCCGCCAGACGGTCATCGCGATCGAGCAGGAGAAGTACTCCCCGTCGCTCGAGCTGGCGTTCCAGATCGCCCGCGTCTTCGGCGTGGGACTCGACACCCTTTTCCAGTACCCAGAAGGACACCCCTCATGAGCACCCGAATCCCCGCACCCGACCAGACTCCGAACGCCACTCCGAACGCCATCCCGAGCCCCACCCCGAACGCCGGCGCGACTCCCACCCGGACCCGCACGATGGACGCCTGGATCCAGAACCACTACGGCGGTCCGGACACCGCGCACGTGGTCCGCGCAGACGTTCCGAATCCGGGTCACGACGAGGTGCTGGTGCGGGTTCGCGCCACGTCCCTGAACGCCGCGGACACCCACATCATGCGCGGTGACCCCCTGCTGCTGCGGCTCTTCTTCGGCATTCGCCGGCCGAAGGAGCGTACGCGGGGACGGGATGTCGCCGGCACGGTCACCGCCATCGGGCCGGACGTCGTCGAGCTCGCCGTCGGCGACGAGGTGCTCGGCGAGCTGGCCGGCGGCGGCCTCGCCGAATACGTGAAAGCTCCCGCATCCCGGCTCGTGCGGCGCCCCGCGAACCTCGGTCCCATCGCCGCCGCCGCCCTGCCGCTCGCGGGCGGCACAGCCTGGCAGGCCATCGAGAGCGGCGGCGTCGCCGAAGGCCGGCGCGTGCTGGTGATCGGGGCATCCGGCGGCGTCGGAACCTTCGCGGTGCAGCTCGCCGCCCATCGCGGGGCCGAGGTCTGGGCGCTCTGCGGTGCCCGCAGCCGCGGGCTGGTCGAGCAGCTCGGTGCGTCCCGCACGTTCGACTACACGCAGACGGATGCCTCGGCTCTGCCCCCGGCATCCTTCGATGTCATCATCGACATCGCCGGAACCGCCCCGCTCCGCGCCCTCCGCTCCCTGTTGCGCCCCGGTTCCCGGAAGCAGCGCGGAGGCACGCTGGTGCTGGTCTCGGGCGAGGGCGGCAGGGTCCTGGGGCCGATCGGCCGCATGCTCCGCGCGGCGCTGCTCGCCCCGAGCGGCCGCGGCCGCCGCATCCGCCCGCTCGCCGCGGTCACGAAGCCCGACGTCACGAGCCGGCTCGCGGCCCTCGCCGCGGACGGCTCCATCCGCTCGGTCATCGAGCGCACCTGGCCCCTCGGGGAGGCGCGCGAGGCGCTCGCGCACGTGGATGCCGGCCACACCGTCGGCAAGGTCGTCGTGCTGATCACCCCGGAGGACCCGACGTGAGACAATAGGTGCTGGCGTGCCTGAGTCGCACCCTTCCTCCCGCGCTGTTTCATAGAAGCGCGGCGAGTCGAAGGGCCGCCTGGCCCCTGGACAGCGTCCGCCGCCCCTTCCAGAGGAGCACACATGTCCACGCAGAACATCGCCGCCCTTCGACCGGCTCAGGGACCGGAGTCGGCCGCTGCTGTGACCCGCACGCAGCACCGCCGCCGCTACCTGATGTGCCGCCCCGAGCACTTCACGGTCAGCTACACCATCAACCCCTGGATGGTGCCCGCGAACCCGACCGACACCGCCCTCGCGGTCCGGCAGTGGCAGGCGCTGTACGACACGTACATCGAGCTCGGCCACGAGGTCGAGCTGATCGACCCCGTCGACGGGCTGCCCGACATGGTCTACACCGCCAACGGCGGGTTCCTCATCGACGGCATCGCGTACGGCCCGAAGTTCCGCTTCCAGGAGCGCGCCGGCGAAGAAGGCCCTTTCATCGAGTGGTTCCGCGCGAACGGCTTCGACACGCGCGTGCCGGAAGAGGTCAACGAGGGCGAAGGCGACTTCCTGCTCGTCGGGAACACGATCCTCGCCGGCACCGGTTTCCGCTCCACCGGCGACAGCCACCGCGAGATCGGCGAGATCTTCGGCCGCGAGGTTCTCACGCTCACCCTGACCGACCCCCGCTTCTACCACCTCGACACCGCGATCGCCGTCCTCGACCCGGTCGAGGGCGTCGAGAACGGCGGCCCGGAGCGCGCCAACATCGCCTACCTGCCGGCGGCGTTCGACGCGGAGAGCCAGGCGCTCCTCGCCGAGCGCTACCCCGACGCGATCCACGTCTCGGACGAGGACGGCGCCGTGTTCGGACTCAACTCGGCGAGCGACGGCCGCAACGTGATCATCTCCCCCCGCGCCAAGGGCTTCGAGCGGCAGCTGCGCGAACGCGGCTACCACCCGGTGCTCGTCGACCTCTCCGAGCTGCTGCTCGGGGGCGGCGGGATCAAGTGCTGCACCCTCGAGCTGCGCGGCGCGTCATGACGTCCGTCGCAGACATCGACGCCGACACCGCCCGCATCATCGCGGCCGAAGAGGAGCACGTCGCGCACAACTATCACCCGCTCCCCGTCGTGATCGCCAGGGGCGAGGGCTCGTGGGTGACGGATGTCGAGGGCAAGCGCTACCTCGACCTGCTCTCCGCCTATTCGGCGCTCAACTTCGGGCACCTGCATCCGGCTCTCGTCGCCGCCGCCCAGGAGCAGCTCGGCCGCCTCACCCTGACCAGCCGGGCGTACCACAACGATCGCCTCGGCGCCTTCGCCGCGGCACTCGCCGAGCTCTGCGGCAAGGACCTCGTGCTGCCGATGAACACCGGCGCGGAGGCGGTGGAGACCGGCATAAAGGTCGCCCGCGCCTGGGGCTACCGGGTCAAGGGCATCACGCCCGACCGGGCGATGATCGTGGTGGCCGGGGGCAACTTCCACGGCCGCACGACGACCATCGTGGGCTTCAGCGACGATGCGTCCGCCCGCGACGACTTCGGTCCGTACGCACCGGGTTTCGTGACGGTGCCGTTCGGCGACGCCGCTGCTCTCGAGTCTGCGATCGACGAGAACACCGCCGCGGTGCTGCTCGAGCCGGTGCAGGGCGAGGCCGGGGTCATCGTCCCACCGGAGGGCTACCTGCGCGCCGTGCGCGAGATCACCGAGCGCAACAACGTGCTCTTCCTCGCGGATGAGATCCAGTCGGGCCTCGGCCGGGTCGGCGAGACGTTCGCGTGCGACCGCGAAGGCGTCGTGCCCGACCTGTACCTGCTCGGCAAGGCGCTCGGCGGCGGCATCCTTCCCCTCTCCGCGGTCGTGGGGAACACCGACGTGCTCGGGGTTCTCCGCCCGGGCGAGCACGGCTCGACGTTCGGCGGCAACCCGCTGGCCGCGGCCGTGGGCCTCCGCGTGGTCGAGATGCTGTCATCCGGCGAGTTCCAGCAGCGCGCCCGGGCGCTGGGTGAGCACCTCGAGCAGCGCCTGAACGGGCTTCTCGGCCACGGCGTCACCGGCGTGCGCATCGCGGGCCTGTGGGCCGGCGTCGACATCGACCCCGCGGCGGGAACCGGTCGCGAGGTCGCGGAGCGGCTGCTCGCACGCGGAGTGCTCGTGAAGGACACGCACGGTCAGACCATCCGCATGGCCCCGCCGCTCGTCATCCGCTCGACGGAATTGGACTGGGCCGTGGAGCAGCTGCGCCTGGTGCTGGAGGGCTAGTCGAAGACCGCCACCGTGCGCCAGTGCCAGCCGGTGGCGCCGTCGGGCACCACGCCCACCTCTTCCTCGGTCTGCAGCTCGCCGGCCTTGCTCGTGGCGCGGCACCGGAGAACGTGGTCGCCCTTCTTCGCGGTCCAGGGGATGCTCCACTGCACCCACGTGTCGTTCGAGATGGCGGTGGCGAGCGTCGCGGGGCGCCACTCACCCTCGTCGATCTGCACCTCGACGCCCTCGATGCCGACCTGCTGCTGCCAGGCGACGCCGGCGATCACAGTTTCGCCGGCCCTCAGGCCCTGACCGCCGGCCGGCACGTCGATGCGCGACTCCAGTTTGATCGGGCCGCGCTCCGACCACCCACGGTCGGTCCAGTACGCGCGCTGCTCGTCGAACCGCGTCACCTCGAGCTCGGTCACCCACTTCGTCGCCGACACGTAGCCGTAGAGCCCCGGCACCACCATCCGCACGGGAAAGCCGTGCTCGACAGGCAGCGGTTCGCCGTTCATGCCGACGGCGAGGATGGCGTTGCGGTCGTCGGTCAGCACCTCGAGAGGGCTGGATGCCGTGAACCCGTCGATCGAGCGCGAGAGCACCATGTCGGCATCGGCAGTCGGCTTCGCGCGGCTGAGCAGCTCGCGGATCGGGTAGCCGAGCCACAGCGCATTGCCGATCAGCCCACCGCCCACCTCATTCGACACGCAGGCGAGCGTCGTGACGCTCTCCTCGAGCGGCAGCGCGAGCAGCTCGTCCCACGTGAGCTCGACCTCATTCTCGACCATGCCGTGGATGCGCAGCCTCCAGGTGGCTGGGTCGACCTGCGGCACGACGAGCGCCGTGTCGATGCGATAGAACCGCTCGTTCGGTGTGATCACCGGCGCAAGCCCCAGAATGTCCAGCTCTGCGGCCGCCGGCACCGGCGGGGCGGCGACGGCCGGGGCCGGAAGGCGCAGCGCCTCGCGGATCACCGTGATGCCCCGGGTGCCGGCGTGCACGGCGGTGGCGCCGAGCGTCGCGAGCACACCGAGGGCTGTCGCGGACCCCGCCCAGACGAGCACGCGACGGCGCCCCGGGTCAGGGGCGCCGGCGGCGCTCGAAGGGCTGGTGTCGCCCGGGGCGCCGGTCTCGCCCGGCGCGCCGGTCTCGCCCGGGTCGCCGGTGGCGGCATCCGGAGTCTTCTGCCTCTGCCGCAGGATCAGCAGCAGCGCACCCGCTGACACCGCGCCGGCGAGCATCGACGGCAGCCATGCGAATCCGGCGGCCTGCGCGCGCGTCATCGCGGCGACCGCCCCGACCAGCCCGATGACGATGAAGACGATGCGGCCCCACGGCGGGCGGCGAAGATCCAGGATGCCGGCGCCGGCCGCCACGGCGAGCAGCACGATCGCGATTCCCACGAGCAGTGCGACCTTGTCGGCCGTGCCGAAGAGCGCGATCGCCGTGTCTTTCGCCCACGGCGGCGCCGCGTCGATCAGTGCGCCGCCGATCGCGGCGAACGGGCTGGATTCCGGGGCGATCAGGGCCGCGGAAAGCTCGCCCACGCCGGCGCCGAGCACCGCCGAGGCGACACCCGCGAACGCGGCCGCGAGTGTGGTCCGCGTCGTGCGGTTCAGCGCCACGCTCCGAGCCTAGGCCGCGCAGCGCGCCGCCGGGCCGGCGGGGGCGCGGAAGTCGGACGCTCGCCGCCGTCGCCGGGGCCGGTGTCCGCCGGAGGCTCGCCGCGAGTCGCCCGGTGGTACGGTGTGGCCATGTTCTCGGACAGGGGTGTGGGAGGCAACTGCGTGCGGGGCTCGTCGGGCGACGAATTCGACGGACATGGACGCGGTCGTTGAACTCGAGATAGCCCCGGGGCCTGAACCGGGCTCGTACGCGGTGCACGTCGTGCGTTCCCTCGCCGGCGGGGAGCCGTCGGCCACGATCGTCCTGGACGTCGATGGGATCCTGGCGGGTCTTCCGCAGCTCGAGTCGAGCATCCTCGCATCGGCAGTGTCCGCCCGTCGCGTGCTGACCAGCAGGGAGTCGGCGCTGCAGGCGATCGGCGTGCGGCTCTTCGAGACGGTGTTCGCCGGCCGGATCGCCGGGGTGTACCGGGCCAGTGTGGCGGTGGCGTCCGAGCGCGAGATGGTCACGCAGCTGACGCTGCGCCTCACGGCCCCCGAGCTGGCCGCCCTGCCGTGGGAGTCGCTCTACGATCCGGAGGTCGGAGGATATCTGAGCCGCAAGGGAGCCGTCATCCGCCGGGTCTCCTCGCCGTACGCTCCGGAGATCCCCTCCGTGCGTGCCCCCCTGCGCATCCTCGGCATCATCTCGTCGCCGCGCGGCCTCGCCGCGCTCGACGTGGAAGCCGAGCGAGAACGTCTCGAGGCGGCGCTGCACGATCATCTGCGGGAGGGGCGGGTCGAGCTCAGCTGGCTGGAGGATGTGACCTGGGGAGGACTGCACAACAAGCTGCTGCGGGAGCCGTGGCACGTTCTGCACTTCGTGGGACACGGAGGGTATGACCCTCAGTCCGATGAGGGCCTGATCGCCCTCGTCGGCCGAGAGGGACGCGCCGACTACGTGCCGGCGAGCAGCCTCGCCGACCTCATCGACGAGGCCGAACCCACGCCGCGGCTCGTCGTGCTCAACTCGTGCGAATCGGGAGCCACCGGAACCACCGATCTCTTCGCCGGCACCGCGGCCACACTCGTGAGAAGCGGAGTCCACTCCGTCGTGGCGATGCAGTTCGCGGTGAGCGACTACGCCGCGCTGGCCTTCGCCCGCGGCTTCTACGTCGCGCTGGCCAGCGGCCGCCGACTCGGGGATGCCGTGCGCAGCGGACGGATCGGCATCCTCGGAACCAACCGCGACACGCTCGAATGGGTCACCCCCGTGCTGTATCTGCGCGGAGACGACACGCGACTCCTCGACGCCGTGCCCCTGGTACGCGGTGTCGCCGAGGAGGGTGGTGCTGTGAGCGGTGCGGATGTCGGCGCCGCAACGGTTGACGGCGCGGCGGTGGGCGGCGCGGCGGTCGGCGGGGCAGCGGTCGTCGGCGGGGCAGCGGTGGGCGGCGCCCTCGGCGCGGTGCCGGCCGATGGATTCGGCCCCCCGACCGGACCGGCGACCGGCCCGGTGGCCCGCGAGGTGGCCGGTGATGCCTTCGGCCCGGTGCCCGGCGAGTCGCCCGGTGAGGCGCAGAGCGATGGGTTCGGCCCCGTGGTCGGCGAAGTGCCCGACGAAGGTTCCGGCCCGGTGCCCGACGTTCCGGATGCTCCGGTTGCTGCGAGTGCGCCGGCGGTTGCGGAAGTTCCGGTTGCTGCGGCTGCCCCTGCGGATCCGGATACTCCGGTTGCTCCGGTTGCGCCCCTCGCTCCGGATGCTCCGGCTGCGGCGGCTGCTCCTGCGGTTGCGGATGCGGATGCTCCGGTTGCTGCAGCTCCTCCTCCCGCAGCTGCGGCTCCTCCCGCTGCGCCGGATACTTCCCTTACAGCGGCTCCGCCTGTCGCTCCGGCTGCTGCCGGTCCCGAGACTCCGGCTGCCGCGGGTCCTCCCGTTCCTCCGGTCGATGAAGCGCCGCGCGAGACGCGTCCCCGGCGACGTGTGCCGGCACTGCCGATCATCCTGGGCGTCGCCGCCGTCCTCGTGCTCGCCGGGCTCACCTGGGCCGGAATCGCCCTGTGGGGTGCTCTCACCCCTGATCCCGCTTCCACCGCGGAGGCCGACGGACCGACCCCGTCGGCTGCGGCCTCCCCCTCCACCTACCCGGCGGTCCAGCTGGACGTTCCCGCGGCGGCCGCGTGGACGCCGTCCGGTGTGACGTGCGACATCGGCGACGAGCTCCGGATCACCGCCACGGGCACGATCCTGCACGAGGACAATCCGAATTCCACCGTGCCGCCTGACGGCCTGCTCGCGCCGGACGGATCGCCCGACCCCGTCTACCTGCCCTTCGGGATCGACGAGCTCCCGGGCGTGGCGACCGCCAGTCTCATCGGAAGCCTGGACGAGAACGAGCCCTTCTTCGTCGGCTCCGACGTCACCTACGTGTGCCCCCGAGCCGGGCAGCTGTACCTCGGGATCAACGACGTAGGTCTGCCCGGAAACAGCGGCGCCTGGCAGGCGACGGTTCAGAGGACCGTCGATCCGACCACCGACTGAGGAGCAGCATCATGCGACTTGTGACATACACGACCGAGGACGGCTCAGAGGTGACGGTGCAGGTCACCGAGGAGGACGGGATGCCCGGGGGTGTCGTGACCCGCGGGCTGCCTTCGCGCGAGGTGGTGACCCGGGCCGAGCAGGGGCTGGATGACGCGCTGTCCAAGGTGCAACCGGCCGTGCGGTCGATGGTGCGGCAGCTGCGGTCCTACGCGGATGAGCCGGACGAGTTCCACGTCGAATTCGGCATCCAGCTGAGCACGGGGGTCGGCGCCTTCATCTCGGCCAGCGCGACAGCCAACTTCCGGGTTCTGATGGTCTGGAACAGGCGAGACTGAGGCGGCTCGGCCGAGGAGGGTCCCCGCCCGACGCCGAAACACAGCGGCAACACACCCCGGACTAGGCTCTCCACATGGGTGACTTGTTCGACGGCTACGGGTCGACACTCGCGCCACGCAAGACCACGGGGGGCATCCCCGCGTTCGACGAGATGTTCGGCGGCCCGGAGCATCCCGGTGCTCCGGCCGAATCCCGATCGGCCTACCGGGAGCTCTACCAGGCGCTCGCCCAGATGACGCAGGAAGAGCTGCGCGGGCGCACGGAGTCGCTTGCGAGCTCGTATCTGGCGCAGGGCGTCACCTTCGATTTCGCCGGCGAGGAGCGTCCGTTCCCGCTGGATGCCGTTCCGCGGGTCATCGCGTACGAGGAGTGGTCGCGCATCGAGGCGGGCGTCAAGCAGCGCGTTCGCGCGCTGGAGGCGTTCCTCGACGATGCGTACGGGCGCCAGTACTGCGTGCGCGACGGGGTGCTGCCCGCGCACCTGATCGCGTCGTCGCAGTACTTCTACCGTCAGGCGGCCGGCATCCACAGTTCCAACGGCGTGCGCATCCAGGTGTCGGGCATCGACCTGATCCGCGATGAACACGGCGAGATGCGGGTGCTCGAAGACAACGTGCGCGTGCCGAGCGGGGTGAGCTACGTCATATCGAACCGCCGGGTGATGGCGCAGACGCTGCCCGAATTGTTCGTCTCGATGCGCGTGCGCCCGGTCGGCGACTACCCGAACAAGCTGCTCGCGGCGCTTCGCGCCTCCGCGCCGCCAGGAGTCGAGGAGCCCAACGTCGTCGTGCTGACGCCCGGCGTCTACAACTCCGCCTACTTCGAGCACACGCTGCTCGCCCGCCTGATGGGCGTCGAACTGGTCGAGGGCCGCGACCTGCTCTGCGCGGGTGGCAAGGTCTTCATGCGCACGACCCGCGGACCCAAGCGCGTCGATGTCATCTACCGCCGGGTCGACGACGACTTCCTCGACCCGCTGCAGTTCCGCGCCGACTCGATGCTCGGCGCCCCCGGGCTCATGCTCGCCGCGCGCCTGGGCAACGTGACGATCGCGAACGCCGTCGGCAACGGCGTCGCCGACGACAAGCTGCTCTACACCTACGTGCCCGAGCTCATCCGGTACTACCTCTCCGAAGAGCCGATCCTCAAGAACGTCGACACCTGGCGCCTCGAGGATCCGGGCGCGCTCGAAGAGGTGCTCGACCGCCTGGACGAGCTGGTGGTCAAGCCCGTCGACGGCTCCGGCGGCAAGGGTCTCGTCGTGGGGCCGGATGCCTCTCCCGCCGAGCTCGAGAAGCTCCGCACCCGCCTTCTGGCCGATCCACGGGGCTGGATCGCGCAGCCTGTCGTCATGCTGTCGACGATCCCGACGCTCGTCGAAGACGGGATGCGACCCCGCCACGCCGACCTTCGTCCCTTCGCGGTCAACAACGGCGACGACATCTGGGTGCTGCCCGGCGGCCTGACCCGGGTCGCGCTGCCAGAGGGGCAGCTCGTCGTGAACTCGAGCCAGGGCGGCGGATCGAAGGACACCTGGATCGTGGGCGGGTCAGCTCCTGGGCACGTCGAGTACGGCCAGGGCAACGGCCTTCCGGGTCTGGTCGCCGACCAGGCATCGACCATCACCGCCGCCATCCCGATCATCTACGACGGCCAGCCGGCCGTCTCGCATTCGCCCCAGGACCGTCCTCGCACCCGCATCGAGCAGCAGGAGCAGCAGCAGCAGCAGGCTCAACGCCCGGTCGCCGAGCATGTCGAGGCGTCGACCCTTCGACAGGCTCAGGGACCAAACGTGGACGGTGCAGCATGCTGAGCCGCATCGCCGACCCTTCGACTCGCTCCGCTCGCTCAGGGACCAATCCTGGACGGTGCAGCATGCTGAGCCGCATCGCCGACCCTTCGACTCGCTTCGCTCGCTCAGGGACCAACCCTGGACGGTGCAGCATGCTGAGCCGCATCGCCGACCCTTCGACTCGCTCCGCTCGCTCAGAGACCAGGAAGGACGGCTCATGCTGAGCCGCATCGCCGAAAGCCTGTTCTGGATCGGCCGCTACATCGAACGCAGCGACGGGACCGCCCGCATCCTCGACGTGCACCTGCAGCTGCTGCTCGAGGATCCATGGATCGACGAGGACACCGCCTGCCGTTCGCTGCTCCTGGTCATGGGCTCGACGAAGGCCGACGCGGGGACGATCGTGCGCCGCGAGGACGTGCTCTCGAGACTGGCGGTCGATCGGATGAACCCGGCCAGCATCTCCTACTCGCTCACCGCCTCGCGGGAGAACGCCCGCCGGGCGCGGGAGATCGTCTCCTCCGAGCTCTGGGAGTGCCTCAACACGACGAATGCGGGCATGCCCCGGCGCCTGCAGACCGAGAAGGTGCACGAGTTCTTCAAGTGGGTGCGCGAGCGCGCGGCGCTGGCGGTGGGCATCGTCGACTCCTCCACGAGCCGAGACGAAGCCTGGCAGTTCTTCACGCTCGGGCGGAGCATCGAACGGGCCGACATGACGGCGCGGATGCTCGCCACGCGGTCGCTGACCCAGGCGTCCGGCCCTTCGTGGACCACCATCCTCCGGTCGTGCGGGGCGTACGAGGCATACCTGCGCACCTACCGCGGGATGCCGAGCGCCCGCAACGCGGCTGAGTTCCTGCTGCTCGACCGCCTCTTCCCCCGCTCGATCATCTACTCCATCTCGCGCGCGGAGGACTGCATGAGTGCCATCGACCCCGGGCAGGACCGCGTGGGTCACTCGAACCAGGTGCTGCGCGCCCTCGGCCGCATCCGCAACGACCTCGAGTACCGCCCGATCAGCGAGATCCTGAGCGAGCTGCCACACCACATGGACCAGGTGCAGAAGGTCACCCGCGAGGCATCCGAGGCCATCCGCGCCCGCTTCTTCCCGACGCAGGCCGAACCGAACTGGATCGGAGAGATCTCTTGAAACGGCTCCGCATCGAGCACGCCACGGGATTCCGCTACCTCGGCGACGTCTCGGCGTCGTACAACGAGGCGCGGATGCTCCCTGGTACGACCGACAGCCAATTCGTGCTGAGCTCGTCCCTCGACATCCACCCCTCGACATCCGTCAACGCGTACGTCGACTACTTCGGCACGCGCGTCAGCGCCTTCGATGTGCTCTCCCCGCACACCGAGCTGAACATCACCGCCCGGAGCCTGGTCGAGGTGCGGCCGCGGCCGATCGAGCACGCCGACATCTCGTGGGATCGGCTCGCGACCGAGTCCGCTCGTGTCATCGACACCGTCGAGCAGCTCGTGCAGACCCACCGCACGCGTCCGCATTCGGAGGTCGTCGAGCTCGCGCAGACCATCGCGGCGCGGCACGAGCACCCCAGCCGCGCGGCGCACGACATCGCGACGACGATCGGGGATGCCGTCGAGTACATGCATGGGATCACCGGCGTGCACTCCACGGCGATGGAGGCGTGGGAGGCGCGCAAGGGCGTCTGTCAGGACATCGCGCACATCACGCTCGGCGCCCTGCGCTCGGTCAACATCCCGGCGCGGTATGTCTCGGGCTACCTGCACCCGCGTCCGAATGCGGGAGTCGGCGAGGCCGTGACGGGCGAGTCGCACGCGTGGGTCGAATGGTTCTCGGGTGACTGGTGGGGCTTTGATCCCACCAACAACATCGAGATCGGGGACCGTCACGTGCTCGTCGGACGTGGCCGCGACTACAACGACGTGCCGCCGCTGCGGGGCGTCTACGCCGGTCCCTTCAAGAGCCAGCTCTTCGTCAAGGTGACGATCACGCGCGAGGCGTAGCCGCGACTCGATCGGGAAGCGCGGTCAGCCCGCGAGCAGGACGGTCAGTCGAGGACCTGCGTCCTGATCACGGTCGCTTGGAACGCTCCGCCGTTGTTGGCCGTGCCTGCATCGTTTATCCCCAGAGCGAGCGTCCCGTTCTCGGGGCAGACATACGTCGCCCTCGACCCGATGAAGAACGGCGACTGCTGGCCGAGGCGGCCGATCAGACCGGCGTGCGGCGCGTCCGGCAGCTCTGCGATGTTGTACTGGTGATAGCTGGGATCGGCCAGCCCGTCAGGTGAAGCCGTGGCGTCGGCCGGCGGTGCGTGATTGATCGTCCCCTCAGCGGTGATGGCCAACTCGTCGCCGGCGGCGCAGGACACGCCCGTGTCGGTCCAGGCCACGGTGCCGGGCACCGCCAGCGACACCGCC
Organism: Micromonospora sp. DT81.3; assembly: GCF_049847225.1. Taxonomy (NCBI): domain Bacteria; kingdom Bacillati; phylum Actinomycetota; class Actinomycetes; order Micromonosporales; family Micromonosporaceae; genus Micromonospora; species Micromonospora sp. DT81.3. The sequence goes on from NZ_JBNCNY010000010.1 coordinate 102,901, forward strand.
GGGAGCACCGTCGCGGTCGGTTCGGGAGTGGGGGGCGATGGGGCGTCTGTCTCCTCTGCGACCACCTGGGGAAGGTTCAGGAGCGCGAACGCTGCCCAGACGCCGCCTGCCAGGGCGAGGACCAGGACGGCGACGATGGCGACGATGATCGCCACGCGGCGGCGCGACCCGGGTGGCGTGGAGGGTGGGGTCGGCGCGGCGGGCACGGGCGGCGGAGGCGGCGGAGGTGGCGGTGCGTCGGACGCGGGCGCCTTCGGGGGTGGGGAGGCGTCTGCGCGTGGTGCCGGGACCGGGACGGCGGTGGCTTCCGGTCGGGCGTCGGCTTGTGCTTCGTGTGCCGGCTCGGCGGGCGCGCCCGGGGCGGGTTCGGATCCCGCTGCCGGCGCGGCAAGCTCCGGTTCGGGCGCCGGCTCGGCGGCAGGCTCCGGCGTGGGTTCGGGTGGCGGTACCGCGGGCGTTTCCGGCGCCGCCTCGGGTGCCGGTCGTGGTTCTTGGCCTGATTCAGCCGGTGCCGCCGCAGCCGGCGCAGCCGGCGCAGCCGATCCTGCGAGAGCGGCCGAGGCGAGGCCGGCCGAGGCGAGCCCGACCGGACGGCCGGGTGGCGGCTCCTCGGGCGAGACGAAGAGAGACGTCTCGGCATCCGGCTCGGCATCCGTCCCGGCCCATGACGGTCCGAAATTCAGCGGATCGGACGCCGGCCCCCGCGTCGCCACGCCGACGACCGGGCCTTCCGGCGGTATGGGAGCGGGAGGCGCATGACCGGTATCGGCTCCCGGAACACGCGGCGGCGCCTTATCGAGCACACGCGCGCCGTCCCCGCGCAGATAGAGGACGGGAGTGATCCACTCGAGGGTGTCGCGCGCGATGCCCAGGATGCCGATCCGGCCGCTGCGCACCGCCTCGTCGATGCGGCGTCCGCTCGCGAGTGCGACGTAGAAGCTGCGAGAGAAGGCGAGCGCGGCCTCGTCGCTGATCGCGAACTGCATGGCCACGACCGCGTGGATGCCGCTGCGCACGAGGGAGGCCGCCGTGCCGGCGAAGAGGTCCGATGTCCCGGTCGCACCCGACTGGCAGGAATTCAGTACGACGAGGCGGGGCTGCGGGTCGGCCTCGTTCAACAGGTCGGCCAGACTGCTCGCGGTCACGAACTCCGCGCGGCCGTCCCGGCCCACCAGGGCGACGAGCCCCTCGTCGGTCTGCTCGTCAAAGCCACCGTGGCCGATGAAGTGCAGCACGTGCCAGGGCTGCGTCAACAGCATGTTCTGGACCCCGCTCCATGTCACATCCTCCAGCCACACGAGCTCGACGCTGCCCTTCTCGATGTGGTCGTGGAGTGCGAGCTCGAGGCGCTCCCGCTCGGCTTCGACGTCGAGCACCTGCAGCCCGCGCGGCGACGAGACGAGCCCGAGGATCCGCAGGGGCGGCTGAACCGGCGGTGCCTCGGCGCTGAACGGCGAGGACACGCGGCGGACGAGCGGCTCCTTGCGGCTGACGTAGCGCCCCGCCTCGGAGTCGTACATCGCCTCCCAGGGGAGCGCCGCGAGGCCGGGTGAGACGAGGCGCAGGGCCACGCGCGGCACGAGGTTGCGCTCGGACGCGACGGCGGCGCTGGAGCGGTATGCGGCGCCGATACGACCGGAGAAGACCGCCTCGAACAGCCGCACGCCGATCTCCTGGATGGCGGACTCGCTGTTCGTCATCACCCGCCGGGCGCGCACCGAGGACGCCAGAACACTGGACTCGATCCGGGGAAGGTCACCGAGGATCTCGTCGATGTCGAGAGTGATCGTCGCGGAAGGGTCCCCACCGGCGAGAGACCGCACGACGCGCACGTCGAACGAGCCGTCGGCTGTTCCGGCCCGTATCTCCAGCTCGATGACCGCATCCATAGAACCCTCGTGACGATGATGACACCGAGAAGAGGCGGCCGAAAGCGCCCCTGATACGCGGCGGCCTGGGCGAGTGGCCCGCACTCGCCCGCGGAGACGAGCATCGGTTCGCGTCAGCCGCTGCCCGGCCGTCGGTTGTCACCCCGCGCCAAGCGAACGGATGGGAGCCAGGAGATTGCGGCCGTACGAGACAGAGGCGATTCCGACAGATATCCCTCGCAGGTGAAGTGCCTCGCCCACCGCCTTGTGCCTATTGCAGGTGGGCTGCCGGTGGTACGGTGACGCCGTGAGCGGGTCGAAGGATTTCGATCCGGTGGGTCCGGATGCTGGTGGGGTGCCGTCGTCGGCGCTGTCGGGCGCGTCTTCGGTGCCGTTTAGTTGTGCCAAAGCCCATGTGTGAGGTGCCGCCTCGCTCATTCCGCGCCGCGATCAGGCCGGAGCGCGTCATACTCGCCGTCCTCGCGATCGCGGCTATCGTCGCAGGATTCGTCCTCGGAGCCCTTCGCGATTTCAACATCACGGGACTGGTCGTCCTCGGCCTCGGAACGGCGGCGCTGTTCGCCGCAGTGCTCTTCCCCGCCATTCGCGACATCGAATTCGGCTTTCCCTCCGGTATCCGGGTGAGCACGGCGCTGCGCGACCGGGAGCAGGAGCTCTTCCACGCGTTCACCTCGCAGAGGGGCGACTTCACTCTGTACGCCCAGCTCCTCTGTGCAGACCCCGCGGTTGCCGCAGCGCTCCTCGAAGCCGCGTGGGCGAAGACGGCGGCGGAATGGCGGGGGCCCGTCACCCCGCATATTCGCGCCTATGTCATGTGCGTGTTCGTGCATCTGGTGGAATCGCACGAGAGATGGACAGAAGGTCCTTCGCCGGATCCCCCGGCCCCTATGCCGCCATCCGGATCGCTCTCATCGCTCACGCTCGCGCAGCGTACCGTCGTCGTGCTGCGCGAGTTCGCCGAGCTGCCACTGGCGCAGGTGGCCAGCATCACCGAGCGCCCGCTCGAAGATATCGCGGCCGATCTGCGCTCGGCTCAGGCGATCATCGGCGGAAGAAGCATTGAGGGCGGCGGGCGATGAACGAGGTGGATCGGCGGGCGCTGATTGACTATGCCCGGGAGCGAGCGGACGAGTTTCCCGTGAACCTCGAGCGGTCGGTGTCCTTCGGCGCTCGGAAGTACGCGGCGCGTCTTCGCCGCATATACGCTGCGGTCATGGCGGTGATGGTCGTCGTCGTCGCGGGGCTCGTGCTGGCTCACCCCGCCGCCAGCGGGGTCGTGTCGCCCGGTGTCACGTCGATCGTCCTCGACCCCGATGAGCAGACGCTCATCCCCGGGGATTCCCTCACTCTCGACGCGACCGTTCACCGCTCCGACGGATCCACCCAGCCGGGGACGGACCTCATATGGCGATCGTCCAGCCCGACCGTCGCGACGGTGACCAACGGACAGGTGGTCGCGGTCGCTCCAGGCGCCGCCACCATCACTGCCGAGCGGTCCGGAGTCCTGGGAATCGCCACCCTGATCGTGGTTCCGGTACCCGACTCCGAACTGGTCGAGATCGCGGTCGACCCGCCCGCGTCGGAGCTCCTGGCCGGGGACGATGTATCTCTGTCCGTCACGGGGACGTACGCGGACGGAGAAACGGCCGACCTCACTTCGCTTGTGACTTGGGCGTCGGATGACGACGCTGTGGCCACGGTCGACCAGGACGGTCACGTTCACGCGGTTGCGGCCGGGGCGGCGCTGATCAGCGCCAGCGAGGGCAACGTTGAGGGCACCGCCACGGTGACGGTGAGGGTGGATCCGGTGGACCCGGTGGACCCGGTGGATCCGGTGGACCCGGTGGACCCGGTGGATCCGGTGGATCCGGTGGATCCGGTGGATCCGGAGGAACCGGCGGAGCTGGCCGGCGTTCGCATTGAGCCGAACTCGGTTGAGATGCGGGTTGGCGAGAAGCGACAGTTGACCCTGATCGGCGAATACAGCGACGGCACCTCCGGTTCGCTCGAGGGCGAGGTCGCATGGAAGCCCAGCACTAAGAGGGTGCAGGTCGATGATGCTGGCGTCGTCACCGTCCTCTCCGGACCCGGCACCATCACCACGATCACGGCGACCGTAGGCGGATTCACCAGCCCACCGGCAACGGTGCATGTACTTCCGCCGCGCCTCGTAAGGATCACCGTCCGCCCGAACGGGGAAACGATCTGCCAGAACGGAGAAATTCAGCTCACCGCTGTCGGCACCTACGAAGACAACTCCGAGGGACCGATCGAGGCCCTGAAGTGGAACTCCCTCAGCCCCGGCATCGCCACCGTCGACCAAGGGGGGTTGGTGGGTGCGGTGACCTACGGAACAGCTCGGATCGTCGCCAGCAAGGACGGGATCGAAGGTCCGGCAACGGTGACCGTCGAGTACTGCGTGGAGTAAGGGGCCCCGTTCGTACGCCAACCGTCGGGCAAGATTCGATCGGCGACTGCAGACGACGTTGGGTGCACACGGTCTCGGGACCATCGCCTACGCGGGCTCCCTCTGTCGAGTGCCATGTGCCCGGTGCTACGGTGTCGCCGTGAGCGGATCGGTCGATGGCTTCGGACCAGTGAATCCGGTGGCGAGCGGTGAACCGCCGTTCGCGGTGGCGGGTCCGTCGGCGGTGACGCTGGATGGCTCGCGTGCGGGTGCGGGCTCGTTCACGGTGTCGAATGTGACGGGGCGGCCGGTGCGGGCGCGGATGCTGGTGTTGCCTGGCGCGGGGGCGGATGCGTCGTGGTTCAAAATCGCCGGGGAGTCGGAGCGCGCGATGCCGGTGGCAGGGGCGGCGACGGTGGACGTGTCCGTCGAGGTGGAAAAGAAGGCCACGGCGGGCTCGTTTTCTTTCATCCTGGGTGCGGCGCTGGAGGAGGCGCCGGATCAGGTTGTCTCCTCTCCGACGGTCGTGTTCGAGGTGCCTGAGCCCAAGAAGCCGAGGTTCCCGTGGTGGATCGCCATCGTCGCGGTGGTGGCGCTGCTACTGCTGGCTGGCGGCGCTGTCCTGATCTGGAACCTGACACGCACTCCTCCTCCTCCCAGTCCCGCGCCGGCCTTGCCGGCGGCGGCGTGGCTCAGCGATGGCCGAGCTGTGGCCATCGTGACGCAGGGCGGTGCCACGTGCGCGCCAACCGTCGGTGAAATCACCGAGGCAGCTGACACGCTCGAAATCGAGCTGTTGGATCAGGACGACGAGAGTTGCTCCGCCGACGGGGCGCTGCGAGCATCTCTGGCGATTCCGGCGGAGCAGCTGAACATGACGGAGGATCACCGGATAGTTCTCAGGGGTGACTACGAAGGGCTCGTCACACTACCGGGCGACCCGGATGGTGAATCTCCTTCCGACGGCTCATCCGGTCTCGCACGGAGCGCAGGGTGGTTCTCGTCAGACGACTTCGTCCTGCTCACGTTCGGAAGTTCGAGTTGCCCGCTGGTGATTGAATCCGCAGAGGTAACGGCTGAGGACGAAGTCACGGTGAGCCTGCCTTCGCCAGTTGTGGGAAAGGCCTGCACTCGCGACAGAGTAGGGCGGGTCACCGTCATTGAGACCGATGGATCCGGGCTGGGAGATGGACCCGTCTCGGCCGTCATCCCTCGCGGGGGGTCCGACGACGTTCGGGTTCCCATCCGGGGGCTGCGCTGAGCTGACGGGCCGGCGCGCGCCGTTCTCATGCGTTGACGCGCCCCGGCGAGCAGGCGCCCTCCGGACAACGGATCAGCCCCAGCTGAGCCTCGTCGGCAAGCGAAGCGGGGGTGATGGCGGAGAACTGGTCTCAGCCCGCCGCCTGCGGTACGGTGTGCCCATGTCGTCGGGTGGCGATTTCGGTCCGGTGGGTCCGGTGGCCGCTGAGGGTCCGCCGTTCGCAGTGGCAGGTCCGGCTTCGGTGGCGTTAGATGCGGCGCGCTCGGGTGTGGGGTCGTTCACGCTGTCGAATTTGACGGGCCGTCCGGTGCGGGCGCGGGTGCTGGTGTTGCCGGGTGCGGGGGCGGACCTGTCGTGGTTCCACGTGGTGGGGGATTCCGAACGAGCCCTGCCGGTGGCAGGGACAGCGACGGTGGATGTGTCCGTGAAGGCGCCGGAGAAGGCACCGGCGGGACCGTTCTCTTTCGCGGTGGGAGCGGCGTTGGAGGAGGCGCCGGATCAGGTGGTCTCGGGTCCGACGGTGGCGTTCCAGCTGCCGGAGCCGAAAAAGCGGAAGTTCCCGTGGTGGATCTTGATCGTCGCGGTCGGGGGGCTGCTGCTTCTGGTCGGCGGCGGTATCCTCATCTGGAACCTCACTCGACCGCCACGAACGGATGACGGCCCGGTCGTCTTCGACAGCGGGTTCGTCGTCATCGCGGCGCCGGAGATCGTTGTCGATCTCGACACGGGGGAGCAATGGCAACGGTCTGACCCGTCTCGTCCGAAGGCCTCGCCGGACGTCCTCTTCTCTCAAGGAGCCGGCTCTGGCGAGCTTCTGCTGAGAGGGCTCCAGGAGGCACGGCTCGCTGAGGTGGAAGAGCCGACATTCGAAGCGTGCGAGGCGGCCACCGGCTACACCGACGACGAAGCCCAGACCATCGACGTCCTGCCCGAGCAAGACGACCTCTTCGTCTGTGTTCGATCCACCGGCGAAGGGCGGCCGGTCGTCATGACGATCGCGGCGGGATCCGGGGGTTATGTCGTCGACTTCGTAACCTGGGAGGCGGGCGAATGACTCGTCTCCCGTCGACCGCGTTCGGGCCAGCCGCATGACATGCGAGCGCGCCACGAGGTCGGGTCGGGGATGAACTCTCGATTCGCCGTCGTGTCGGCTACGCGGCCGGTGGTACGTTGACGCCGTGAGCGGGTCTGGTTCAGAGGGGTTCGGGCCGTCGGGTCCTGGTGCGGCAGAGGCTGCGCCGTTCGTCGTCAGCGGCCCGTCACAACTGGCGCTCGATGCGGCGCGGACGGGGACGGTGTCGTTCACGGTGTCGAATGTGACGGGACGACCGGTGCGGGCGCGGGTGTTCGTGCAACCGGGCGCGGGAGCCGCCGTATCCTGGTTTCACGTCGCGGGAGAGGGCCAGCAGTCGCTACCTTCGGGCGGTTCGCAACTGCCCGCCGAGTCGGTCGGACCGTCCGCGGCGGCGGAGCGGGCACTGCCCGTCGCCGGCACGACCATCGTCAACGTAACGGTGCGAGTGCCGGCTCAGACACCGGCGGGCGCCGCGTCATTCGCTCTCGGTGCGGCGTTGGAGGAAGCGCCGGATCAGATCGTGTCAGGACCGACGGTGGCGTTCCAGGTGCCGACCGAGGAAAAGCGCAAGTTCCCGTGGTGGATCGTGATCGTCGCCGCGGTGGTGCTCCTGCTGGGCGGAGCTGCGTTGATTTGGGCGCTGACCAGGCCCGATGACCCCGCAATGAGCCAGTCGCCGACACCGACGCCGACCCCGACGCCGGAAGTGCTGGCCAGCGAGTCCCTCGATGTCCCCGTGGGGAACACCATGGTCGACTTCGAGAAGCCCGAGGTATGGCCGAACTTGAACTGCAAGTTCCTTCCCGGCAGCGACCTGTGCTTCTTCGACGACGATGTCTACAGCAACGGTGTCCCCGGACTGTTGCCCCTCAACATCAACAGCACCACGTCCGCCGGCGTGGCCGTCGTCGCGAATGGTGACTACGACACGTGTGTCGAGGCAACGTCCGATCCGGAAGTCACGACCTATGCATCGGTCCCCGACTTGCCATTCGCTGTGTATGTCTGCTTCGTCACGGGTGCGCGTCACTTCGGCGTCTTGGAGATCGCGCCGCAGGTCGCGGGGGAAGCTGAGCGGACCATTGTCTACACGATCTGGGAGCGACAGGCCTGACGATGTCGCGCATGAGGGTTTGGGATCGTCGAAGGCGGTCGGACAGAGGCCGCGCCCTTGATCACGCAGGACCGTCGCAATGGGGTTGGGCGCCTCGCGGATCGGTGCCAGGTCGTTCACGGTGTCGAATGGGATGGTGCGGGCGTGGTCGCTGGTGCCACGCACAGGACGGGACGACGGTGCGCGCTGGACCTCTCACCGCGGGTCACCGTCGAACACGCCGATGGATTCGGACGGGGCGCGGGGCCCGTCCCGCCAAAGCGATGCGGGCCGGTAGCGACGAAAGTCCTCCTGTTCCGATCGGCAGCCTTCGCTGAGCTGACCGACCGCAAGACTCTTAGCCGCGACACGTCCTCAGCGTCGCGACGCGCACGCCGAACTCCGGTGGTACGTTGTGGCCGTGTCGGGTGCTGAGGGATTCGGGCCGCTGGGGCCCGGTGCCGCTGATGCGGCGCCATTCGTCGTCGGGGGGCCCTCGGAGCTGAGCTTGGATGGATCCCGAGCGGGCCGGGCATCCTTCACAGTGTCGAACGTGACGGGGCGTCCCGTGCGGGCGCGGCTGATGGTCCGTCCGGGCGTGGGCGCTGATCTGTCATGGTTCGCCATCGCCGGCCAGGCTGTGCAGCCTCCGCAAACCGCGCCGTCGGCCGTGGCGGAGTGGGCGTTGCCCGTGGCGGGGACGGCGACGGTGGATGTGGCGGTGAAGGTGCCGGAGAAGGCGCCGGCGGGGTCGTTCTCTTCCGTGGTGGGTGCGGCGTTGGAGGAAGCGCCGGATCAGGTGGTGTCGGGTCCCACCGTGGCCTTCCATGTGCCGGAGGCCAAGAAGCGGAAGTTCCCCTGGTGGATTCTGATCGTTGCGATGGTGGGGCTGCTGCTGGTCGGCGGCGGCATCCTGATCTGGAATCTCACGCGCCCGACAGCCGCGTGGTCCAAAGTCAACGAGGGGTCTTATGAGGCCTTCGGGGGAATGGACTTCGATCTGGACGGAGGGGGCGAAGACCTGGACGGGGAGGAGGGAGGCGCCGACGTCCGTTTCTCCTCACCGTGGTTCTCGAACTCGGTGGTCGGGGTGAGCGGCTCGGCCTTCGCACCCGGCGCCCGAGTCTCCATCGCAGAGGATGCGACCGTCGGCGCCTGTGAGTCCGCGCCGGACTATGACGACGACGAGAAGCAGAGCATTCTTCTGCCTGTCGACGAGTTCACAGTAGTGTGCGTGCGTTTCACCGACGAGGGCCGGATGGCGGCGATGAGGTTCTTTCCCGCCGACATGACTGGCAATTCCCACACATTCGTGTTCGTGGTGTGGGAGGACACGGCATGAGCGGTTCCACCGACGGTTTCGGTCCGTCGGGGCATACGGACGCTGCGGGTCCGCCCTTCGCCGTGGGGGGTCCGTCGCAGTTGAGTCTCGATGCCGGGCGTTCGGGTGCGGGGTCGTTCACGGTGTCGAATGTGACGGGTCGTCCGGTGCGGGCGCGGGTGCTGGTGCTGGCGGGTGCGGGGGCGGACGCGTCGTGGTTCCAGGTGGTGGGGGAGTCGGAGCGGGCGATGCCGGTGGCCGGGACGGCGACGGTGGATGTGGCGGTGAAGGTGCCGGAGAATGTTGCGGCGGGGGCGTTCTCGTTCGTGGTGGGTGCGGCGTTGGAGGAGGCGCCGGATCAGGTGGTGTCGGGTCCCACGGTGGCGTTCCAGGTACCCGACCCAAAGAAGCGGAAGTTCCCGTGGTGGATCGTGATCCTCGCTGCGGTGGCGGCGTTGCTGCTCGCCGGTGGCGGCATCCTGATCTACTCCCTCACACGTCCTGAGGGGCGCGACCCCGCCCCGTCACCCTCTGCGACGGCGGCGTCGACAACGCGGCCCGTCTTCAACCGCGACGACTTCCTGGTCGACGAGTCGTCGATGCAGGAGGACCTGGACATGGACGGAATCGTGGATGTGTCACTCTCCGACACCGACTTGAGTCCCGCCACGACCGTGCGCTCGCCGACGATCGTGAGCGGCACCACGCGGGGTGTGGGCCTGGTCGCCGATCCGACCTTCGAAGCTTGCCGTGAGGTGGTGCTCGGATCCGGATCCATCGCCATAGCGGAATCCGATGACGACGCGATCGTGTGCGTCTTCACCAGTGGCGGACACGCGGCCATTCTCGAGTTCGAAGCGTCGCTGCCGGATGAGACGCGTGAGGTTCGCTTCACCGTGTGGGAGTAGTCCTTCCCCGGCGACACTCGGTTCGGGCCGCATCGCGTGTTCGCGTGGCCTCGCTGGTACGGTGTGGCCATGTCGGGTGGTGAGGGTTTCGGGCCGGTGGGTCCGGCGGCCGCTGAGGGGCCGCCGTTCGCGGTGGCGGGGCCGGCGTCGGTGGCGCTGGATGCCGGGCGTTCGGGTTCCGGGTCGTTCACGGTGTCGAATATGACGGGTCGGCCGGTGCGGGCGCGGGTGCTGGTGCTGCCGGGGGCGGGGGCGGACGCATCGTGGTTCCAGGTGGTGGGGGAGTCGGAGCGGGCGATGCCGGTGGCCGGGACGGCGACGGTGGATGTGGCGGTGAAGGTGCCGGAGAAGGTTCCGGCGGGGGCGTTCTCGTTCGTGGTGGGCGCGGCGCTGGAGGAGGCGCCGGATCAGGTGGTGTCGGGTCCCACGGTGGCGTTCCAGGTACCCGACCCGAAGAAGCGCAGGTTCCCGTGGTGGATCGTCATCCTCGCGGTGGTACTGATCCTGCTGGTTGAAGGGGGCATCTTCGTGTGGAGGCTCCTGACATCAGACCCGGAGACCACCCCATCCGAGTCCCCGTCAGCAGCACCGAGCCCCACCCACGACGTTTATGGGGAGTATGACTTCGTCGCGTTCAACAACCTCATGTTCGACGTCGATGAGGGCGAGCGCGGCGACTACTACTCCGACGAATACAGGATCATCGACCTGCTGTTCGTCGGCAACATGGAGGCGGACGGCTTCCTGTCGGTCGTCGGGTACGACAGCCGGTTCCTGGCGTTCGTCGACGAAGGCACCTTTGAAGCCTGTGACGCCGCGGCGGGCTACACGCAGGGAGAGACCCTGCGCATCCCGCCGGAGGAGACCTCGTTTCTGTGCGTGAGATTCACAGATCAGGAACGTATGGCGCTGCTGACGATGGACCCCGCCAACCCGGCGAGCGGCACGCACGATATCTCCGCCATCGTGTGGGAACGGGGCGCCACCTAGTCACGAGTGCGCCTCTGGTGCCGCCGCACGGCGACTGCTACCTTGTGGCCGTGGCGACCAGAGGGACGCGGCGCTGCGAGTGGGTGTGGAACTCGCGAGGTCTGCCGACTGTCGCGGCGGCGATGGGCGCCGGCGCGCGCGCCCGCGTCGACCGCACGGCCCGGAGGGGGTAGGCCCACCATGGGAAACCCATTCGTCCGCACCCTGCTGACCGCCGTGGTCGCGGTCGCGCTGGCTACGGGTGCCTGCCTCGCTGCCTCGGTACTGTGGCCTGCTCTGCGGGAGCCGTGGGTGCTGATAGTCGTCGGCGGCATCGCCCTGCTCCTCGCCATCATGGCCGGCATCCTCGGCAGCTACGAGCTGACGACCGCCCGCGGATGGCTGCTGCTCGTACTCGATCACACCTGGTCGCTGCCCAACACGCTTTTCGGGGCGGTGGTGGGCAACATCATCTATCCGTTCTTCGGAAACCCGTCCACGTCGCTGAGCGCCGGAAAGGAATGGGTCTCCTACAAGGCGCGCGGGGCCTCCGGGTTCGGGGTGACCGTGTTGCAGACGCTCGGAACGGTCAATATCGGCGGTGCCGGCAATCACGAACGGGTGCACCTGCTGCAGGCGCGCATCCTCGGCCCGATCTTTCTTCCGCTCGTGGGTATTTCCTACGTGATCTTGACGCTCTTCCAATGCGTGTGGTCCCTCACCATCGGTCTCATCCTCCGACTCGCGAAAGTGCGCGACACGGCTTGGTTCCGAGCGCCCGCCACGTCGGCGGTACCCGGCTTCTGGGGCTGGATCTACTTCGCGACTCCGATGGAGCTGTGGGCATATGGCACCGAACCCTGAATCAGGGGACGACTTCGCCCGGGCCCTCGACCCGGTGGGGCAGTGGGCGCGCGCGGTCGCAGACCTCCCGGTCATCCACGATTTCGACGACGAGCACGAGGGCGACGGAGCCGTTCTGCTCCGTCCCCTCGAACTGGAGGCGGCGCCGGCGTCCGGACCGGACCGGCGGTACATCAGCAGTGCCGAGCTCTCGCTCGGCGTGCTCGTGACGACCGTCGGGCTCCCGGTCTTCGAGGCTGCCGGCATCACGAGCGGGCTGGCGCTGTCGGCGAGATCCGACGGCGAGTGGCCGATGGATGCGTCGGGCCCGAGCCTCGGACTCTGGCGCGCCCTCGCCCGGCCGCCGGCACCCGCCTTCATCCTGCGCGTGCCCGTGCGGCGCATCCTGGACCGCCCCGCAGCCCCGCTGGTGCGCGAGCCGCTCCGCACGGTGCCGGTGCACATGCGCGTGGTCAACGGCCGGGTCGTCGCATCCGACGGCCGTCCGCTCGCCGCGGCGCGGGTCGCCTTCACCGACTCCGGTGCCTGGGTGATGTCCGATCATCGCGGAAGGTTCCGCCTTCCAGTCGCCACGGTCGAGGGCGGTCCGCTCGTCCTGAGCATCCGCGCCCGCGGCATATCCGTCACGGCAACCGTCGACGCGCCCTCCGCGGATGCCGGCGGCAACGTCGGTGACCTCACGCTGCCTGTTCCTGAATCCGACTGATCGACACCGAGAAAGGACGACAATGCCCCAATACCTCACGCCGGGCGTCTATGTCGAAGAACTCCTGGCAGGGCCCAAACCGATCGAAGGCGTCGGTACCAACGTCGCCGCACTCATCGGGGTGGCCGACAATCCCGACGCACCGGTCGGCGTGCCGACCGCCGTCAACAACTGGACGCAGTACACGAACCTGTTCGCGGGTCCCGGGCCGAGCTCGGATCTGGGGCTCGCCGTGCACGGGTTCTTCCTCAACGGCGGTCAACGCTGCTACGTCTTGAACATCGGCAAGGACGGTTCCGTCGGCGGCACTTCTTCGCAGCGGGGCATCTCAGCGCTCGAGCCCATCGACGAGATCGCAATCGTCGCCGCTCCGGGATTCACGGATGCCGTGTCGTACGAAGCCGTGATCAGCCACTGCGAAGGGATGAAAGACCGCGTGGCGGTGCTGGATTTCCCGTCCGGCATCCGCGATCTGAACACCTTGACTCGGGCGGCGACGGCATCGGGGTCGGCGTCATCGAGCTCGTCGGCATCCGGCTCCGCCACTTCACCGTCCGGCGAAGGGGAGTCGGAGGCCGAGGGTGAATCGGATACCGAAGGGGCAGACGAGACACCTCCTCCACCCCCCGCGCCCGGCCGGCGCGGCGGCCCCGGCGGGGGCCCGAGCGAAGAGGGTTCTGCCGCCCGCGCGACGGACTGGGCGGCGCAGTACGGCCCCTACGTCTGGATCGTCGACCCCGTTACCGGCAAGCTTGTGCTGGCACCACCGTCGGGCCATGTGGCCGGTGTGTGGGCTCGTGTAGACGGAAGTCGCGGCGTGCACAAGGCGCCCGCGAACGAGACGCTTCGCGGCGCGGTCGACCTCGAGTACGCTCTGACCCCGAGCGAGCAGGGGCTGCTCAACAGTTCGGGGATCAATGCCATCCGGATGATGAACGGAAGCATCAAGATCTGGGGGGCCAGAACGAGGGCTGAGAGAGGCAGCGAGTGGACCTACTTGCCAGTGCGCCGGCTTTTCGCCTTCGCCGAGGAGTCGATTCAGCAGGGCACGAACTGGGTCGTGTTCGAGCCGAACGACCGGACGCTCTGGAACCTCCTCCGTCGTGACGTCGTCGCCTTCCTGCGCCGCCTCTGGAGCGACGGAGCGCTGTTCGGAGCGACGGAACGCGAGGCGTTCTTCGTCAAGTGCGACGCAGAGACCAATCCTCCGGAGAACATCGACGCGGGCATCTTGACGGCGCTCGTCGGGATGGCACCGGTCAAGCCGGCCGAGTTCATCGTCTTCAAAGTCAGCCAGTACGTGGCCGGCAGCGCCGGCGGAGAGGAAGCACAGTGAGCGACGCATCGGCGGCTCCCACGGCGCCGGCGGCTCCTGCCGCGGCCCAGCCCCTGTTCGAGGCACCGTTCGGAGCAAGCAATTTCAAGCTCGTGATCGGCAACCTCGCGGTCGGGCACTTCACGCAGTGCTCGGGTCCGCGGGTGCGGATCGACACGGTCGAGTATCGCGAGGCGGGTCAGTCCCAGGTGGTGCACCACATCCCGACGCTGGCCAACTACGAGACGCTGTATCTCCGGCAGGGGCTCACCCGCCAGACCGAGCTCTGGGACTGGTTCGCCGCGACGCTCCGCGGCGAGATCAGGCGGCTCGCGGTCTCGATCATCCTCCTCGACTCCCGCGGAACCACGCCGGTCGTCCAATGGGATCTTGCCGGGTCGTTCCCCGTGAGCTACGCCGGCGCAGAGCTTCAGGCCACCGGCCGCGAGGTGTACATCCACGAGTTCGGGCTGAAGTACGAGGGCATCGAGAGGGTGGGTTCCGGCAATGCCTGAGTGGCGTCGGCCGCGTCTGTGGAGGACGCTGGTCGCCGCCGGCAGGACCGCGATCGACCGCGTCGCCGACGGGGTGGACGCCCTCGCAGACGGGGCCGAGGCGCTGGCTCACGGCCTCCGCTCGCTCGGCCGCGGCCGGCAACCGGCCCCACCGGCGCCCACCGCGGATCCACGGCTCGCGGGCGTGGATCCGGCCCTCGCCGCCTACGTCGCCGCGCGCAATCCCGTGTGGTTCTCGTTCGAGGTGCCGGACAGCCAGCAGGAGGCCGAACCGGAAACCCCGTTCTCGTCGTGGAACGAGGCGTCCGAGCCGGCTCATGATCGTAACGGCGAGAGCCGGGGCGCGCCGGCCGCCCCGGAGCCCCCTTCGCCGCGTCGGGCCGCCGGGCGAGGCGCTCCTACGGCCGCGGAACTGCCGGGCGGGCGGCCGGTGCCGACGCGCGTGCACTTCCGCCGGAGGCGGGACGAGTCGGATGTTCCTCCGCCCTCCCGTCCCATCACCGCCCCTCCGAGCCGCGTGCCTGCGTGGAGCCCCTCTGTTCCTGGGCCGGCCACCGCAGACGGGTCTCCCGACGGGAGCCGGAAACGAGAGGCGCCGGCGGGGCGGGGCCCGGATGCGGCGTCTGCGGCTCCGGCATTCGCGAAGGTCACTTCCCCGCCGCCGCCATCGCCCGAAGCGGGATCGAGTTCCGCGCGAGAACGGCGCGAGGCGTCCGCGGACATCGGTTCGGCTGCACCGTCTTCTCGTGACACGAAGTCGCCCGCACCCTTTTCCTCCGTCCCGTTCGAGACGCGGACCGCGTTTGTGGAGCCGGCCCGGGGCGCAGAATCCCATACTCCGCCGGCCACCCGTCCGCCGTCCTCTCCGCAGCGGGACGAGGCGCCCCCGCCGCGTCGTCTTCCCTTCCCGGCATCGGCCGGCGACGCAGCAGTGGCCGCGCAACCCCACCGCCGATCGCCCGCACCGCAGGTCTCATCCGCGGTGCGCACCAGCGAAACCATCCGCACCACGTCACCTCCGGCCTCGGCACCGGCCCCGTGGCCAGAATTGCCGCCGTCGGGATGGAGTCCGATCGCCGGCGACGTCGTAGGCGGTCTGGCCTGGGCGTCGGTGGTCCAGCCTGACGTGCTCGTCGATGAACAGCGGAGCACGTGATGGAGCGGGTCGCATTCATCGTGGAGGAGACCGGTGAGCGGATCACGTGCATGCTCAACCCGGAGCACATCGTGCAGCGCCGCATTGCCGGGCTCGCCCCGCGGCGCAGCGGGGCGGGCATCGTCGCCGGCCCCGCACGATCTGACTCTCCGCTGCTGCACACCGGCGGCGGGCGGACGGAGATCGAGCTCCAGCTGCTGTTCGATGTCGGCCTGCTTCCGCCGCCCATCGTGCCGCCACCTCCTTCCCCGATCCCGGCCGAGGGCGGGGCTGGCGCGCCGAGCGAGGTCGAACTGGGCGAACTGGGACCGACGGAGCCCGGCCCCCCGCCGCCGGCTGCCGTCGCGCCGCCGCCGATCCGCCGGGATGTCCGGGATCACACGAGGCCGCTGTGGCAGCTCGCGGAGAACTCGGCGAACGGCGGTCGTGGCGTACCGCACGTTCGGATGGTGCTCGGCAAGGAGATGAACGTCCTCGCCGTCGTCGAGGCGCTCGCCGAGCGGTTCGAGCAGTTCGATGCGAGCGGAACGCCGAAGCGATCCTGGCTCAGCATGCGCCTCGTTCGTGTGCCCGACCCGAATCCTCCCGCTCCGGAGACCCCCGTGCCCGTCACCATCCCCGGGGCCGCCGCCGCGGAAGCGGCGGCCGCCGCGCCGGCCGCCATCCATGCCGTGATAGGCGCGGGCCCGTCGCCGGCGGGCGGCCCCCCGGCCGGCGGGGAGACCCTCCCCCAGATCGCTGCGCGCTACTTCGGCGGCCGTTCCGCGCTCTGGCGCTGGATCGCCGAGGTGAACCTGCTGGACGACGTCATCTGGCCCGAGCCCGGTCGCGACCTCATCATCCCGTCCGCTCCGGAGAACCTCCCGACGGAAGGGCCGCGATGACCGACCCCGCAGCCGTGGCCGCCATGGGACCGCATCGCGTCCCCGGCGTGACGTTGCGCATCGACGGCGACGAGATCGACGCCGTCGGAGTCGCCCTCCTCGCCGGCATCCGCGTTCGCCGCGAGGTGAGTGCGCCGGCGGCGTGCGCCATCACGTTCGAAGACCCTGCCGATGCGGTGGCGTTGGAGAGCATCCTCGCTCTCGGGGCGGCGGTAGAGGCATCCGTCGAGGGATTCTCGGACGCACTCTTCACCGGCGAAATCGTCTCCGTGGAGCAGGACTTCGGTGCGGATGGCACGCTGCAGGTCACGGCGCGCTGTCAGGACGCCGCGCACCGGCTGCGGGGGGACTCGCAACTTCGGGTGTTCGTCGACGTATCGGTATCCGAGCTCGTGCGAGAACTCGCGTCGGGTACAGGGCTCGACGTGGACGCGCCGGAGGAAGGGCCGCGCATTCCCCGCCTCGTACAGGACGGCCGGTCCGCGCTGGATCTTCTGACGTCGGTCACCCGCCGTGCCGGCCTGTGGTGGCGGGTGGATGCGTCGGGAAGCACTATCGAGCTGTTCGGGACCGGCGGCGCGGGCGAGGAGGTCAGCGTTGCGTATGGCGAAACGCTCCTGCAGGCAACAGTGACGGCAAGCTCGCTGGCGAACCGCTCGAGCTGGCGCGTGCTGGGGTGGGATCCCGTGACGGGGGACGTCGCGACGGGCTCCGCGGATGCCGACACTGCGGCACCGGGAGCGAGGGAAGCCGTCCTCGGCGGGGCGATGACCGCCGGCACTACGCACCTCGACGCGCTGGCGCGCGGACTCGCCGCCGATGACACCGCCGTAGGACGATCGTTGCGGGCGGTGATCGAGGGTGACCCCGCCGTCGCCGCGGGAACGACGCTCGTGGTCGACGGGCTCACATCCGGGGCATCCGGCTCGTTCGTGCTACTCGCCGCCGACCACGTCGTGGATCCGTTCGGGGGCTATACCTGCACCGTGACGACCACGACGCCCGAGCATCTTCGGCTGCTGCGCCGGCTGGACGAATCACCCGGGCGCGAGGCGTCCGCGATCACGGTCGCGGAGGTGCTGCGCATCGACGACCCGGACGCGAGGGGCCGCGTACGCGTGGGTCTCTCGGCGTACGACGGGCTGGAGTCCGAGTGGCTCCCGGTGCTCGCGCTGGGCGCGGGCGAGACGAAGGGGCTCGCCCTGCAGCCGGATATCGGGGACCGGGTCGTCGTCGCGCACGACTCCCGCGATCCGGGCCGGGGCGTCGTCCTCGGCGGACTGCGCACGTCCGACGCGGGCGAACCTGGAGTAGGCGTCGTGGACGGAGCGGTCGGCGTCTACGGTCTGCGGCTTCCGACCGGTCAGTCGCTTCGGCTGAGCGCCGACGGCGACAGCATCGTTCTCGCGAACCAGGGAGGCAGCCGCGTCGAACTCACCGCGGCGGGCATCGTCGTTCACGCGGCCGGCGATCTCGTGCTGGAGGCTCCCGGGCACCTTCTGCGGCTGCAGGCCGATCGGATCGAACTGGAGCAGGTGTGACATGTGGTTCTGGGTGACCCGAGACGCCGACATCCGCTGCGAGCACAAGCTCGGCAGGGTCGACCTGAAAGCCCCGGAGGACTTCGTCTTCGTGAGCGGGCAGCCGGTGCTGACCGACGGCGACCCCATCGGCCGCTCCATCGGGGGATGCCCCAACCTCAGCATCGGGATCAAGCCGTGCACAGTGACTGTGAACGTTCAGCGCGGCCACTCGGGATACGTGACGATCGCGGGCAAGCCGATCGTCCGTGCAGACCTTGCCGGGCTGACCGACGGCACCCCGCAGGGACAGGTGCAGTACCGGGTGCAGCACCCGGGACAGACGCTCGTGACGGAGGCGCCATGACGATCCAGGTCCCCACCAGACGAACGCCGCCCGTGTGGACGGCGTGGCGGTTCGGGCATCCCGACCTCGACGATGCCCTGCCGGGGCTGTCGGTCGGCCCGAACGGGCGCGTCGAACTGGTCCGCGACGCCGAGGCGATCCGCCAGGCGCTCATTCTGCTGCTGTCGACGCGGCCGGGCGAGAGGATCATGCGACCCGATTACGGCTGCGACCTCGCCGCGCTGCTCTTCTCGCCGAACGATGACACCACGGCGGGTCTCGCCAAGCACACCGTCCGACGAGCCGTCGAACGTTTCGAACCACGCGTCGTCATCCTCGGCGTCGATGCGGGCCCCGTCCCCGATGCTCCCGAACGTCTGCAGGTGACGCTCGATTACCGTCCGCGTATCGGAGGGCCGGCCGACCGGCTCGTCGCCGATGTGCCCTTGCAGGGAGGTGTCTGAACATGCCGCTTCCGATCCCCAACCTGGACGACCGCGATTTCGACCGGCTCGTGGCTGATGCAAAGGCTCTCATCGCCGCGCGCAGTCCGGAGTGGACGGACCTTTCGCCGGGTGACCCCGGGGTGACCCTTCTGGAGGTGTTCGCGTACCTCACGGACACGCTCCTCTACCGGGTCAACCGGATACCCGAGAAGGCGTTCGTGCAGTTCCTGGAACTGATCGGGGTGCGCGTCCTTCCGCCCGCCGCGGCATCGGTCGATCTCGTCTTCTCTCTGTCGGCGCCCGCGACGGCGGAGGTGGTCGTGCCGCGCGGAAGCCGCGTCGCGACGGTGAGATCGGATGCCGGCTCGCCGGTGTTCTCGACGGCCGCCGATGCCCGCATCGCCGTCGGCGAGCAGAGCGCCACGGTGCGCGCCTACGCAGGCGAGGTGGTCGACGGCGAGCACCTGGGAAGCGGTACCGGTAAGCCCGGCCAGCTCGTCCGGGTCGCGCATCCCCCCATCTCGCTGCCGACGGGCGATGTCTTCGACCTCATCGTCGGAGTGCAGGCGGAACCGGGCGAACTGCAGAACCGCGAGCCCGCCCGTCTGTCGGAGGGGGTGACCTACCGGATCTGGACGGAGGTCGAGCACTTCGGCGCCCCTCCGGGCCCCGAAGGCGAGGCACACCTCTATACCGTCGACCGGGCGGAGGGTGTGATCATGTTCGCACCTGCGGCCCAGATCGCGGACACCGCAGTCGGCGGCCCGGCGACGGAGGCCGCCACCGGGCGCCTGACCGCGCAGCCCATCGCGCTCGCCGAGGTTCCGGGACCGGGTCGCCGCATCGCGGTGTGGTATCGCCACGGCGGAGGAGCGAACGGCAATGTCGCGGCCGGCACCCTGACGACGTTGAAGGACGCCGTACCCGGAGTCACCGTCACGAACCCCGGCGCTGCAACGGGCGGGCGCGACCGCGAGACCCTCGAGAACGCCATGATCCGCGGCCCGCAGTCGATCCACACTCTCGACCGGGTCGTCACCGCACGTGACTACGAGCAGTTCGCGGTGGCCGCGAGCGGCGGCGTCTCGCGGGCGCGCGCCGTGACGCGTGCGGATGCGTGGGTGGGGGCGCCTCCGGGCGAGGTCCAGGTCTACGTGGTTCCCGCCGGCGCGGGAGACACGGGCGTGAGCGGGGACGCGCTCGCGGCGGCGATGAGCCCGGACGTCCTCGATCGCCTGGCCGAGGCTCTCCGATCCCGGCAGCCGATCGGGACACGCGTGCGGGTCTCGTGGGCGGGGTTCAAGCGCACCCTCGTGCGCGCGTCAGTCGTGGTGCACCGTGCAGAGGACCGCACCGCTATCGAGCGCCGGCTTCGCGACCGACTCGACCGGGTGCTCTCGCCCGTGCCGGTCGGCACCGAGACCGGCTGGCCGTTCGGCGAGCACCTGCGGGTGGCGAAGGTCTACGACGTGCTGCAGAGCGAGCGCGGTGTGCGCTACGTGTCGGATGTCACCCTCATCGTCGAGGATGTACCGGGGATCGTCCCCTCCCTCGTCCGCGACCCCAATCAGCGGAAGACGTGGTTCTCGGCGAGCGGCGAGCAGGTCTTCCGAACTGTCGATGACTCGACGGGGTGGGTGGCCGTCTCCCGGTTCGAGCGCGAGACGGTGGAACGCCTGGCGGTCCTGCGCGAAGCGCCCGGTTGCGTCGTGGCGGCCGCTCGGGTGGGCGAGACCGAGTCAAGTGCCGTGCACGTGTCGATGGATTACGGCGAGACGTGGGCACGCATCCGCGAGTTCGACTCGCACGTCGAGGACGTCGCGCTCGCGCTCATCGACGGCGAGCCCCACGCTTTCCTCGCGACGGACGCCGGCCTCTTCCGTCAGCCGCTGCAGGGCGAGGCGGTCGGCGACCGCATCCTGGTCGTCGCGGAAGATGCCGCCCTGGGCTTCTACGCCGTCACGACCTCCGTCGATCCGTCCGGTGCCCTCTGCGTCGCTGCGGCTGCCCAAGAGCTCAAGGGCGTGTTCGTGTCCTTCGCGGAGGGACGCCCGGGGACGTTCCTGAACACCGGTCTGAAGAACCAGGACACCCGCGTGCTCCGCACGCTCGAGATCGCGAACCGGCGCTACCTCTACGCGGGGGCGTATGCGACGGGCCAGGAAGAGGGGGCGGGCGTGTCACGCGTCGAGGTGCTCGGAGTGCAGCTCGACGCCAAGGGGTGGACGCCCGCCGGCGCGAAGTGGACCGGCGGAAGTTGCCGCGACATCGCGTTCATCGGCGAGACAGTCCTGGCCGCGACCGAGCGCGCCGGCATCGCGGTGGCCAACCCCCGGCAGGACGGCGGCAGCTGGCGGACCCCCACTCGCGACTGCGGGCTGCCGCTCCGCCAGGACGGCACCTTCCAGGCGCTCTTCACCATCGCAGCGAACGACGCTCGTCCCCCGCTCGCCCTGTGCGGCGGTCCCGACGGAGTCTTCCGCAGCGCCGACGGACGAACGTGGCGCCTCGCATCGCCCTCGGCTTTCGGCGACGAGGTCTCGCTTCCGCCGAACTGGCTGTTCGCCCCGGGCGCCCACGAGATCACGGTCGAGTACGACGATGCAGGCTGAAATCGAGGACGATGATGCAGGCTGAGCGGATCGCGAAGCTCCTCCCGGAGATCTACCAGCGCACCATCGTGGCGGGGACGCCGATCGCCACGCTGCTCGATGTGATGGCGCAGCTGCAGGACCCCGTCGAGGAGGTGCTGGCGCAGCTTCCCGACTACTTCGATCCTCAGCGCACCCCCGACCGCTTCGTGCCGTTCCTGGCGCGATGGGTCGACCTCGCCCGATGGCTCGATGAGACGTCCGAAGGTTTCGACTCGGGCGTCGGGCGGCTGCGTCAGGTCGTCGCGGCCGCCGCCCACCTCTCCCGCCTTCGCGGAACCGCGCAGGGCTTACGGGAAGCCCTCGAGTTGGCGACCGGCGTAAGTGGCGTCCGGATCGACGAAGAAGTGACGGATGCCGCCGGTCGAATACGTCCGTTCCATGTGGTCATCACCCTTCCCAAGGAGGCGGCCGTCCACCAGGTGCTCGTCAAGCGCATCGTCCAGCAGGAGAAGCCGGCGCATGTGACCGCCGAAGTCGTCTTCGAGAACGGATCGGTCGCTCCGGCGGCGGAGCCGGAGGAACCCGTCGCGCCGCCCACGCTCCCTGTCCGCGGGCCCGCGGCACCGCCCGAGCCGTCATTCCCCGGCAGCGAGCCGGCGCCGGTCCTCACAGGAGTCACGGAACCGCCGCCCCCGCCCGTCGTGGTGGTCACACCCGCCACTGTTCCGGTCGCCGTGCCGGAGCCCACGGCGCCCGAGCCTTCCCGGGCGCCTTCCCCCGCGCCTGAGGAGCGTCCGACGTGAAGGTGATGATCATCGTGCTCGTCGCCATCGCGGTCGCGGTGGTGCTCGTGCTCTTCTACGGAGGCTTGCGTCCTCAGGGCGACCCCGACGAGGCCCGGAACGGGGTGGAGGGCGGGCTGGGTTGGCTCATCCCCCGCCCGACGGTCGTGTTCGAGGACATTGCCGGCAAGGAGTGCGCCGACGAGGACATCCCGGGATTCTCCGTTCCTCCGACCGGATGCGCGATCGAGCTCGAGGCGCCCTCGCAGATCATCCTCTGCAATCCCGGTCCCGGCAACGTTGGTGTCGAGACCAGGGGCCGCGACTACCCGGATCGGGTGGTCGACCAGAACGCTCTGTCGTGCCTGGACCCGGAGCCGACCCCGATCCGGATCTACGACGCGGAGACGACGCTCCTGCTGACGTGCGACTCCCCAGGGGGGTGCACCGTGCGGCTCGTCGAGGAGGGTTAACCCGACCCGCTCGTCGGCGTCGGGTTTCGCGACGTCAGGGGGTTCGAAGCCTCGCGCTCTCTGAGCGGGCCGCCGCCCTGGCGCCCGAGGTTCAGCTGCTTGATCAGCGAGATGATGCCGCCGATGAGCATGAGCAGCCCCCAGATCGCGCCGACGATGGCGATGATGATCGCCCCGAGAGCATCCGTGATGCTCACCAGGATGACCGGCACGATCGAGTGCAGGATCATCGTCAGGAAGGTCAGGAGCACGGTCAGCAGCAACCAGAACACGAGGCGTTTGTTGCCCAGCATGCTCTGCTGCGCGACGATCAGGAAGACGATCGCCGCCAGCTGGAAGAAGATGATCAGGCCCAGCATCACGGCGGATGCTCCGGTGTCGAAGAACCCGAAGATCGCGAGATAGGCCAGGGTGCCGAACGGCGCGGCGAGGAACAGCGACACCATGATCGTCAGGGCGACGAAGGCGATGATCGCCATGACGATGCCGGCGATGACGGCCACGAGCCCGCCGAGCACGCTCAGGATCCCGCCTATCAGCGGGATCATCCGATTGCCTATCAGCAACGGCAGCGCCATCAACCCGACGATGACCAGGAGAAGCCCGTTCGGCAGGGCGAGGTAGGGAATCGCCAGACCAGGCGGATCCCCGACGTCCTCGCCGAAATCTCCCGAGTCAAGGTCCGCCAGATCCGTCGGATCGACGCCTTGGGGCACCGACGACGGGTCTTCTCGAAGTGACTGGATCCGTTCCTCGAACGGCGGCGGCGAGATGATGAACCCCGAGCCTATGCACACGAGCAGCGCGAGCACGATCGCGGCGACGGCTACCCATAGCGCCCAGGCGCGCAACTCCTTCACGGGTCCAGTGTGGAGCCCAGCGTCGGCCGCGTCCAGAGGCGGTCGCCGGGGAGCGGGAGCCATCGGTCGCACGGTTTCAGGACATGAGCGCGGAATCAGGACGACTCCGGCCGAATGGTACTGATCCAGCGCATTCCGCCTGCGCCCGTGTACTGGCGGCCGGCCGAGCCGCGAGCCCGGGGGTCAGCGCCGCACGTCGCGGGCGCAGGAGATGTCGCGGGAGCAGGGCGATTTCGGCTGAATCCTCCTGGTCCGGCGAGAACTCCTGCGCGCGCGTGCGCCGGCGCGCCCGGACAGCGTCGCTCAGCCGCGCGGCTCGTACCGGGTCGGCGGATGCACCGTGGCCACGAGGTCCCGGAGCTCGGCGGCGTTGCCTTCGATGAGGTGCTGCGCCCGCGCCTGCACGAGCAGGTTGCCGATGGCGGTGGCCTCGACCGGACCCGCCAGCACCGGCAGGCCGAGGTGGTCGGCGGTGCGCTGGCAGAGCAGGGTGTTGAGCGATCCGCCGCCGACGATGTGCACCACCTCGACCGTGCGGTCCGCGAGCTGGGCGGCCGTGCGCACCGACCGCGCGAAGGTGTCCGCGAGGCTCTCGATGATGCTCCGCGCGAACTCGACGCGCGTGCGCGGCACCGGCAGCCCATGCGCGCGGCAGTGCTCGGCGATGCGGTCGGGCATCTCGCCCGGCGCCAGGAACGCCGGGTCGTCGGCGTCGAACACGGCGACCTCGTCGCGCAGCTCGCCGGCGGCCTGCAGCAGCGTCGGCAGGTCGATGCGCTCGCCCTCGCGCTCCCAGTGCCGGATCGATTCGCTCAGCAGCCACAGACCCATCACGTTGTGCAGGAAGCGAACGGTGCCGCCGACGCCGCCCTCGTTCGTGAAGTTGGCCTCGCGCGCGGCCTCGGTCGTCACGGGGTCGTTCAGCTCGAGTCCGACGAGGCCCCACGTGCCGCACGAGATGTAGGCGGCGCGCGCCGGATCCATCGGTACGGCGAAGACCGCCGATGCGGTGTCGTGCGAGCCGACAGCGGTGACCTGCACGTGCGCGGGCGCGCCGAGTGCTCCGCGCACGTCGCCGAGCAGGGTGCCGAAGCTCTCGCCCGGCGAGATGAGGGTCGGCAGGATGCCGGCGTCCGCGCCGGTGAGCGCAACGAGCTCGGGCGACACCTCGCCCGTCCGGACATCGATCAGACCCGTCGTCGAGGCGTTCGTGCGCTCGAATCGGGCCTCACCGGTGAGCCAGTATGCGAGCAGATCGGGCACGAGCAGCATCGTGTCCGAGACCTCGAGCAGCGGCCCCGCCGCCTCGGCCGCGAGCTGGTAGATCGTGTTGAACGGCAGGAACTGCAGCCCGTTGCGCGCGTACAGGTCGGTGTGCGGCATCCGCCGGTGCACCGCCCGCACGCCCGCCTCGTTCCGGTCGTCGCGGTAGTGGAACGGCACGCCGAGCAGCTGACCGCGGCGGAGCAGTCCGTAGTCGACGGCCCACGAGTCGATGCCGATGCTGCCGATGTCGTCGTAGCGGCGGAAGGCCTCGGCGAGACCCGCGGATGCCGCGCCGTACAGGCCCAGGATGTTCCAGTGCAGCCCGTCGATCGTCCGCACCGGATCATTCGGAAAGCGCGCGACCGTCTCGGTCTCGAGGATCCCGGGCCCGACCCGTCCCACGATCACCCGGCCGCTCGTCGCGCCCAGGTCGATCGCGGCGACGCGCCCGCCGCGCCCGCCTCGCCCGCCCTGTCCGCCCAGCCCGTCGCTCATCCCCGGGCTCCCGCCGACACCGAGCGCGAAGGGACGCAAACTGCTGCCTGGCGACCCCCCGAATCCGCGGATTGCGTCCTTTCGGCAGCGCGGCGGGAGGAGGTGCGCGAAGGAACGCGAAGTGCTGCCACGAGGGGTCCCGGGGCCGCGGATTGCGTCCTTTCGGCAGGGTCAGGGGTTCGAGCCGGCTCGGGGGGCGTCCCCTCGACCCCGCTCATCGCAGGAAGGCGGCCGCGACGCCCGAGTCGACCGGGATGTGCAGCCCGGTGGTGAGCTGGAGCTCAGGGCCGGTGAGGGCGATCACGGCGTTGGCGACGCTCTCGGGCAGGACCTCGCGCTTGAGGATCGTGCGCTGCGCGTAGAACTTGCCGAGGTCCTGCTCGTCGACCCCGTAGGTCTTGGCGCGGTTCGCGCCCCAGCCGGAGGCGAAGATGCCCGAGCCGCGAACGACCCCGTCCGGGTTGATGCCGTTGACCCGCACGCCGTGCTCGCCGAGCTCGACGGCCAGCAGCCGCACCTGGTGCGCCTGGTCGGCCTTGGTCGCCGAGTAGGCGATGTTGTTCGGGCCTGCGAAGACCGAGTTCTTCGACGAGATGTAGACGATGTCGCCGCCGAGCTTCTGGTCGATCAGGGCCCGGGCCGCGGCCTTGGACACGAGGAACGAGCCCTTGGCCATGACGTCGTGCTGCAGGTCCCAGTCCGCCTCCGTGGTCTCCAGCAGGGGCTTGGACAGCGAGAGCCCGGCGTTGTTGACGACGAGGTCGAGCCCGCCGAAGGCGAGCACCGCGTCGTCGATCGCGCGCTGCACCGCCGCGGCATCCGCCACGTTCGCGGCGATGCCGATCGCAACATCCGTGCCGCCGAGCTCCGCGGCCGCGGCCTGCGCCTTCTCGAGGTCGAGGTCGGCGACGACGACGCACGCGCCCTCCCCGGCGAGCCGGGTCGCGATGGCCTTGCCGATTCCGGATGCCGCGCCGGTGACGAGCGCGATGCGCCCGGCGTGGGTCTTCGGCTTCGGCATCCGCTGCAGCTTCGCCTCTTCGAGCGCCCAGTACTCGATGCGGAACTTCTCGGCATCGCTGATCGGCGTGTACGTCGAGATCGACTCCGCGCCGCGCATGACGTTGATCGCGTTGAGGTAGAACTCTCCGGCGACACGGGCGGTCTGCTTGTTCGCGCCGAAGCTGAACATGCCGACACCCGGCACCAGCACGATCAGCGGGTCGGCGCCCCGGATCGCGGGCGAGTCCGGCTCGGTTGCTGAGCCTGTCGAAGCATGCTTCTCGTAATACGCCGTGTAGTCGGCCCGGTACGCCTCGTGCAGCTCGGCGAGGCGTTCGATCGACTTCTCGACGCTCGCATCGGACGGCAGGTCGAGCAGCATCGGCTTGACCTTCGTGCGCAGGAAGTGGTCGGGACAGCTCGTGCCGAGCGCCGCCAGCTTCGGAGCATTCGCCGAAGCCAGGAACTCGAGCACTCGCGGGTCGTCGTTGTAGTGGCCGACCATGGGCTTGTCGTGCGACGCGATGCTGCGGATCGTGGGGGCCAGCGCGGCGGCCTTCGCGCGGCGCTCGTCGTCGGGCAGCGGCGTGAACTTCTTGCGCTCCTTGCCGAAGGGCTCCTTCTTGCCGTTCGCGTCGAGGTAGGCCTGCGCGGTCTCGATGATCCAGAGCGAGTTGGTCTCGGCCTCTTCGCTCGTCGCGCCCCACGCGGTGATGCCGTGGCCGCCGAGGATGCAGCCGATCGCCTCCGGGTTCTTCGCCTTGATCGCCGCGATGTCCAAGCCCAGCTGGAAGCCGGGGCGCCGCCACGGTACCCACACGACCTTGCCGCCGAACGCCTTCTTGGTCAGCTTCGCACCGTCCTTGGCGGTCGCGAACGCGATGCCGGAGTCGGGGTGCAGGTGATCGACGTGCGCCGCGTCGACCAGGCCGTGCATGGCGGTGTCGATCGACGGCGCGGCGCCGCCCTTGCCGTGCAGGCAGTAGTCGAAGGCCGCGACCATCTCGTCTTCGCGGTCCACGCCGGGGTAGACATCCACGAGCGCGCGCAGGCGATCCAGACGCAGCACGGCGAGCCCGGACTCGGTGAGGGTTCCGAGGTCTCCGCCGGAGCCCTTCACCCACATCAGCTCGACGGGTTCGCCCGTGACGGGGTCGGTCTCCGAGCCCTTCGCCGACGTGTTGCCGCCGGCGTAGTTCGTGTTCTGGGGATCGGCGCCGAGGCGGTTGGACCGCGCGATCAGGTCGGTGACGGCCTGGGTGGTCATGAGAGGGATCCTTCGGTGAGTGGTGCGCCTGCTCCGAGTGCGGACACGGGGGTGGGCGCGGACACGGGGGTGGGTGTGGACGCGGGGGTGTGTGTGGACGCGGGGGTGGATGTCGCGAGTGCAGCGAGCCGCCCCGCGATGCGGTCGATGGATGCCTCGAAGCCAGGCTCCTGCGGGCGGTTCAGGTGGCCGTGCTCGGTGCCTGCCTCGGTGAGCACCTCCACGTCGACGCCCGCCTCGGCGAGCGTAGCGGCGAAGGCCTCGCCCGAGACGCGAAGCTCGTCGACGTCGCCATTGATCATGAACGTGGGCGGGAAGCCGGCCAGATCGGATGCCGTGGCCAGGCCGGGCACGGCGGGCAGCGGTGCCTCGTCGCCGCGCGGCAGAGGGTGACCGACGAAGTTCTCGTACATCTCCCGCACGCTGTCCGGGCCGAAGCGGTCGGCATCCGGGCGGGCATCGAGCGCGGCGCGCAACGCCGGCGGGGTCGGGGGCTGCACGGCGTGCAGGGTCGGGTAGGCCAGCACCACGGCCGCGGGAAGCTCGCGGCTCTCGCCCGCCCGGCTTTCGCCGTCGAGCAGGCGAAGGACCGCGCCGGTCACGAGGTTCGCCCCGGCGCTTGCGCCGCCGATGGCGAGGCGCGCGATATCGATGCGCAGGCGAGCGGCGTTCTGCACGGTCCAGGACCAGGCGGCCAGTACGTCATCCGACGGCGCCGGGTAGCGGCATCCGTCCCCCGCGAGGCGGTAGTCGACCGAGACGACCGTGATCCCCCGTGCGGTGAGGGCGTGCGCCACCGCGTCCGCCTCGGGCATGTCCAGCGCGCCGCCGGCGAAGCCGCCGCCGTGCGCCCAGACCAGACCGGCGCCGAGGGGAGTGCGCCCGGGATAGACCCGCACCAGGCCCTCGGCCGCGGCATACGGTTCGCTCATCGTCGCTACGCTCCCCAGCCGGCCTGGACGCCGCCGACGCGGTCGGCCTCGATCTTCTCCTGGTAGCCGGATGCCGCGAACGCGGCCATCGGGTCGGCCGGAAGTCCGCGGGACTCGCGCCATTCGGCGAGGCCGGGGCGCACGTCGGTGTAGAACGCGTCCATCAGCACGGCGTTGGCGGCGAGGACGTCGCCGGACACCTGGGCGGCGCGAAGCGCCTCCTCGTCCACGAGCAGGGCGCGCGCGGTCATCTCCTGCACATTGAGCACCGAGCGGATCTGGCCGGGGATCTTCTTCTCGACGTTGTGGCACTGGTCGAGCATGAAGGCCACGTCGGGGTTGTTCAGGCCGCCGCCGCGGATCACCTCGAAGAGGATCCGGAACAATTGGAACGGGTCCGCGGCGCCCACGATGAGGTCATCGTCGGCGTAGAAGCGGGAGTTGAAGTCGAACGAGCCGAGCTTGCCGAGGCGCAGCAGCTGCATGACGATGAACTCGATGTTGGTGCCGGGTGCGTGGTGTCCGGTGTCGAGGCAGACCATCGCGCGCTCGCCGAGGGCGGCCACCTGCACGTAGGACGTGCCCCAGTCGGGAACGTCGGTGTGGTAGAACGACGGCTCGAAGAACTTGTACTCGAGCACGAGGCGCTGCTCACCGCTCAGGCGGGCGTAGATCTCCTGCAGCGACTCCTGCAGGCGGTCCTGGCGGCCGCGCAGGTCGGCCTGGCCGGGGTAATTGGAACCCTCGGCGAGCCAGATCTTGAGGTCGCGCGACCCGGTGGCGTCCATGATGTCGATGCACTCGAGGTGGTGGTCGATCGCCTTGCGGCGCACGGCCGAGTCTTCGTGCGTGAGGGCGCCGAACTTGTAGTCGTCGTCCTGGAAGGTGTTGGAGTTGATCGTGCCGAGCGCGACGCCGAGGTCCTCGGCGTGGCGGCGCAGCACGGAGTAGTCGTCCACCTTGTCCCACGGGATGTGCAGCGCGACACTCGGCGCGAGGGCCGTGACCCGGTTCACCTCAGCGGCATCCGCGATCTTCTCGAACGGATCGCGAGGAGTGCCCGGTGTCGTGAAGACCTTGAATCGGGTGCCTGAGTTGCCGAACGCCCACGACGGGAGCTCGATGCCCTGGCCCTCGAGGGCGGGGAGGATCTGTGCGGGAAGGCTGGTCACGGTGCGTCGCTTTCTGTGGATGTCGGTGCGTCGTCGTCTCGCCGGCGCTCACTCGCTGCGAGCGGGTCTCCGGCCGCGGCGAGCTGGTCTTCGAGCTGGAAGATGGGGGTGAGCGGGGTCGCCGCCTGGTCGGGGCGGCCGTCCAGGCCCACGAAGAACGGGGCCATCTCGGCCTCCCAGCGCGCGGCGAGGGGCGACGCCGCGAGGTAGGCCTGCGCGGCGACGTCGTCATCGGTCTCGTAGTAGCCGACGAGCCGGCCGCCCTCGCCGAGGAAGAGGGAGTAGTTGCGTCGTCCGGCGGCGGCGATCTCGGCCAGCATGTCGGGCCGCACCGGAGTGTGCCGTCGGATGTACTCATCGAGCAGCTCCGGCTTCACCCGCAGTTCGAAGCACACGCGCTCGGGCGCTTTCTCGCTCGTCATCGAGAGGGCTCCTTGGGGATTCGGGGTGGGGCGCTGGGGAAATGAATCGTTTCAAGAATAGGCCACATGAGACCTTCCGGCAAGCCGGATCCCTCACAAGCGGGTCGGGGATTGTAACGTTTCACCGTAGGGTGTAAGTGCGGCCGCATCGGCCCAGTACTCGAAGGGGAGTGCCCATGGAGCAGCAGGAGCGCGCGCTGGCGGCCTACATCGACACTGTGAGAGAGCATCCGGCGACGCTCGCCGTGATCGTGGTCGGCTCGGTGGCCCGCGGCGACGAGCGGGCGGAGAGCGATGTGGATGTCTACCTCGTCGTCGACGACGCGAGCTTCACCGCGGCATCCGCCGAGAACCGCCTCGCGTGGATCGAACGCCGCGACGCGGACTACCCGGGCTCCTACATCGACATCAAACTCTCCAGCCCGGGCTACCTCGCGGCCGCCGCCGAGCACGGCGACGACCCGACCCGCGCCTCGTTCGCCGGCGCCCGCGTCGCCTACGCGAGGAGGGACGCTTCGCGTGTGGACGAATCGAGCGTCGACGGATCGAGCGTCGACGAATCGAGCGTCGACGGATCGAGCGTCGACGCCCCCGACCTCGACGACCTGATCGGCCGCATCACGCGTCTGCCCGACGGCGAGTGGGAGGAGCGGGTGCGCTCGCACCTCGCGCAGGTCCGCCTGCACGGCGGCTACTTCCTGCGACAGGCGGCGGAGCGCGGCGACGAGTTCCTGCTCCGCCACGCCGCCCTGCACCTCGCGCTCGCCGCCGCGAGAGCCGCCTTCGCCGCCGACCGCACGCTTCTGCAGGGACCGAAGTACGTCAGTCGGACGCTTCGCGGCGTCCCCACGCCGGAGGGGTTCCTCGAGGCCTGGGACGACGTGGTGGCGTGCCCCGGTCTCGACACCGGCGAGCGCCTGATGCGCCTCGTCGAAGAGTGGCTCGGCGACCGCCTCGACGCCGACCGCACGCTGTCGACCTTCATCCGCGACAACGAGCTCGCCTGGCTGCGCGGCGGCGTGCCGGCCGAGTACTACTGAGCCGGCAACGGCTGGTCTCCGGCATCCCGTGCGGTGACCTGCACGGGATGCCGGAAGCATCTGCGGCACGCCTCACCCCTTGACGGCACCGCTGGTCATGCCCGCGACGATCTGGCGGTTGAAGAAGATGTAGAGGATCAGCGGCGGAATCGTGATGAGCAGGATGTCCATGAACAGCAGGTTCCATTGGCTGGGGTTCTGACTCGAGAAGTTGTACAGCGTGAGCTGGACCGTGGCGTTCGCATCACCCGGGAGGAAGTACAGCGGTCCGGTGAAGTCGTTGAAGACCGCAACCGCCTGCACCACGATGACGGTGACGACCACCGGCTTGAGCAGCGGCAGCACCACCCGGAAGAAGAGTCGCATGGGGCCGGCTCCGTCGATGATCGCCGCTTCGTCGAGCTCGCGGGGGATCGTCGAGACGAACGCCCGGAACAGCAGGATGCAGAACGAGAGCCCGAAGGTCGCCTCGATCAGGATCATGCCGGGCAGCGTCTTGAAGATGCCGAGGCCCTGCATGACCCAGATGGTGGGCACGACGGCCGGGGGGACGATGAGTCCGGCGAGGACGAAGAAGTTGATCAGGTGATTCCAGCGCAACTTCCGGCGCTGGAGCACGTAGCCGACCATGGCCGCGAACACGACCATGAGAATGACGCTGACGATGGTCAGGATCGTGCTGTTGACGAACGCGCGGACGAGGATGTAGTCGCGGGTCTCCAGCACGGTGACGAGGTTCTCCCAGAGCATCCAGCCCTGCTGGGGGAGGGAGAACTCGAACAGCGCCGCTTCGGCCGGGTTCTTCGCGGCGGTGAGGAAGATGAACGCGAACGGCACGATGAAGACGACGATCGACACCAGGATCGCGATGATGCCGAGGAGGTACTTCCTCAGGAATCGCTGGAGCGTCAGAGGCCGGCGATCCGCGCGCAGAGTGCGCCCGTGCGAGTCGGCGGTGGTGATCGTGCGTGTGAGCGTCATGATTCCACCTGCCGACGGGTGAGGAGGTACTGGATCGGGAGGACGATCGCTGTCACGACGAGGAAGAGGATGACGTTCCCCGCCGTCGACAGGCCGTAGAAGCCGGCCTGGTACTGCTTGTAGATCACCGAGGCGACGACGTCGCTCGAAAAGCCGGGACCACCGCGGGTCATGGCCCAGATGAGCTCGAAGTAGCGGAGACCGCCGATGAGCGAGAGCAGGATGACCGTGGCCGTGGCGGGCCGGACGAGCGGCAGCGTGATGTGCCAGAAGTTCTTCCACGACCCGGCGCCGTCGACCTTCGCCGCCTCGTAGTACTCCTGCGGAATGGCGACGATGCCGGCGATGTAGATGAGGGTGGCGATCCCCACGCCCTTCCACACGTCGACGAGGGCGACGGAGTAGAGCGCGAGCGCGGGGTCGGTGAGCCAGTTCGGGCCGTCGATGCCGAAGACTGCGAGCGACTTGTTGATGAGTCCGTCGAACGGGTCCATCAGCACCTTGAAGGTGACGCCGATGCCGATCGTGGAGACCAGCACGGGGAAGAAGATCGTGGAGCGCAGGTAGCCCCGGCCGAGGATGGCACCCGTCAGGAGCACGGCGAGAGCGAGGCCCAGCACCACCTTGAGCCCGGAGGTCAGGAACCCGTAGATGAAGGTGTTGATGAGGCTCTGGAACATCATCGGCTCCGTGAAGAACGTCACGAAGTTGTCGAACCCGATGAAGGTGGCGTCGAACAGCGTCCATCGGGTGAGCGAGAAGTAGAACGAGGCGAAGGTGGGGACCGCGAACAGCACCACGTAAAGGACGCCCGAAGGGATGTAGAACCAGAGGGGATACGGGCTCTTCATACTGCGACGCTTGGCGGGGGTGGCTTTCGCGGGGGCGCTCGGCGGCGCTGCGAGTGTGGTCATGTCATCTCCATCGATGTGCCTGCTTCTGGATGAGGGGTGGGGGCCGCGGCGGGCCCCCGCCCGCCCCGCGC
>NZ_JBNCNY010000010.1:135856-175562 GCF_049847225.1 Micromonospora sp. DT81.3
GGGGGGTGGGTGGGGGGGGGGCGGGCGGCGGGGGGGGGTGTGTGCCATTGCCCTCTCCTGGGTGGGGCGGGGTGGTGTCGGCGGGGGCGCGCCGGGGGGGGCGCCACCCCTATCGATCGTTCGGCTCAGTTCCGGGTATCGGTCCTCAGCCGATCAGCCATCACCAGCCTTCGAGGCCGAGCTGCTGCGCCTGCTTCACCACGTCGGCGTCATAGAGCGCCGCGCCGTCCTCCGCCTCCCGGATGCCGGAGCCGACCTCGACCGTGATGTTCTCGAGGTTCGGTCCCTTGATGGGTGAGAGGAACTCGAGGGCCGGGTTGGTGTTGCCCTCGTCGAAGTAGGGCTGCATGTCCCTCAGGAGGCCCGGGACATCATCCGGCAGTGTGCACGCGGTCGTCGCGAACGGCCCGCTCGGCACCATGACCGTGGTCTGGATCTCGCAGCCTTCCGGAGAATTGAGGAACGCGACGAAGGTCTTGGCGGCCTCGAGCTTGTCGCCCTCGGTCGTCTTGGGGATGTAGACGGCGTTGGGCAGCCAGACGGTCAGCTTCGTGTCCTCGGCATTCTGGGCCGGGAGCGGGAAGACCCCGATGTTCTCCAGCTCGTCGGGGAAGTTCTGCTGGAACGTCGAGACGATGCCGGTGAGGATCGGGTAGTGCGCACCCTCGCCGGTCGCGACCATCCGTGCCCCATCGTCGTACAGCGCCGAGGCGAAGTCCTCGTTCCACCAGCCCGCTTCGAATCCGGCCTGCTGGTTCGCGAAGCCCGCGAGGGCCGGCTCGTCGACGTACTTGCGGTTGCCCGCCGTGTACTCCTCCGCCCAGTCGGGGTCCTGGGCGAGGACGTTGCCGAAGTCGCCGAGCACGAACACCTGGCTCGTCCAGGTGTCGCCGTACGTCTGGATGACGGGGGTGATGCCGGCTTCCTTGATGGCCTCGTTGTTCGCGGCGAACTCATCCCACGTGGTGGGAACCTGGAGCCCGAGATCGGCGTAGACCTTCTTGTTGTAGACCACGGCCCCGGCCTGGGTCGCCCCGAAGGGCGCGCCGTAGAGGCCGTTGTCCGTGGAGACGACCGGCTTCATGGTGTCGATGAGGTCGCCGGCCCACGCCTCGTCCCCGAGCGGGACCAGATTCTGATCGGGGTTCATCGCCTGGAACAGCGAACCGGAGTTGTAGTAGAAGACGTCTTCCATCTCGCCCGTGGCGAGCTTCGTCTTGATGAGGTTGTCGCCCTCGGTGCCGGCGGGCTGGGTCTCCAGCCGCACGGTGATGTCGTCGTTCTCCGCCTCGAACGCCTCGATCAGCGCTTCGGCGACAGCGACGTTCGTGCCGGTGTTCTGCGTGAGGAAGCTGATCTCGTTCGCGCCGCCCTCACCGCCGCCGCCGCCGTCGCCGCCGCTGCACGCGGCGAGAGGGAGGGCGAGGGCGAACACGCCCGCTGCCGCCACGATGGTTCTCCGGGTCGAAGAACTCTTCATCTTTACCTCCTTGTAAAGCAGCCCCGGGGCTGAGAGCCAGGACTGTCTGGCTGTGTTCTCACCGCTGTCGACTTCACTCAGCGGATGGTTGAAACGGTTCAACTGGAACGAGAGTACGACGCCCGGCCGGGAGAGTCAACGACCAATTCCGGTCCTGGCGGTAACGATCTCGTAACCCGGATGCCCCAGGTGCCCCGACATCCCGCTCCGGGTTGACAATCGGTCTTGAATCGTTTCAGGATGGAAGACCCTGTCGGCGAGGATGCCGGCGCGAAAGGACACGGAAACATGACGGATCTCCCGCCCGCCGCCGAATCCGACGAGGCGACGCGCATCGCAGGACTGCGCTCCTCGTTCGGGCGGGGTCTACTCGGCACCCCGCTGACCGGTCTCCGACTCTCGTGGGCGGTGCGAAGCGAGAACGCCGACGCCCGCCAGCTCGAATACCAGCTGGCCGTCTCGAGCGGAAACGGCGAGTGGGACGTGCAGCCCGCGATCGCGGGGGAGGTCTCCACCGGCATCCGCGACGCCCGCGGGTTCTCGGCCCGCGAGGTGCGACGCTACGCCGTGCGGGTGCGAACTCAGGTGGGCTGGACGGCCTGGAGTACCCCCCTCACCGTCGAGGCGGGCGTGCCGGGCGATGAGCTGGACGCCCGCGTCATCGGCATCCCGAGCGAGGTCGCCGGCCCGGTGCCCCTGCTGCGTCGGGAGTTCCGGCTCGAGACGGCCCCGCGATCTGCGCGCCTGCGCCTCAGCGCGCTCGGGCTGGTCGACGCCTGGATCAACGGCGTGCGGGTCTCGGATGCGCTGCTCACCCCCGGATGGACCTCCTACCAGAAGCGGGTGCTCGTCGACACGCTCGATGTGACCGACCTGCTCCGCGCCGGCGACAACGTTCTCGTCGCGGCGGTCGGCGACGGCTGGTATCGGGGGCCCTTCGGATTCGCACGGAGGACGGCCATCTACGGCGACCGCATCGGCGTGCTCGCCCAGCTCGAGCTCACAAGCCCCGACGGCGCCACCGAGATCATCGCGTCGGACGAGTCGTGGCGCGGGGGGTTCGGCGCTGTGCGGTCGGCGGGAATCTACGACGGCACGATCATCGACCAGTCCCTCGACGCGGTGGGCGTGCACGAGCCGGGTTTCGACGACACCGGCTGGACCCAGGCATCAATCATCGAGACCGACCTGGCGCGCTTCGAGCCCCGCGCGTCGGAGCCCGTCCGCGTCATCGCAGAGCGCGAGATGAGCATCGAACGCCGGAACGACCGCCTGCTGCTGGATTCCGGGCAGAACGTCTCGGGATGGGTGCGGCTCGTGGTGCGTGGCGCGGCGGGGGATGTCGTCACCATCCGCCACGCCGAGGTGCTGGAGCCGTCGGGGGAGCTGCACACCGCGGCGCTTCGGAAGGCGAAGGCCACCGACGTCTACACCCTGGCCTCGGACGGCGAGCACGTGCTCGAGCCGGTGTTCACCTTCCACGGCTTCCGCTACGCCGACGTCGTGGGCGACGCGGAGGTGGTCTCGGCCACGGCCATCGCCATCTCGAGCGACCTCGAACCGCGCAGCACGTTCCGCTCCTCCGATGCGGCTCTGGACCAGTTCCACTCGAACGTGCTGTGGTCCCAGCGCGACAACTTCGTCTCCGTGCCGACCGACTGCCCGCAGCGCGACGAGCGCCTCGGGTGGACGGGCGACGCACAGGCCTTCGCGGCGACCGCGAACACGCTGCTGGATACCGAGGCGTTCTGGATGTCGTGGCTGCGCGACCTCGAGATCGATCAGACCGACGAGGGCGGTGTGCCCTCGGTGGTGCCCGACATCATCCGTCGCCAGGACATGCTGATGGGCGGCACGCCCACCGACAACATGGGGCGTGCCGGGTGGGCGGATGCCGCGACCATCGTGCCGCTCGCGGTATACGAGTCGTACGGCAGCACGGAGGTGCTCGAACGGCAGCTCGACAGCATGAGACGGTGGGTGGGCCACCTGCGCCGGCGTGCGGGCCACGGGATCGTGCTGCCGACGGAGCCGTTCCAGTACGGCGACTGGCTCGACCCGGATGCCCCGGCCGCGCGCCCGTGGGAGGCCAAGGTATCTAGCGACTACGTCGCGAACGCGTTCTACGTGCACTCGGCACGGCTGGTCGCGCGCGCCGAGCGCCTCGTGGGCGATGCCCAGGCGGCATCCCAGTACGACGCCCTCGCCGATTCGGTCGCAGCGGCGACCTGGGAGCGGTGGGGCGAGGAGGCCGTCTCGACCCAGACCGGCGCCGCGCTCGCGCTCGAGTTCCGCATCGCACCCGAGGAGCGCCGGGCCGGCCTCGCGGACGCCCTCGCCGCGAACGTCGCCAGGTCGGATGGGCGCATCTCGACCGGCTTCCTCGGCACGCCGCTGGTGCTCTTCGCGCTGTCGAACAACGGCCACGTCGCCGAGGCGTACCGCATGGTGCTGCGCCACGAAGCGCCGTCATGGCTCTACCAGGTCGACCGCGGCGCCACCACGGTCTGGGAGCGGTGGGACGCCATCCTCCCGGACGGCTCCATCCACGGCGGCGACATGGATGCCGGCAACAGCGGCGGCGAGAGCGGCGGCATGCTCTCGTTCAACCACTACGCCTACGGGGCGATGATCGACTGGGTCTACCGGACGGTCGCGGGGCTGGCACCGGATGCGGAGAGCCCCGGCTATCGCACGGTCCACGTCGCCCCGCGACCGGCGCGCGCGCTCGACCGCGCCGCCGCGACGATCGCGACCGGGCTCGGTGAGCTGTCCATCGACTGGCGCCTCGACGGCGATGCGCTGGAGGCGACGCTGACCGTGCCGTTCGGCGCCCGCGCCCTGCTGGACCTGCCGCTCACCGAGTCCTCCACCGTCACGGTCAACGGTGACCCGGCGCCCGCCGAACTGCACCACGGCACCCACCGCATCACCGTCACCGCACCGGCCGTCGCGTGAGCGCCGGCCCGATCGACGAGAGCCACCTGAAGGAGATCCCTGTGACCACCCCCGTCGTCTCCCGCGTCAGCACCGACGCACCATACGGCAGCGACACCGTTCCCTCGCCCGCCCCACGCCTCGGCTGGGTCACCGAGACCGACGCACCCGACTGGATCCAGGCATCCGCGGAACTGGAGCTGACCCGCCCGAGCGGGGTGCATCACCACACCGTGGACGGGCGGGAGTCGGTGCAGATCGCGTGGCCGTTTCCACCGCTCGCACCCCGCGAAGAGGCGGAGCTGCGCGTCCGCGTCACCGGCGCCGACGGCGTCGGCGGCGAGTGGAGCGCCCCCCGCCGCATCTTCGCCGGGTTCCTCGGCGAGGGCGAATGGACGGCGGAGGCGATCGGCCTCGCGGACCCCTCCCAGCATGCGCAGCCCGCGTACCTGCGCACCGCGTTCGAGGTCGAGGGCGAGGTCGCCCGGGCGACCCTGTATGCCACCGCGGTCGGCGTGTACCAGGCGGCCGTGAACGGCACGGACGTCGATGACCAGGTGATGAAGCCCGGCTGGACGCCGTACCAGGCGCGCACCATCCACGAGACGTCGGATGTCACGGCCTCGGTCACCGAGGGGCGCAATGCCCTCGGCATCCGCCTCGCCGGCGCCTGGGCGACGGAGTACTTCGGCTTCCGCGACGATGCGCATCCGCACTACGGCGCCCAGCCGCGGGTCGCCGCGCAGCTGCTGATCGAGTACGCCGACGGCCGCTCGCAGCTCGTCGCCACCGACCCATCGTGGAAGGCCTCCACCGGCGCGCTCGTGGCGAGCGGGCTTTACCAGGGCGAGACGTTCGACGCGCGCGTCGGCGTCGGCGCCTTCGGCGCTCGCGCCAAGAGCACCGACGCTTCCCCGGCCCAGCCCGGTTTCAGCGAGGTGGGATTCGACGACTCCGCGTGGCCGGCGGCCGCCGCGGCGGAGACCATCGTCGCCCCGGAGCCGCGCACGTCGCCCTTCGTGCGCCGGATCGAGGAGCTGCCGGTGCGCGAGGTGATCACCACCCCGGAGGGAAGGACGGTGCTCGACTTCGGCCAGAACCTGGTCGGCCGGCTCCGCATCCGGGTGCAGGGCCCCGCCGGAACGACCGTGACCCTTCGGCACGCCGAGGTCCTGGAGCACGGCGAGCTGGGCACCCGTCCGCTGCGCGCCGCCGAGGCGACCGACCACTACACGCTCGCGGGCACCGGGGGCGCGGAGGAGTGGGAGCCGGAGTTCACGTTCCACGGGTTCCGCTACGCGGAGATCTCCGGGTGGCCGGGGGAGTTCGATCCCGCCGACGTCACAGCGGTCGTGCTGCACAGCGACATGGAGCGCACCGGCTGGTTCGAGACCTCGCATCCGCTCGTCTCGCAGCTGCACGAGAACATCGTGTGGGGGCTCCGGGGCAACTTCCTCTACCTTCCGACGGACTGTCCCCAGCGGGACGAGCGCCTCGGCTGGACGGGCGACATCCAGGTCTTCGCCCCGACCGCGAGCTTCCTCTACGACGTGCGGGGGTTCCTCGACTCGTGGCTGCGCGACCTTTCGATCGAGCAGGAGGCCGGCGGAGGGGTCGTGCCGTTCGTGGTGCCCAACGTGCTGGGCGCGCCGAAGCCCGCGGCCGCGTGGGGCGACGCCGCGACCGTCGTGCCGTGGGTGCTGAACGAGAGATTCGGGGATGTCGCGACGCTCGAGCGCCAGTATCCGAGCATGACGTCGTGGGTCGACACCCTGCTCGAGATCGCGGGCGATCGCCGTCTGTGGGAGGGACGCTTCCAGTTCGGCGACTGGCTCGACCCGGATGCGCCGCCGGACCAGCCCGCGAAGGCCAAGACCGACGGCGACATCGTGGCCAGCGCTCACCTCTTCCTCTCCACCCGCAACGTCGCGCACGCGGCGGAGCTGCTGGGCAGGGACGAGGACGCCGAGCGCTACGGCCGCATCGCCGAGGAGGTGCGCGCCGCGTTCCTCGCCGAGTACCTGACCCCCTCGGGACGAATGGTCTCGGACGCGCAGACCGCGTACGCGATGGCGATCGTGTTCGGCATCGCGCCGGAGGGTCTACTCCCCGCGCTCGGTGCTCGTCTCGCCGAACTCACGCGCCGGGGCGGCTACCGCATCGGCACGGGCTTCGTCGGCACGCCGATCATCGCGGACGCCCTGAGCAGCACCGGGCACGTCGACGCCGCGACCCGCCTGCTCACCCAGACCGAGAACCCCTCGTGGCTCTATCCCGTGACCATGGGCGCGACGACGATCTGGGAACGGTGGGACTCGATGCTGCCCGACGGCACCATCAACCCCGGCGAGATGACCTCGTTCAACCACTACGCCCTGGGTGCGATCGGCGACTGGCTGCACCGGGTCGTCGCAGGACTGGCGCCGGCGGCGCCCGGCTACGCGAAGCTGCGCATCGCGCCGACACCGCTCGCGGGATTCGACTTCGCCTCGGCCGAGCACCTCACGCCCTACGGTCGGGCCGAGGCCGGCTGGCGTCGCGAGGGGAGTCGGATCGTGATCGAGGCCGTCGTGCCGCCGAACACGACCGCCACAGTGGTGATCGAGGGCGAAGAGCACGAGGTCGGCTCGGGAACGCATCGCTGGGAGATCGACGACGCGGGAGACACCCCCGCACCGCCGGTCGTCGATCTCGATTCCAGCCTCTCGGTGGTCATCGATGACCCTGAGGCATATCGCGTGGTGCTCGACGTGATCGCGGAGGAGAAGCCGGAGGCTGCGGAGCGCATCCGCAGGAACACGACGTGGGCGGAGGGTCGACGGCTCGAGGAGGCGCTGTCCCGGGATGCCGGGCCGGCGCTCCGAGAGAGGGTGGCCGACCGTCTGGCAGAGTTGACCGCGAGCCGCTCGGGCGGCTGAGTCTTTCTGATGACACGGTCCGAGGCGAGGAGAACGGGGCGGGCGTGGCAGTGAGTGTGCGGGATGTGGCGGCCGCGGCATCCGTGTCGGTCGGCACTGTCTCGAACGTGCTCAATCGGCCGGCGAAGGTCGCGCCCGCCACGGTGGAGCGCGTGCTGCACGCGATCGAGCAACTGGGCTTCGTCCGCAACGACGCCGCCCGGCAGCTGCGCGCGGGTCGAAGCCGAAGCATCGGCCTGATCGTGCTCGATGTGCGCAACCCGTTCTTCACCGACGTCGCCCGTGGCGCCGAGGACCGGGCCGCCGAAGAGGGCATGACCGTGCTGCTCGGCAACAGCGATGAGAACGCCTCGAGGGAGGGCTCCTATCTCGACCTGTTCCAGGAACAGCGGGTGAACGGGGTGCTGATCACCCCCGTGGCCGAAGACATCACGCGGCTCGAGCGGCTGCAGGCGGGAGGCACGCCCGTCGTGCTCGTCGACCGTCACACCGAGGACGACGCGTTCTGCTCGGTGGCGGTCGACGACGTCGAGGGTGGGCACCTCGCCGGAGCGCACCTCACGGCGATCGGGCGCCGGCGGATCGCGTTCGTCGGGGGCCCGCCCTCCATCCGCCAGGTCGCCGACCGGCTGCTCGGCGCGCGGCGGGCTGTGGATGCGACCCCCGGAGCGACGCTCGAGGTGATCGAGATGACAGCGCTGACCGTGCTGGAGGGGCGGAGAGCCGGAGAGGGGATCGTCTCCCGCGCCCCGGACGATCGCCCGGATGCGATCTTCGCCGCGAACGACCTGCTCGCGGTGGGCCTTCTGCAGGCCCTCGTGATGAGCGGCGACCTGCGCGTTCCCGACGACATCGCGCTCATCGGCTACGACGACATCGACTTCGCGGCGGCCACGGTCGTGCCGCTCAGTTCCGTTCGGCAGCCGGCGTCGCTCATCGGCTACACCGCGGTCGATCTGCTGCTGCGCGAACTCGGTCTCGCCGATGACGGCGAGAGCGCCCAGGAGCGGGCGGTGCTCTTCCGGCCGGAACTCGTGGTGCGCGAGTCCACCGGCGGCTGATCCATGGCCGGATATTGGGAGAGCACCGCACCGGGGAGGGGACGCCGGGCTCCGCGTGCCGAGGCGGTGAGCGACGCGCGGGTGCTGAGTCTCAATGGATCGTGGCGGTTCCGGCTCTCGCCGACCGCGGCGGGCTCGGGCGAGGAGTTCGTCGGGGAGGACTTCGACGATTCCGGCTGGGATGCGATGCCCGTGCCGTCGCACTGGGTGCTGGAGGAGTTCACCCCGCTCGCCGGCGGACCGCCGCGCTCGATGCGGGGCACGGCCGAGGGTCCGCTGTACACCAACACCGCCTATCCGATTCCGCTCGACGCTCCCCGGGTGTCGACCGAGAACCCGACCGGCGACTACCGCCTGGTCTTCGACGTGCCGGCGGATTGGGAGTCGGCGGTGCTGCGGTTCCAGGGCGTCGACTCTTGTGCCAAGGTGTGGCTCAACGGCGTCGAGCTGGGGTGGTCGATGGGCAGCCGGCTCCCGTTCGAGTTCGACGCGGCGGTGGTTCCAGGCCCGAACCTGCTCGCCGTGCGGGTGCACCGCTGGTCGGCGGGCACCTACCTCGAAGACCAGGACATGTGGTGGCTCCCCGGGATCTTCCGCGACGTCGAGCTGATCGAGCGGCGCGCCGGCGCCATCGACGACCACTTCGTGCACGCCGACTTCGACGCGCGGACGGGCATGGGCGCGCTGCGGGTGGATGCCACGGCCGAGGCCATCGTAGAGGTGCCGGAGCTCGGCATCCGGATGCCGGCGGGGGAGACGGCGCGCGTGCCCGTCGAGCCCTGGAGCGCCGACGCGCCTCGGCTTTACAGCGGGACCCTCACCTCGGCGGGTGAGGTGGTGCAGCTCGCGATCGGCTTCCGCCGCGTGGAGATCCGGGACGGGGTGTTCGAGGTGAACGGACGGCCGCTCACCTTTCGCGGCGTGAACCGGCATGAGCACCATCCCGACACCGGCCGCACCCTGAGCCGCGCCACGATGATCGAGGACATCGTGCTGATGAAGCGCGCGAACATCGACGCCGTGAGAACGAGCCACTACCCGCCGCATCCCGAGTTCCTGCGGCTCTGCGACGAGTATGGGCTGTGGGTGGTGGTGGAGTGCGACCTCGAGACGCACGGGTTCATCTATGACGGCTGGGCCACCAACCCTCCGGACGATCCTGCCTGGCGTGAGGCGATCCTCGACCGGATGCGGCGCACCGTCGAACGGGACAAGAACCGCCCCAGCGTCGTGATCTGGTCGCTCGGCAACGAGAGCGGCACGGGCGAGGCCTTCGCCGGGCTGGAACGCTGGACCCGTGAGCGGGACCCGTCGCGGCCGGTGCTCTACGAGCGCGACCCCAGCTACCGCAACTCGGACTTCTACTCGCTGATGTATCCCTCGCTCGAGCTGCTCGAGCATATCGGTCGCGGCGAGGAGCCGGCACCGGAGGGGATCGACGAGACCGACGAGGCACGACGCCGGGGGCTGCCCTTCCTTCTCATCGAGTACGCGCACGCGATGGGCAACGGACCAGGGTCGCTGCAGGACTACTGGGCGATCATGGACGCGCACCCCCGCCTCTGCGGTGGCTTCGTGTGGGAGTGGATCGACCACGGCTTCTCGGCACGCACGGCCGAGGGCGTGCCGTTCATCATGCACGGCGACGACGTGGAGTACGAGCCGCGGGGCGGGCGCTTCAGCCTGCACGGGCTGGTGTTCAGCGACCGCACGCCGACGCCGGGCCTCGTCGAGCTCGCCAAGGCCTACGCGCCGATCTCGATCCGGGTCGGGGCCGAGGTGGAGATCGCCAACGCGCGTCACTCCGCCGACACGTCCGACCTTGCCTTCCGGTGGGCGGTCGAGATCGACGGCCGCGTCGCGGAGTCGGGGACGCTCGCGGTGGAACCCGTGCCCGCGGGCGCGAGCCTCACCGTGCCACTGCCCTTCGACCTGAGCGCCTCACCCGACGCCGTGCTCACGGTGGAGGCGGCGCTCGCCGCCGATGGCTCCTGGGCCCCGGCCGGGCACGTGGTGGCGTGGGGCCAGGCCGTCGCCGAGCCCGTGCGCGCATCCACCTCCCCCGCATCCACCGCCCCCGCATCCACCGCCCCTGCATCCGCCGTCTCGGCGCCGGGCGAGACCGCCCGCGCGCCCGCCGGTACGGACATCGCGATCGGCGCCGCGGTCTTCGACGCGACGACGGGCCGGATGCGGCGGCTCGGCGCCCTCGAGCTCGACGGTCCGTGGCTCGACCTGCACCGCGCGCCCACCGAGAACGACCACGGTCAAGGCGACCTGAACGACATCGCCTCGGTGTGGCGCAAGACCGGCGCTGACCGCCTGCGGCACCGCACCGACTCCGTCGATGCGGGAGCGGACTGGCTGCGCGTGACGGGGCGCACCGCGCCGACTTCCCATCCGCACGGGGTGGAGTGGCAGATGCTGTGGCGCGCCGATGGGGACGGAATCGCGCTCGAGACGACGGTGGACTTCGTCGGCCCCTGGCGGGACACCCCGTACATGCACCGCGACATCTGGGTTCCCCGGGTGGGGCTGCTCTTCTCCCTCCCCGGCGGCTACGACGCCGCCCGATGGTGGGGCCGGGGTCCGGGTGAGACGTACGTCGACTCTTGCGAGGGGTCACGCCGCGGGGTCTTCGCGCGCACGATCGAGGAGCTTCAGGTCGACTACCCCGTGCCGCAGGAGAACGGCAACCACATCGAGACGCGGTGGCTGGAGCTCTCCGGGTCTTGGGTGCCGAATCTGCGGGTCGACGGGCGCCCGGAGTTCGACTTCACCGCCCGGCGGTGGACGTCGTTCGACCTGCAGCGCGCCGCCAAGCCGCACGAGCTCGTCGACACCGGCCGCGTGTGGCTGAACATCGATCACCGGCAGCAGGGTCTCGGCTCGGCATCCGTCGGCCCCGCGCTGCCCGAGCGCTACCGCGTGCCGCGGGAGCGGACGACGTGGAGCGTGCGGCTGTCTTCGGTCTGAGCCCGGGGAGGCTCAGGCGCCGAGCCGGCGCACGTCGTCGAAGAGGGTGACCGTCCCCACCTGGCCTCCCTTGAGCAGCAGTTCCAGGCCGTCGAGGTGGGTCGCCTCCGCGTGCGCTCGAAGCAGCACCACATTGCCCCACGGGTTGGCCGCGATCGACAGCGAGTGGATGCCGAGAAGCCGGGTGACCCGGCTGGAGGTGTCTCCACCGCACACGATGATCCTTCGTGTGACTCCCGCCGCCGCGGCCCTCTCGATGATGGATGCGGCGGCCCGGGCGATCCCTTCGAGCGGCGCAACGACGCCTGCGGTGTCGGCGTCGTCGGAGGTGAACGCGACGCTGCGCCCCGTGCCGAGGGCCGCGACGGTGTCGGAGATGGCCTGCGCG
This sequence comes from Micromonospora sp. DT81.3, assembly GCF_049847225.1. NCBI lineage: Bacteria > Bacillati > Actinomycetota > Actinomycetes > Micromonosporales > Micromonosporaceae > Micromonospora > Micromonospora sp. DT81.3. The sequence continues at coordinate 147,617 of NZ_JBNCNY010000010.1, forward strand.
AGGACGCCGTCGCCGAGATACCCGTCACCGAGCGGCAACGGCCGCACCAGCCAGCCGGCGTCGGCCGCGGCATCAGCCTGCCGTCGCGTCTGGCGCGACCGGCTTCCCGATACTGCCAGCACCGGACCCGTCGCCGGCGTAGAGACTGGCGGCGGCGGGGCGCCGTGCGCATCGGCCGCGGCGAGCCCGTGACTCAGCCCCCCGGAGCCGATCGCGAACACCGGCTCGGGCATCCGCCAGATCGCCGCCCCCACGGCGATCAGGTGCTCGTCGGTGAGCGCGTCGAGCACGACGAGCGCGTCACCGTCGGCGAGGCGCTCGTCGAGGTTCTCGTCGTAGGCGACGAGCGGGATGCCGCCGACCTCCAGGCTCGTCTGCCGGCTCAGGTGCACCCGCAGATCGGAGTCGGTCATCGGGGTCGACGGGTGGGTGGACATCGTGGGCTGCCGGTCGAGGCGGTAGATCATGCCGTCTTCGGCCGCGAAGTGGTGGCCGAAGACCGTATAGCGCCCGAAGTCCGGCTGGGCGAAGAGCACCGGCACCGGTCGCTCGGCGATCACCTCGCGAGCGATCTCGGCCACCCGCCCGAGGCTGCCGATGGTCGGGGAGGAGTCGGCCGTGGACGATGCCTTGTACTGCACGACGTGCGCGCCGGCATCTCGCAGGGCCTCCAGCGCCGGCCGCAGCTCGTCCTCGATCCCGGCCGTGGGAAGGGACCGGGCGATCCCTGCGATTCCCACGACGTCCACTTCGGCGGCGGCGGCCGCCAGTGCCGCGCCGGTCGGGACGGAGGTGAAGAGGCGTCCTGTCCACCCGCGGCGGGCGAACTGGAGCAGCGCATCGACGCTGCCGGTGAAGTCGTCGCCATAGAAGCCGACGCGCGCCTTCCCGCGGCGCGCGCCGGCCACGCCCTCCGGCGACAGGCCCCCGTCAGACACGCTCGCCTCTAGACACACGCGCCACAAAAACACGCAGACCTCTAAACACGCCCACCTCTAAACACGCCCACCTCTAAACACGCACAGGCCCGAAGCTCTCGGTCGCGCGCCGGAGTGCATCGGAGGCGGCGTACGCGTCCTCCGCGCTCTCGCCGCGCGCCGCGGACGCCCATGCGTCGCGCATGCTCTGCACGCCGGCCATGGGACCGTCGGGGTGGCCGTGGATGCCGCCACCGGCGAGCACGAGAAGGTCGGTCGTCCCCACCGCCGCGTAGGTGGCGTGCGCGAGTCCTCCCCACTGCCCGCTCGAGAGCACCGGCACGGTCGGCGTGAGACCGAGCAGCGGCTCGCGGACGGCGGCGATCGAGTCGAGCACCTCGGCGTCGGACTCGTAGAACTTGTTGCTGATGCCGTTGGTGTGCAGGTGGTCGGCCCCACTCAGCCGCGCGAGCTTCTGCCATGCGCGGAACCCGATCCCCACCTGGTCCGATCGGGCGATCGCGCCCAGCATGGCGCGGTGACCGTGGATCGGGACGGTGGAGTGCCGGTTGAGGAAATCGAGGCCCGCGAGCCCGATGAGGTTGATGCACGCCATGACGCACGTGCCGCCTGCCTCGACCACCAGGTCGTGGTTCGCCTCGAGGCGACCGATGTCGTCGGTGATGTTGAAGGCGTACATCGGCTTGACGCCGGTGCGGTCGGCGTGGCGTTCCAGCACAGGCATCACCGCCCGGACGCGAGCCGCCAGCGGCGCGGAAGGTCCGTTGCCCTGCAGTTCGTCGTCCTTGATGAAGTCGATGCCGGCCGCGGCCAGCTCACCGACGAGCTCCGCAAGCTCATCCGGGGCAAGGCCGATGCTCGGCTTGATGATCGTGCCGATCATCGTGCCCTCGGTCCGACCCATCAGCCGGCGGGTGCCCTCGACGCCGAAGGAGGGGCCGGGATACCGGTCGGCGAAGGGCGCCGGCAGGTCGAGGTCGAGAAGGCGGATGGCGGCGAGCTCCTTGAGCTCGAACAGGTTGCCCGCCACGGCCGCGAGCAGGTTCGGCAGGGAAGGCCCGAAGTTGTCGAGCGGGAACCGCAGCTTCAGGATGGCGCGCCGGCGCTCGGACGGGTCGCCGACGGCGCCGGGCAACGGCGGGGAGCCCGTGAGCGGGATCTCCTGGATGCTGTCGACCTGGGCCGCGAACCGGGCGCGCAGGTCGTCGGACTCACGAGCCACCCGCACGAACGTTCCGGTGGACTGCTCGCCGGCGAGCACCTCGGCAGCATGCCGGAGGGGCAGGGACGTCTCGATGACGTACTTCGCGACGACCGTGTGCGCGCTCATCCCGTTCACCCCGTTCACCACACCAGGGGAAGCCACACGGACATCTCCCCCGGGCCCCGGTTGCCCCACGCGAAGTAGGGGATGAGCCGCGCCCGGGCGGCGCCGACCGGCGCGGCATCCAGGTCGTCGTAGAGGTCGTCGCCCGCCTCGGGGAGCACCGTGAGCTCGCCCTCCAGCGCGATCAGGCGCCGGCCGTCGATGTGCGCCTCCACCGGGGTCAGCTCTGCGCCGCGGCGCAGCGCCGCCCGCTCCAGCACGACGCCCTCCGGCAGGTCCGCGCTTTCCAGGCAGTACACGACCGGCCCTCGCTGCACGGCGACCTGGTTCGTGATCTCCTCGGCCAGGCGGTGACCGCGCAGGATGCGCACCGGCATGGGAAGCGTCAGCACGACCTCGTCGCCCGGCGACCACGCGCGCTCGATCCTCGTGTACGCGCCCGGTGCCGACACCGGCACGGGGTCGCCGTTCACCGTGAGAGTCGCACCCGCCGACCAGCCGGGGATGCGCATGTGCAGCGGCACTCCGCCGCCCACGGCATCCGTCACCGTGAAGCCGATCCGCCCGTCCCAGGGGTAGTCGCTGTCCTCGCGCAGTGCGAGGGAGCGTCCGTTCTCATCGGCGCCGCGCAGGTCGCTGCCGCCGTAGAGGTGCACGTGCAGCCCGTCGGCCGAGACGGAGGCGGCGAGCTGGTGGAACCGCGCGAGCGTGCGTGCGATGTTCGGCGGGCAGCAGAAGCAGCTCAGGTAGCGCTCGCGCAGCCGCTCGTCCGACGGCGGCGGTGGCGGGGTGGGGTGCTGACCGGTGTCGCCAGGGCGCCGGAGGGGAAAGGGGAGCTCCCGCACCTGGCGGAGCGCATTGGTGTAGAAGTACTCCGAGCCCTCGAGGCTGACGCTGGCGAGCAGGCTGTTGAACGCGACCCGCTCGATGACATCGGCGTATCCGGCGTCGCCCGTGAGCGACAGCATCCGCTCGCCCCACAGGATCAGCCCGATGTTCGCGCACGACTCCGCATGCGCGGTCGTGTTGGGCAGCTGATACGCGCGGCCGTACGCCTGGTGCACGCGGCTGATCTCGCCCTGCCACGGGTAGCCGTCCGGCGACGCGCCGTCGTAGAGCGCGCCGCAGCCACCGGTGATGTAGAGCTTGGTGTCGACCACGTCGCGCCAGAGATTCTCCAGCACGCCGGTCAGCTGCTCGTCGCCGGTCTCGGCCACCAGGTCGGCGAGACCCGCGTACAGGTAGTTGGCACGGACAGCGTGACCGGCCACCGTCGTTTGCAAGCGCACCGGGATGCGGTCCTGATTGTCGTCGCCGCCCTCGTCGAAGTCGTCGCGCACCCGGACGAACGCCTCCATCAGGCGCAGGTAGCGCTCGTCGCCGGTGACCCGGTACAGGTCGACGACCGCCATGTAGTGCGAGGGGCAGATCGCGCTGCGGGCCAGCTCCAGCGGCTTGTTCGTCGCGAGGTCCTCCAGGAACGAGGCGGCGCGGCGCGCTGCGTCGAGCAGCGTCGCGCTTCCCGTCACTTCGAAGTGCCGCACGCCGGCGGTGATGAGGTGACCGAGGTTGTACGTCTCGAAGTTGAAGCGATCCGCCAGCGCAGCAACCGGTTCGTCGTTGCGCGCCGCGATGATCGTCGGCGTGTGCAGGTAGCCGTCCGCCCGCTGCACCGAGGCGATCAGCTCGGCGAGTTCCTCGATCCGGGCGGCGAGGTCCGGGTCGGGGTCGGTCTCGAGCGAGTCGATCGCCGCCTCGAGCCACTTGTAGAAGTCGCCGTCCATGAAGGGCGGGCCGTAGTGGATGCCGGAGTCCAGCCCCGCCGCGATGCGGAAGTTGCGGAGCCCGGGGCTGACGGCGGGGTCGCTCAGCGACTCCCAGATGCGGGGGATGGTGACATCCCTCGTGCGCTCGCGCAGGGCGCCCCAGAATCCGCGGGTCCAGCGGGCGTGGTCAGCATCGAGCGCACGCAGCGGTGCGTGCACCCGGAGAGCTGTGGTGGGAGGCATGCGAAGTCCTTCCGAGTGCCGTTCAGTCTGGTGCCGCGGCGGGTGCCCGGCAAGCGGCGCCGAAGTGAAGGAGAGGTGCCGTGAGAACGATTCAGCCACATAATGAATAGAATTTCAACCCTGAGTGTTGACACACACCGGATTTCTGCCTACTGTCGCAGACATACCCCGCTCCACAGCAAACGTCGTCGTCAAGGAGGACGCTATGAACACCCGAACCAAGCGCCGTGGTCTCGTCACCACCGGATTCGCGCTCGCCGCCGTCGTGGCGCTGGCGGGCTGCGCCGGCACCGGATCGGCGGCCCCCAGCGGCGACCCAGAAGAGGCGAGCGGTGCCACCGGCACCGACCCGGAGTCGTTCACCGTCCTCACCGCGAATGAGAACGCGACGCTCGAGGCGCAGCTCACCGCCCTCTCAGAGGACCAGTGCGAAGCCGAGAACGAAGCCCTTCCCCTCGAGCACCAGAAGACGGCCCAGGCGGACGTCGTACAGAAGGTCACGCTGCTCGCCAGCCAGGACGCGCTTCCCGCCCACTTCATCGCCGGCACGGCCATGGTGCGCCCGGACGGCGACCTCGGCGCCGGTGGCCTCGTGCTCGACTACGAGGAGCTGCTCTCGGCATCCGGCGCGTGGGAGAACGTGCTTCCCGCCGCGGCATCCACTGTTCAGAACGTCTACGGCGGCATGGTCTCGCTGCCGTACCAGTACAACCTCGAGGGCATCTGGTACAACAAGGCCATCTTCGAGGAGGAGGGGATCGAAGAGCCGCAGACGTTCGACGAGCTCCTCGATGCGAGCGAGCAGCTCACCGAGGCCGGCTACACCGCGCTCGCGCAGCCCGGTGCCGCCGGCTGGCCGCTGACGCGCCTGATGGGCATGCACATCTTCCGCGAGGTCGGCCCGGACGCGATGGAGAAGGTGCGCGACGGCGAAGCCAAGCTCACCGACGAGGGCTACGTCGCCGGCGCCGCCGCGTTGCAGGACATGGCCCAGAGCGGGTTCTTCGGGGAGGGCTTCAGCTCGGTCGAGCCGGATGCCGCGACCGCGGCCTTCCTGACCGGCAGCGCCGCCATGAAGTACGACGGCACCTGGCTGCTCAGCAACATCAACGACGAGGAGCAGAACCAGATCGGCATCGAGAACGTCGGCTTCATGCCGTTTCCGGCCGTCGACGGCGGGGAAGGCTCCATCGACCAGTGGCCGGCGAACGCCGGTGCCGCAATGGCCGCGAACCCGAAGACCGCCGGCCCGAAGGTCGCCGCCTGGTTCGACTGCATCGCCGAGAACTACGGCCAGCAGGCCCTGTCCGACGCGGGCGTGCTCTCGGGCTTCAAGGTCAACGGCGATGTCGGAGACATCCCGGAGACGACTGCGTTCGTGCAGGAGAAGATGGCCGAGATCGACGAGACCGTCCTCTGGTTCGAAGCGCTCCTCGACGCCAAGTCCAACTCGCTCGCCTCGACGAACGTGTCGCTGCTCACCACGGGCCAGATGACGCCCGAGCAGTACATGGCCGACCTGCAGGCGAGCATCGACGCCGCCGGCTGATCCGAATCGAGGCCCGGCTCTCGCGGTCAGCGGGGGCCGGGCCTTCTCACCTGTCTGGGAAGGCTCTGCCGATGAACCGTGTCTTCGGGGATCGCAAGACGATCCTCATCCTCCTGATACCGCCGCTCGCCATCTACGTCCTGCTCAAGGTCGTGCCGGTGCTGTGGTCGCTGGGCCTGTCGTTCTTCCAGGGCAACACCCTCCGCGGATTCGAATTCGTGGGAATCAAGAACTTCACGACCTTCTTCACCGACGGCGCCGCCCTGCAGTCGCTGTGGGTGAGCGTGAGCTTCGCGGCGATGGCCACGATCGGCCAGGTCGCGCTCGGGTACCTCCTCGCCCTGCTGTACGTGTTCGTGCTGCGCAAGGGCTCGGCGTTCGTCCGCACCGCGGTCTTCTTCCCGATGGTGCTGCCGACCGTCGCCGTCGCGCTGCTGTTCCGCAGCCTGGTCTCGGTGGGCGAGAACCAGGGGCCCGTGAACGACGTCATCAACTTCTTCGGGGGCGAGAGCGTCGAGTTCATGGCCTCCACGGCCGGCACGATGGCCGTCGCGATCGTCATGACGCTGTGGAGCTCGATGGGCTTCTACGCGGTGCTGCTGTTCACCGGCCTCCTCGACATCCCGGACGAGATCATCGAATCGGCCCGGCTCGACGGCGCGGGCGGGCTGCGCCTCGTCCGGCACATCATCGTGCCCCTTTCGCTGCCGATCCTGCTCTCGTCGATCATCTTCAGCCTGAACTCGACGCTCAAGGTCTTCGACAGCCTGCTCGCCCTGAACAACGGCGGACCGGGCACCTCGACGTCCCCCCTGACCCTGTACATGTACCGCACGGCGTTCGAGTACGCCGAGTACGGCTACGGCAGCACCATCGCCCTCGTGCTGACGCTGCTCTGCCTCGTCTTCACGCTCGCGGTGTTCCGTTCCTCGAGCAAGCGCGTGGAGGACTGAGATGACCGCGACACAGACACTCACCCAGGCCCGGCCGGAGTCGCGCAAGACGACGCCGCGGCAGCCGTTCGACCGGCGCATCTCACGCGTGCTGCGCCGCATCCCGGTGTGGATCGTCGTCGGGCTGCTGCTGGTCGTCGTGCTGTATCCGCAGCTCTGGATGATCCTCGGATCCTTCAAGACGCAGACCGAGTTCTTCGACAACCCCACGTGGGCGCTGCCGGAGACCTTCAATCTCGACAACTACGTCGCGGCCTTGACGCGCGGCAACGTGGCGCTGAACTACCGCAACAGCCTGCTCGTCACGATCCCGTCGGTGTTCTTCATCATCCTTCTGGGCGTCGCCGCGAGCTACGTGCTCGAGGTCATGATCTGGAAGGGCCGCCGCACCGTGCTGCTGTTCATCCTCGCGGGCATCATGGTGCCCGGGCAGATGATCTTGGTGCCGCTGTTCACGGTGTACTTCCGTGCGGGGATCACCGATACGCTGTGGCCCCTCATCCTGACCTACACGGCCATGGGCCTGCCCCTGACCACCTTCCTGATGGCCGCGTACTTCCGGTCGGTGCCGCGCGAGATCTTCGAGGCGGCAACCGTCGACGGCGCGTCCCCGCTGCGCTCCTTCTTCGTCATCGGGCTGCCGCTCATGAAGAACGCGATGCTCACCGTCGGGCTCGTGCAGTTCTTCAGCGTCTTCAACGACCTGCTCATCGCGCTGACGTTCACCACGCGGCCGGAGCTGGCTACGATCCAGGTGGGGCTGCTGAGCCTCTCCGACCAGTACGGCTCGACGCAGTACGGCCCGCTGTTCGCCGCGATCAGCATCAACATCGTGGTGCTGCTCGTGGTCTTCGTCTTCCTGAACAAGAAGATCATGGCCGGCCTGGCGGCCGGCTCGCTGAAAGGATGACCCGATGACCGCCTCCGCACCGCGCGTCGCCTTCCTCCATACGGGAGCCGTCGTCATCCCGCCCGTCGCCGACCTCGCCCGAGAGCACTTGCAGGGCGTCACGCCGATCAACTACCTCGACGACAAGATCGTGGCCGACCTCGGCGACGACGAGCGCGCGGGGTCCGTGCCGGAGCGGCTGACCGACCTCGTGCGGGCCGCTGCCAGTGCGGGGGCGGATGTCGTGATGTTCACGTGCTCGTCGATCTCGCACTTCGCGGCGCCGGTGGGCGCCGAGGTCGGCATCCCGGTGCTGCGCATCGACGAGGCGATGGCTGACATCGCCGTCGCCACCGGCGACCGCATCGCCGTGCTGGCGACGCTCCCGACGACCTTGACGCCGACGATCGGGTTGATCCGCGAGCGTGCGGAGCTCGCCGGCCGCAATCCCGAGATCACCAGCGAGGTCATCGACGGCGCCTTCGCGGCCGTCTCGTCGGGGGATCGCGCGACGCACGACCGCATCGTCGCCGAGGCCATCGAGCGTTTGGCGGTGGATGTCGATGTCGTGGTGCTGGCGCAGGCCTCGATGGCGAGCGCGGCGGAGGCTGCACACGTCGAAGTGCCGGTGCTGACGAGCCTCGAGCCCGGGATCAGGCGGCTGAGCGAGGCGGTTGCTGCGCTCTAAGGGTGGGAAGAGTTGGGACATCCGCGGTGTCCCAGATGGCGCACCCGCGCGGGCAGCTTCATCGGGCGGGGCAAACGGGCACCATCGTTGGCGACTTGGTGCCGCCGGATCGCAGTGGCCCAACGGGGCGTTGACCGACCTCCACGCGTGCGGTGAGGGACCGAGTATCGCGCAGGCAAGGACTTTGCGAAGATGTCGTCCGGGGGGAGCCAGCAGCGTCACTTAGGGGGCAACTATGGCTGATGAGACAAGTCCTCGGCCTGGCGGATCGCATCCGGCCAGTGGGCGGGGTTCACACCGTCGCGGTGGGCGATTTCGGGTGGCGGGCCGGGTGTTGAAGGCCGTTTCGCTTGTAGCGATCTATGGCACCGTGCTGGTATCGATCCTGCTCTACTTCGTGCAGCGGGGCTCCGAAGGCGTCTTCGAAGGGATTGCCCGCATTGCCATCGCAATGGTGGTTCTTGTCGCCTTCGTCGGTCTCTATGTTCTCGGCGGATTGCTCGACCGGCGGGGGGAGAGACACCAGACGCTCGGAGCATCGGAGGCAATGAGCGCGGATCCGCGGCCACCTGTTCTCTACTTCCGATCATTTGTCGATGAGCCGCGGACGCGCCGTATCGGCACCCGCGTGGGGAGCTCCTTTTACTACGACTTCGGTCGGGGTGAGGAGGAGTACCTTCGCCCCGAGATCGCCAAGGTCGGGCCGTTCGTGGCGGTGGGTCGCCCCGGCGACCCGCTGCCGCACCTCGGCGCCAACCGGGCCTACCTCAGCGATGATGACTGGCAGGCGGACGTCCTGCGTCTCCTCGACCGCGCTGCCGGAGCGGTGATCCGGATCGGACCGGGCGAAGGTCTGCTCTGGGAGACCCAGCACGCGGCCGCGCGACTGCCACCCGAACGGCTGGTATTCCTTGTGCCCCGCGACCCTCACTTGTACTACTGGTTCAAGGAACAGATCGACCCACACCTACCCCGCCCGCTGCCTTGGTATCCGGATGTGGAGGCGAAGAACTGGTTCCAGAGGGGACGGCAAGTCCGGTTTCAGCTCCTCGGGGCCCTGTACCTGGCGTCCGATTGGTCGGGATACTTCGAGCTGTTGACGCTCCCGCCGGGAGACGCCGACATCCCGTCCGCCACGATGCAGGCGGCATTCGCCCGCTGCCTGCACCGGTTCACCTGGTCCTTATCTCGCACCGGATCCCCGATCGGCGGCGAACGAGCGCAAGGCGGCTTGCCGGTCGTTCGCTTCCATCCCCCACCGAACTGGCCACCACCACCTCCCGGATGGTTTCCCCCTGCGGGCTGGCAACCGGATCCAACCTGGCCGCCTGCGCCTCCGAACTGGCAGTTCTGGATATCGGCATCCGAGGTAGCGAGCGCACCCGTCGACACGGACCCGCGTCCCCACACCTGACGAGTCCCCAATTCCGCCAGGTGTCTGGTCAAACGAGTTATCGGAAGCCGACCGACACGCGGCGCCGCGGCCGACATCCGCGCGCAGGAGGACCCCTGGCTGGGCAAGCGCTCGCGGTGGCGTCTACTGCTTAAGCATCGCGACTTGGTACTTGTGTTCGTCATCGATGAGGTGCGAGTGGTCGTCGTCGCCGAGGCCGAGGCGGACCCACTCGATCGTGCCCTGTATGTGAACGAGTTCAGGGCGGGCGCCGTGAGAAAACGATTGCGCCCAGACCGCGAGGTGACGGAAGGAGCGCTTCTCATCGCCGAGGCCGATCGGCTCGACAAGCAAGGGACCGACCGCAGCGGCGTCGACGGGGCCTGATGTGCAGCGCGTCGGCCTCGCGGACGAGCTCGAAGAGAAGGCCACTGACTACGAGCCGCGCGTCAACGCCGGCGGGGACGCACCAATACGCACGAAGAGCTACGCGAGCGCGCGTCTGGCGCGGAGGCAGGCGCAGCTCTACCGGGACATGGACGAAGCGGCCCAGAGCACCCCGGACGGGTGAAGTACCCACTCTGGAGGCTCGGGCGAACCGGTCAGAAGCAGGAGTCGCGTACGACTCAGCCGAGCGTCGACGTGACGATGCAAAGCAGATGGAGAGTACGGGCGTCGCCAGCGCGGATGTACGAGTCCGTATGCGCGTCGACGTTGACCAATGTCGCCCGGCAGCGGAAACCGTCTCGCCGGACGCCCCACGCCGGAACACGACACGTCCGGGGCCGCGGGCGGGCGGACGCACAGACCGGACCGGCTGAGCGACCGCCTCGCCCCTGGAGTCGGACGCACCAAGTAACTACTGTTCGAGGATGACAACGAGTGCTCCTCTGAGAAGGCGCCGACCCTGGGGCTCCCCTCTCGTCATCGTCGGATTTGCGGTGTTGTACATAGTTGTTGGGGGGCTGTTGCTCTGGCGTGTGCCCGAGCCGCTCCTACAGAACTGGCTCCCGGGCAGCACTGTAGAGGAGCGCGGAAAACTGCTCGGCACTGCAGCTCAGATTGTCCTTTTCGGCCTCGGGGGTGTGATCGCCATCGTTGGGGTCTCGCTCAGTCTTTCTCGGCACAGGCAGGAGCTTGAGGCAAATGAGCGCGATGACCAACGCCACGCCGATGATCGTGAGAAGGAGGCGATCCGACGCAGCGAAGTGCAGCTGCAACGGCGCGTCGATGCTGAACGCGAGCTACGTACGCGATTCGTCACCGCTGTGGATCTCCTCAGCGCACAAGAACCGATTAAGCGGATCGCCGCGATCTATGCGCTGGCTGCCCTCGCCGACGATTGGGACGCGCACGGACGCCCCGACGAGGTACAGGTGTGCATTGACGTCATCTGCGGATACCTGCGTTCGCCCCTCCCCGAAGGCATCACTACGACACCGCCCCTTGAGACCGCAGTAAAGGTGACGGCAGTCGGAATGATTGCGGCGCGTCTCCGTGACGGTGCCAATCACTCGTGGTGCGAGAAGGAAATCAATCTTGAGAGAGCGACCCTCGACTTTCCCGTAGTGCTGGATGGGGCGACCATCAACAGGCTCGGGAGTGTGTCCCTGGACGAAGCCGTCATCAGCGGAAACGGGTACGTGAGACTAGACGGGCTAACGATAAACGATGGTGGGCGGGTGTCCCTTAAAGGAGCGACTGTTCGCGAGCGCCTAGTCTCCCTGACCGGGGGCACAATCAACGCCGGGGTGCTGACGATGGCGGGGATTGTCGTGGACGGCGGAACTGTAGGCCTGCATAAATTGACAATCAACAGCGGCGGGCTCCTGGCGGTGCATCTTGCGGAGATCTTCGGCCGCGACGCGAATCTGGACTTGGCCCTGATAGCGATTAACGAAGGCGGACGGGTGTCTGGGTCTGGAGTGATCGTGCGCGACAAAGGGGCTATCACCGCATCCATGATGACGGTCGATGGCGGACGTCTGGAACTAGACGACATGAGGGTCGACGTTGAATCGACGGCGGCCTTGGTCGATGTTCGTGTACAAGCCGGGGAAATGTCCATGGAAGACCTGACCGTCCGAGGAGCTGTGGCGCTCGGTCCGACGACGATCAACGGCGCGGGGACCGTATCGCTAGACCGGATGAAAATCGTCGAGACCGGGGGAGTGGCGACGGCAGACGTACGGAAGTGGTTCGCACAGCCGATGACGATCAACGGCGAAGGGACTTTCTCGCTTAAAGAGTTGTGGATCGATGACGACGGGAAGCTGGCGTTGAAGGGTCTGAAGATTAATGACGGCGGCCAGGTGTTGTTGACTGGCCTGGCAATCTTCAACAAAGGGACCGTGGCGTTGGACGGGGCGACACTAAGTATGGGTGGGCAGGTGGAGTGGGCTGGCGCATCGAGCACCGATGATGGGCCAGTCGTGCTTGACAACGGCGTTCACATAACGCCGATGCCAGCCGTTTCTCCCGTCGGTGACAACGCTGAGTTCGGTCCGAACGATTATGGCGTTGACCCAGGATAAGCTCTGATCCGTTCGGCGGAATCTATTCACTTGTCCCGCTAAGTCCGCTCGAGCTAGACAGTGCGCTGTCACCTCCGGGTACCGCATCGTGCCGAAGTCGGCCACCTTCACCTGCGCGCGCTCCATCAACTCGTTGCCGGGTTTGAAGTCTCGGTGCACCCACCCTTTCCCGTGCAAGCACGCTCTGGCCGGCGAGGATCTCGAACGAGATCGGCCGCAACCGCTCCGAGCTGAGGGACTCTCGTGTCGCCACCGCCCCGAGATCCTCGCCGCACCACTGCAGGGCAATCCACGGCGCCCGGGGGCGGGCGTCCCGAACCCGACCACCTGCAGCAGATTGGGATGTGCCTCAACCCGGGTGTACACGTCCAACGTTGCTCCACGACAGCTCCATCGTCCGCGGATCCACGTGCGTTGCCAGCGCAAACACCTTCACCGCAACGTGCGCCCCGCTCTCATCGTCGTACGCCTTGAAAAGTCGTGCGTGACCCCCACAATTCGACTCGTCACGCGGCAACAACAAAACGATTGTCCAAACCACCGGACTGGTCCCAGCGCCACCCATCCTCAGTGGCTATCGGCGAAGCACGACAAACCCGACACCCGGCATCGCCAACACTGGCGGCAGAACATGGTGAATGGCGGCGCTCATCGTGTCGCAGCGGCGCGGTGCAGCCCGCCGCGCCGCGCCGCAGTGTGGCCAGGTAGGCGGTGATCAGTCTCCAGGTCCCGTTGCGTTCTCTCCCGCGCTGGGCTTCATGCCGATCGCACGGCGGGACCGCGGTCGTCCGGACGTCCATCTCAGAGAGGAGACGCCGCTGCCCGGAGAAGGATCGATCTGGACGTGAGCGCAATGCCCGCGTTGGATAGACGGGACTCAGACGGAGCAATCCAGCCGCGGACGGCTCAGCCCTGCGGCTCTTGTTGGTCATAGTCATCGAGCGGGATGGACTCGACTTCGGCGCCGGGAACATGCAATTCGAGTCTGCCCGCGCCTGCAATGACGACGTCGTTCTGCTCGGGAATCTTTGACTTCGCCGTCTTCACTAGGTCTGCGATGAAGTCGAACACCAGGTCGCTGTCAATCGGCTCCGGTCGAGCGGCAGCATGCACCCGGAACGTTGCCGTTTTCTCGACGATCTCCAAAGTCCCTTGGTCAGCACTTGTATCAACCACGCGCGGGTCTACAGAGATATCCGATAGCCCAGAGTGTACGTACTGCTCCCCACCCCGGGGATTCCATGCACCCTGCTTGTCGATCACGGCTAGCTTGTCACGGTCCGCATTTCGGCGCTGTCGCCCGCTCTCACGTTCGGTGGATCGATCGACGGTTGTCATGCAGTCACTTCCTGTTTCGTCGCGGCGTAGAAGTTCGGGCTGTGTCTGTCCTCAGCCAGATAAACCGCACGATACTCCCTAATGGTTCTGGCGCGCGCACGACCCAGAACCATAGTGACCGCCGCTGCAGCGATCGTTGCCGCCCAGCCCCCCCAATCGCGAAACCAGAATCCGGTTGGGCGGATCCAGTCGGCCAACGTGGTCGGAAGATGTTCACGCAAGTGCCAACTGGAGTCAGCCGAACTCAGCCAGAAGCAATATATGAGCGCAATCATCGCGAGCGCCCCCGGCGCCATCCGCGCTAGGACTGGCGAGGGCACGATCTCAGAGGGGAGTGACGGCGCGCTAAAGAATGCGCTGATTGCGAGTAACGCGACCGCGAGCATTGCGAACTCAAGCTGTGGGCCTGTAAAGAACTGGTTGAGGATCGTGAACCCCAGCAGAACGGAAGTCACGAGGATTGCAATTATCAGAGTTCGTGAAATCGAACGTCCCGGCAGTTCCACATTCGCGAAACCAAGGAACAGCCGTCCCCGCTCAAGTCGACCACCTTCGACGAACAACGAAAGCTCAGCGCCACGCCGATTGCCGAGGACCCACTTGGGGCGACTCGCCCTGGTCGGCAGGTACGGGCGTGGAGTCGTCTGTCCCCTAGCAACCAGGATGTAGTCCTGAGCCAAGAAAAACTGCTCGGGGGCCCTAACCGTCAAGTTGTAGTGATTGGTCCTTTTGGCCCATGGAAGGTGGATTCGCATCCCGCCTGGTGGAGCGTGGAAAAACAATACGCGCCGCGGCGAGGACTCCGGTGAGTAGGTTCCCTGAACTGAGTCGTACTGGCTAATTTCCGCCCGGCTGACGAATCGAACGTCGTGTTCGCGTTCACCGTTCTCGAAGTTCACCTGGACCAGCTCCAGATAGCGATCCGCCAACTGTTTGCACAATGTTCGAAGTAGTTCCATCTGGGATTGATCCGCCCGCACCCCCCAGGTGCGAGCGACCGCCCGCAGGGTCCCGTTCGGTTCAAAGACCTCTTTGATCCTCAACCGCGCGTCCTTCTTCGTCGACCGGGGAACAGACAGGAGCTTCTTGTACGCCTCGCGCATCATCCAGGTGAACTTCTGCTCCCTCGCCTTGGGAACGTCTGCCGACCGCCAGACGGAGATGAACCTGGTTTGGATCATGACCTCAGCCGCGGCGATGTGTGCGTCGTGGCTTCCGATGCGCACATATTCGCCCGGCTCAAGGAGTTCGGTGCGAGGGATCGTTCCCTTCTTGGGATTGTTGACGTCCACGAACCGGTATCCGAGGCCGGTCTCGGGAGCCGCCACTCGAAGAGTCACGTGGCGTTCGAATTCCCTTGAGCCGATTCGGCAAAGTTCATCGACCCGGCGTATGACACTCGCGGGTTCGCGCATCGTCTGCAACAAGTCCCATGCCGCCCGCGCGTCGGCCAGTAGCCCCTCCACAGCGCCCCCCTGAATGACTCGTCCGTACTGCGTTGCCGCAGGCATTGGCGAGAGTACAGCGATTCTAGGGGGCGTCACCATCGCTTGGTGCAATCGACTCACCCTGGCGTGTTAAGAGTCGATCGCTCGCCCTCCGTATTGTCGCCTGATCATGGCTTCCATTTGTCCGTCAAGACGATGGCTCAAGATTGAGAGTCGCTTAGTTTTCGCATACCAATGCATGGAAGAGTGCGATTTTGCAGGTCGATCGTGCAATCGCATGTCAAAATCACCCGACTCCGGCAGCGGGGTGGCCCGAAAATCGCGACGGCCGTCTCGTTGGCTGGTGAGGTCAGAACGCCACGTCGCGCAGATCCGCGACTAGACCGAAGTCACGGACCGTCTTTGGCAAATATTGAGGCGCAAACCGCTTAAGGGCGACGAGCACGCGCGTTCCGCGCCTCGGGTCGACTCATCCGGAGAAGTACCCACTGACGCCCACCGCAAACGATGGGCATTCCTCCCCGTACAGACTCGTGGTGAAAGAGACCGTGCCGCCGTCTGCGATTTCGCCGTCCTGCTCGGCGAAGGTCATGAACTGTGACACGATCGTGTCGCCTTCGAAGCAATAGACGTTAACGCCATAGGGCCCGGTCGCCTCGGCGCCCGTGGCGTTGGTCGCAGACCCCACGATGGCATCGCCGGAAAGGTTGGCCTCTGTGACCTTTAGCGGTGCAGTGTTATAGGGCGAGGTATCCGCTGGGCTGGTGCTCACCGTGAACTCGTATTCGGCATCCTCAGGGATCGTCTCGCCGTTCTCGAAGTAGATGTAGGCGAGGCCGATTTCACCCGGTTGCACCTGAGACGGGGTGGCGCCCTGGCTGCTCCCGGTCGAGACGATCGATCCACCGCTGCGGGCTGTGGCGGTCCAGTCAACGTGGGAGATAGCTTCGCTGGTGTTGTTCCGGAAGGCGAAGAGCAGGGTCGCACCAATCCCCGGCTTGTCGAGCGGACCAATCTGCACAACAGCAACCTCGTCCGGTTCGCCGTCCGGCAGGTTCGGCGCCGCGTTGCCTCCGAGGAGACCACCCGCGTTGAACGGCAGCGACTGGCCCTTTTCATCCTCAGCGGGCGCTGTTGTCGCCGAAGACGCGATCTCGTCCGTCGCCGGGACCTCTGGCGTGGAACTACAGGCAGTGAGCAATAGCGCCGCGCTCAGCACGGCCGTCAGGCGCAGAACATTCCCCATACGACGCACCATAGCAGCGCGCGAACTGCCTCCTCCGCGGCTGGTCGCCGTTGCAGAGGGAGACATTCTGCTTCGGCGCGAATCGGCCTCCTCTCGATGGACGCGTCGGGGAACGCATCCGCCACCTGTCACGATGAATCCTATGAAGAAGCTCGTAGTCTCCCTCGTCGTCATTGCCGCTCTGGCCCTCACGGGGTGCGGCGGAACCGACGCCCCGAGCGCCAACACTGCGACAACGGCTCCCCGCGACACTCCTTCCGCCACGGCCGAGTCCCAGCCAGTTGAAGAACCCCCCGCCCCAGACCTGACCGGCAGCTGGAAGCAGAGCAACTCGCAGAGCGAGACTGACTTCATGACGGCGACCATCGCCGATGCCGTCATCAGCGTCGAGTGGGAGCTGGGCAGCGCAGACATCACAGCCGTCTACTGGGTGGGAACGTTCGTTGCCCCGGGGGCTGCAACCGACCCATACATTTGGACCTCGCAACGAGACGTGGCCGCGACTGACACAGCCGTCATGGCATCGTCAGACGCCACGAAGGACTTCACCTTTAGCGGCGGCATCATCAGCTTCACGGTGACCGTCCAGGGTGAGTCCGCGACCGTGGAGATGGCGAAAAACTAACGCGCTTCCGCTGGTCGAAGGGGCAACATAAGGTCGTCTACGGCGCAACTGTGTGGCGCCCGGGATCTGCGACGTCTCCCTTTGGCGGCAGACGGGTGTTATACGAGACGATTGGCAACGATCGCGTTACCAATGCCCGGGAAGGGATCCCTCGCGAGACGGCGAAGTGGGGAACCGACACACATCCGCAGACGTTGAGGTCTAGACCCTCGGCATGCGCAGGCGTACGGTGGCAATCGCAATCGGGCGCACCGGCTGGGGCGGGTGGGGATCAGTGGCACCGATGACGCCTTGCGAAGTAATGCGCTCGGGTCGACGTCGACCCGAGCGCATTTCCGCGCGCTGGGTGGGTCTTCCGACCGCACGGTTCGTCGAAGTACCGGGGGCAGACTGTCCGGTTGATGGCCGCGTCAGAAGTCGACCCGACTATGAGTTACGACGGGTTGAAGCAAGGTATCGCGGGTCGGACGTAACTGACGTGACGACAGTGTGTGCTTGCGGAACACGCACCGGGAACCGAGTCGTCGCGCTTAGACCGGCACGCGGGCGGGTGGCATCTATCTGGAGGCAGTCGTTCCACTGGCGGGCAGGTTCACCCGGCGGTATCTTCGCGACGACGGGTCGGGCGCATTCTTTCGGTCCTCAGAACGACAGGCGGGAGAGTCTTGCGGATGAGGATGAAGCCGGGCGAACGCACGAGTCCAGTGAACCCGTCGGAAAAGCGGCAGCCGCAGGGGCCTTTCTTCAGCGGCCTGTCACCATCGTGACGTTGATCGGCGGAATTGTCGGCATTGTCGCCGCGGTCGTTGGAATTGGGGTGGCCCTCCGCGGTTCAGCACCAGACTCGGGTCAGGATGAGGGCGGGAGCCACCTCGAGAATTGCATGGTCGCGCACGGGCTCGAGCGCGCATTTGAGAGAACGGACGGTGCCCCTGGCGTAGTTCTCTTCCGCCAGTGCAACTGGCCCCCGCCCGCGGGCGCAGATGCAGACGGACACTCCGAAATACAGGTCACCAGCCGGGATGGGCCCGGCGAGTCCGAAGCCGAAGGACTGACCATCGCCGACTTCATCTTCTCGCAATGTCGCGACATCGAGTTCATCTACCTTTTCAACAACCAAGGCAACATGACGCAGGAAGCCCCGGTAATCATCAGCAAAGGCGAGATTCGCCGCGTCGAGGGCGGATCACTCTGGTTCCCGGAAGCTGCGATCGATGCGTCTGAGTTTCAGCCTGGTCGCGACCAATCGATCGTTTTATCCAACACTCGATACGAGATCGACTCAGCTCGATGCATCTGAGGCTGGTGAACCCTGCTCGCCGGTACGCCCACCACGCCCTCAAGGCCTTGGTGTGCAAGCGGAGCGAGCTGGTGCCAGACGGGGTTTGCCGCTGCGTACGGGGTTTGTCGCTGCGTACGGGGTTGGCCGCGCGCCTGCGCCGGTGGCACCGCACAGATTCGCCTCTGAGCATGCTGGCCATGCACACGACTAGGGAGCGGCTGTCGGGCGTGCGGTGGGGGACCGTCCTGCGGGCGTTTGCGGACCCAGCTCCCGGCCGATATGGAAGCGAGGCACCTGGTGCCGGCTCTTCATCGGCTGGACGACGAGTCCCGGCTGCGTGCCTGGGCAGGCCGAGCAGTGTGCGTGTCAGAGTAGACGTCATCGTCGGCGAGAAGCGAGTTGGCGGGAGTGGAGGGGCACGAGTGACTCTCATCGTTTTCGTGGTTACGAACGAGTACGCCATCGTCGCAAGCGACCGCAGGATGACCACCCTGCAAAGAGGCAAACCCACGAAGTTCGAAGACGTGGCGATGAAGACGTTTCTGCTCAACGGCCAGGTGCTGATGGGTTACACCGGTGTCGCTGTGCTGGATGGAATGCCGATGGAGCGATGGGTCGCAGACGCACTTTGGGGGGTGATGCCGGATGCGATTCCCGAGACGCTCCGCTATCGGATGAACGACTACTACCGGCGCCACCCCGAAGTGAGAGGACTACCCCATCACTTCCGGCTGGCGGGGTTTGGAAGCGATACAGCCAGACGGCCGGCAACGTTCCCGATCGGCTTTGAGGTTAGTAACGCGCGGTGGGTGGCAAAAGGCGATCGAGTCGAGTCTGTCCACGTGGGCGAGTTCAAGACTGTACAGAACATCTTCGGCAATCGTCGGCAGGCAGTTGGTGCCGTTGGGGCCCCATACTCGCTGAGAGCGCTTCGATCACTGGAGAACACCGTAAGGTTCGCGCTTCGGCGCGATCCTCAGGACCCGTCAGGACTTTTCGATCCCATCGTCCAGTTCATCCGGGCTGTTGCGGACCGTAGCGGAGGCACCGTTGGCCACACGGTCATGGTGGCATCGATTCCCCGTAGCGCCACACCTATCCTTATCCCGGGGTGGACATTCCCGCTCGGGGAGAATCACAGCCCAGCCAAGGAGCAGGCGTATGCAGTCATGTATCCGGAGGATGTCGGTGCGCCAGTGGCTTACGCCCCCGCGATCATCAATCCGGACGTCCAGATGCTAGAAATACGGATGGAGCGGCAGCGGCCGGATTTGGGTACGTAGGCGGCGCTCTGTTGCGCCGCCTGCGACACGGAAATCAACGAGCAGGCCGTGGGCAATGCCGCGCATCCGAGGCTGCTCGACCCTATTGCGGAGTGGACTCTAGGCATGGCGTTGGTCTACTCGGTTACGGATGAGCTGTGGCGGGCGACCGCGGAGGCGGGAACGTCGCGTCACGATATCTCTGCCCTGATATTTTTCCTTTCGAAAGTTGGCGCCCGACTTTTCTCGCCTCCTAGCCTGAAGTCATGAGTGATGGAACGCCTCCCGGGCCTTTCCCGGTGCTGACCGAAGTTGAAGCGGTACAGGCGATCGCTGAACGCCTGCTGCTGGGAGCGTTGGGCGACTTAGGGGCTGCCGGGAGTGAGACCGACACGTATCGCCTGCTCGGTGTATCAGCGGTAGTTCGTCGCACCCTGGTGGACAATCGGCCACTCGTTGGCTCCGGGGGCCTCGCGGGCCACACAGGTGGGTTCGACACCTTGCGCGCAGCCGTCGTTCTTGGATGTCATGCGACACGCTCGTGGCGACATCGGTGACGCCCCAGCACGGACCTCTGCATGCGCACGGTTGAACGACGACGCCGACGGCCGCCAGGTTCAGCACGCTGACCGACCCTTACCGCTCCACCCACACTCCAACGACGGCCACGACGTTCTTCGGCGAACGACATACGACACCGGGGATGGCACTTCGCGGTCCGACATGCTCAGCGCTTGGATAGCCCCTAGGCGCTCACGAGCGCGCTCATCGACCGGCAATGGAGCGTTATGGCCGCGGCGTCCACTCCGGCTCACGCGCGCCTCCTAACCGTCGGCCGCCAGAAAGCGGGTTGGAGCTCGTTAGGTGAGGATCTCGCCGCGCTCGTCGGGATCAGGGGTTGCCGCCGAACCCGCAGATGATTTCGGGAACGCATCCGGAGTTTCCGGTGACCGTCACGGAGGCATTGCCGTTGGGTGCGGGATCGTCGCCGTGCCGGTCGAGGAAGAACCGCACCCAGGTGAAGTTGTTGTGCTCGTCCGACTCGATCCAGTGGTTCTCGGGATCGGCGGTGTGGGTCAGATAGTAGGTGCCTTCCGGGAGGCCGGTGATGTCGAGCTCCTGGAGCGGCGTCGACTGGTGATACGAGTCGGCCCACCACGACGCCAGGCCCTGCAGTTCGCCGTTGCAGTCGAAGTAGGTGCGCGGCTTGGCCTTCTTCTGCCCACCGGTCGTTCCGATGAACTCGACATCTACGAAGCAGAACGTGATCTTGACACCGCGGGCCACCGCCGTCGACGGGTCGTCGGGACTTCTGCGGACGTCGAACTCTGCCACCGCAGACTGGTGCCAGTGATTGTGTTCCGGATGGAAGACGGCGACGCCGGCTGGATGCTCGTACACGACAGCGCCCGCCTTGTTGAGGATCTCCTGCGTGGCCACGGTGCACTGGTCGTACTCGATCTCGTCGGTCTCGCACGACTGCACCTGCCCGCCACCCCGGATCTGCAGGTTGCCCTCGCCCACGTTGATGTGCGTGGTCGAGAAGCGCAGCCACTCCCCCTGCTGGGTGTTCTGGATCTGGAGATGATGCGGGACCTCTTCAATGACGTCCGGGAGAACCGCGTCGGCAGGCAGATCTTCGGGGGGCGGGGTGTCGTGCGCGCCGGCAGCGCCGCCGGACCCCAAGGCGAAGACCCCTATGAGCAGCACAGCCAGAACCGATTTCCGCAACATGGCGGCATCCTCCCGGCGAAGACGTCAGCGTCCTCGATGGCTGCATGATCGCACTGCGCCGATAGCCGCACAAGACTCTCCGTGACTTGAGGCAGAAGACACCAGCACCTCTTGCCCGGTCCGCGCTGCGCGGGCCGGTCCTGTCGGGGCCGATCGTCACGATCGCCGACCACTGCCCGTCTAGCGACCGGCTTAAGGCCGCTCCAGGACACGCTGGCATCGGTGAACGTCGAATCTAGGAAAACTACCCAGACCAGAAGCAAGACGGCGGGCCTCCGGTCGTTCGAAGTGAGACGATCGGCGGGTGGGACTTCTTGTGAGGCAGGTTGTGCTCGCGAGCCCTCAGCCGCAGAACTCGCGGCGGTCCGGGCAGAAAACGTGCTCGGACTCTGCCGGGAGCTCGCATCGAGCTCAACGACTCCGAACTCATGGAGATTTCCACCTGGGTGAGCGGCGGCCTGGTGCACCACAGTTCCGACTGACTGAAGAGACGAGTCGCTTGAGTGTTGACGCGACTGTGATTCTTCGTGCGGTCGCCTTAGGTCGCTTAGGGATTTGCTCATTGGCACGCAGCGAGAGCTTCGGACAAGAAGCAGCGGGCGTCGCGCCTCGGAACTCGGTACTCTCGGGCGATGAACACTGCTGGGCCGCGCTCGCTTAGAGATTCTGACGAGGTCGCCGACCGGCGGGCGATGCTCCACTCTTCTTCGACGGCCTCGCCCTTGACTGATTGGCTGGATCGCCTCATCGCGGCTCGGGAATCTGCCGGGCTTCCTGC
This sequence comes from Micromonospora sp. DT81.3, assembly GCF_049847225.1. NCBI lineage: Bacteria > Bacillati > Actinomycetota > Actinomycetes > Micromonosporales > Micromonosporaceae > Micromonospora > Micromonospora sp. DT81.3. The sequence goes on from NZ_JBNCNY010000010.1 coordinate 169,610, forward strand.
GGAGATGCCCTACGTCGACCCCTTGGATGCAGGTATCGAGGCGCGGGTGCTAATCGTTCTCGAGGCTCCAGGCCCAATGACTAATGCATTCAACGCGCTCCCCGGCTCCGGATTCATCTCTTCCGACAACGACGACGCCACCGCTGAGAACCTATGGCTGGCCCGACAGCACGCTGGCCTGATTGACGGCGTCGTCATCTGGAACGCCGTCCCTTGGTATCTGGGACCAACGAAACGTAAGCCCCTGGTGGCCGACAAGGAAGCCGGCGGCGCCATCCTTCGCGACTTGACGCAGATGCTTCCCGAACTCCACACCGTCGTCCCGCTCGGTGATCACGCGAGAGCGACGTGGAAGCGGTTCGCTCGACCCAGGCTCGGCACGGCAATGCGGACAATCGAGTCCTACCACAGCGGGAATCAGGCGATGAATCAGCCAGGTCTGCGAGCGCACTTGCAAGCTTCCCTCATCCGAGCAGCCGTCGACTGGCGACCACACGCCAACGTCTACAACGCAACGATCGTGATTGAGCGCGATGGCTTCGGGACGCCAACGAATCACTGGTACCGCGATGCGCATGGCGACCGGATCGACATCCACCCGCGGTGGTGGTGACCGGCACTGCTGGCGAGACGATCGCGTCCTCGGATTTCAGCTCGTCCGAGACGAACGGACGCAGTTGTCGCCATACGTGTCCTTGAAGCTTGCCGGCTCCGGTTGGGGACAGCAGTGGGCCACTGGTTCACAGGAACATGCGCCATTGACAGCGTCAGCCGCCCGGCCGACAACGCGCCTCCCGAGCGCCCGCTCGCTGAGGCATCGGCGCATTCCCCGGAAGGCTCCGGTAGCTGACGGACTCGCTGGCCCGGGCCCATTTCGGTCGGGGCTGGTCTGACGAGTTCACTACGGATATCGCTCGACCGCCCTGCCTGTGGGCGAGCGTTTCCTACGGCACCGATGGACTCTTGAATACCCCGTCGAGAGTAGATGCCAGCTTCGTGTGCCAATCGGGGTCATCCAACGAAAGCGGAGCAACATCTGAAAGCCAAGCCGGAACCTTTGCCCGATCAGTGGCGCTATCGACGACAGGTACTACAGGACTCGTGCGCCTATCGATGGGCGTTACCTCGAGCGCCAGAGCTTTCAATTCATGCTCGATTGATTCGCTGGTCGGTCCGGTCGGAGGAATGAATAGAGCGATCCCGCTCTCACGGATCGCCTTGCTTATCTCGTGGGTAAGAAGATCTCCGGGAGCAAGGCGCTCGACGTCTAACCAAGGTGTGTATCCGGCGTTCTCGACTGCTCGAGCGAGAAGACGCGCCTTTTCCACGTCAGCGGCCGCGTGGACGATGAACACTTGGCGCCGCTCGAGCTTCTCTTCGCGGTTATCGCGGCTTGAGCCGAAGTAGTAGCCGACGGCCGCCGCAAACAGCGTCGATGCCGCCGGGATAACGACACCTAGGACCTCGAGCGCCGGGCCGAGAGAAGAGATCGCGACCATCGCGGTCAGAACACCAACACCGAACACCGCCGCCGTCAGCAACGCGGCGCGGCTCATTTTTCGTCCGACGACCTTCATCGTGGGTACTCCGTGAAGAGCACGAAAGATGCGAAAAGCATGATCCCTATGGCGTTGCCCACCCCGCCAAGGAGGAATATTTGATGCCCTCGTTTCAACGATGCCTCCCAGTTCTGATGCAGGGCCAGGACCAGAAGCATCGCGATCAACGTGGCTATAGTCACGGTCGCGTTCACCTGAACCTGTGTGAGCGCCACCGCAGCGGTTGTGACCTTCTGCTCGTACCCTTGTGCGATCGAGTAGAACTGCAGGAGGCACGCCGCCAAGGCGCCCCAACATAACTCCAGCCCCAGGTAGAAGTCGTTTCGAGTCCAATTCCCAGGCCCCCGGACAAGCTTTCGCGGGACTGCGACGCCGACCATGAGGACGAGGGGAATACCAAAGCCGACGAGTACTGGACTTAGCAAGGTGCCCCCCCTCTACGCTGCCAACAGTGGGCACTACACTATCGGCGGGGTGGCGGCCGCACGGGCGCGTGGCGTCAAATTGCTTGAGGGTCGTATCGATGACCAGCGGCGCTTACAGCCTCTAGTCCGCTGATCCCGGATGAAGGGCAACTTGCCTGGAGTGACGCGATCGGCGCAGAGACGGACATCCCGAACTTGTACCGCATCTCTGGTGTGCTGGGTGACGAGAGCAACGCATCGCAAAGTCGGCTGTTCATTGCCGGCGCATTGGCCGGACTCGCGGGTGCCTCACTCCTATGGCTGGTCGAGATCGTGCTCGAAATGCGGTCGCACTCCCCTCACCATCGGCAGACCCGAGTCTGACTGACTTACGCGCAGACCGCGCCCGGGTGACGGAGAGCAGGCGAGCGGTCAACCAGCTCAACCGCCGTGCCTACGCCCGCAACCGTTTCGCCCCCGTCCGGATGAGGATCGACGCCAGGCACTCCGGTGCACCGACTGGTCCCGCTTCCGTGCGCCGCACGGATAGGGATCCGTTCGTGCTACATCAGTCCGCGAGCAGTACCGTGCTCTCATGGCTTTCCAGGATGCCCCTCGCCGCGACGACGGCTGCGAGAATGCAGACTGATGCGCGCGCATCCGAGCCGCGCCTGGTCGATCATCTTCGCCGGCCTGGCCGGGGCATGGGCCCTGTTCCTCCTGCCTCTCCAGCTGCTCGCCTGGTATGACGCCCCGGAGTGGGCGACCGCGCTGGACCGCTCGGCGTTCTACCGCGGGGTGCACGAGTTCGTCGCGGGGCTCGGTCTCCGCGACGACTACCTTGTGTTCGGGTCGGCGATCAGTGTGTCGATGGTGTTGCTGTGGTGGTCGACCGGGCCCGTGATGGCGTGGCTGGGATGGTCAGGCCGCGTCTTCAGCGCGATGCTGCTTCTACTCGCGCCGCTTGCGTTCCTCAGTTATCTCAATCGCGCAGACTCGGCGCCGCTGCGCGTGCTGTGGGGTAGCGAGGCTCTCGGCCTGATGGTGCTTGGTGTCGCTGGCATCCTAACAGCCGTGGTCACCCGAGCGCCGCGGGTCAAGTCTTGGCAGCGCATCCTGCTGGCGGCGACTCTCCCGATCGAGCTCGCTTTCACCCTTCTCTTCGGATACTGGCCGCACGGAACCGTCGTCGGGCTGGCACTTCAGGCGTGCCTGCTCGCCGCTTTCGCTCCGAGGCACGAAACCAGCACTGACGGCGACCAGGCCCGGTTCCAGTCCCGGAACCCCGATCCATCCGGTGCCCGATAACGGATCGTCTGTGATCGAGGTGCAGGCCTACAACGAGCTCGGCGCCGACTACAGCCATTCCTTCAGGGGGTTCTGCTCGTTCTCGATTTGCGATCGGTTCGGATCGCGGATCACGGAAGGCCTGCCTCGTCCGCAAGCGCCACGGCGGTCTGGACTCGCCGCTCGGGCGTCGCGATCGCGGCCGAGGCCGAGGAGCCAGCGCCGATCTGAACGCCGTAGATGGAACCAGGGCCAGACCAGCCCCAGAGAAAGGTCTCATCCGCCTCTGACTGGTCTACGCACTGACGGCTCGCAGCCAGCGTGGTGCAGTCCACGCCCGGCTCGCTCTCGTGATGTTCGGAGAACTCCGCCCAGGTGTCAGTGTGCGGCGGGTGACCGGGGGTCAGGCCGACCAGCACGAACGATTCGGTGTCCGCGAAGGTGCGGCTCCACCACAAGCAGATGGTGTCGTCGCTGACCGGGGAGAGCCGCATGTCCATGCCGACCTCGTGCTGGAGCTGGTCTTCCGTCAGGAGTGAACAGTTCCCGCCGGACCCATCGCTCTCCGGGGGAGTCTCGTCCTTTTCGCAGAGGGTTTCCTCAGCCTCAGCCATGGTGTAGCTACGCAGCGACACTGTCGAGTCGCTTCCGTTGGATCCGAACCATGCGGCGATGATCGAGTCGGTGTCACGCATGCCCAGTTCAACCTTTAGCCGCGAGCCTTGGGGGCACCGGCAGGCGTCTCTATCGACGCAGTAATACGAGGTCTCGCCGGTATCCGGGAACGCGGTGTCGTAGGAGCCGTCGTTTGACTGGTTCTGGGGTGGGGACCAGTTCACTTTGCCGAACGCGGATGTCGTGAGGGCGACAACGTCGATCTGCTCGGCTAACCGTATCCGGACGTGGGTGAACGCGAACGGCGGAACATGAAAGGCATAAGATTCCCCGACGGGGAGCGCCGACTCCCCTGGGGCTTCCGGATTATGCAGCGGATCATCGATGCGCACGCCGATCTCGTCCGTCACCCAGGCGGGGCCGAGGTCTGGGTCCTGCATGAAGTTTCCCGCCCAATCTGAGAGCGCGAGCCCGTCAGACTCGCGGCGCAGAAGATCCAGGACGTCTTGGTTTCGCGATTCCACGGCCCAGTCCAGAGCGTAGGCGTCTTGAAGCAACTGCCACGGGCGGTCGCTCTCGAAGAAGAATCCGAGAGCGTCGTACGTCCGTTGGAAGAGCGGGGTCTTCGGAGTCTCGAAGAACCCCGCCCACCAGTCATCCGTCCCAGGCGGATATGTAGGCGCGGACATCACATATGCGCCCCACTCGGCCGAACCTTCGCTGATCCAGTCGGGCATCCTGGCTACTCGCTCAACTATCGGTGCGAGCGCGTACTGGTGGCAATGCATCAACTCGTGCGTCATGATGAACCGGAAGTGTTCACCTGCACCATCGGGGTCGCTCTCGCGGTTCCGAAAGTTCTCGATTGCGACAGGGTAGACCTGGATCGTGCACAAGTCGAAGTCGCCGTGCAGCTTGCTTCCGGGCCCGGGCGTCGCCGTCGCCTCAATCTCGAGGTCCGAGAGGCCATCCTCTTGGTACGGTTCGGACATTGCGTATACCTCGAACGGCATTGGGGCGAAGTCAGGGAACGCGTCGGCGAGTTCTGCAGCGAGTTCTTCCGTGTACTTCTGGATGTCTTGCGACAGCTCGATCAATCCGTCGTCTGACCCCGGAGCGAGCGCTGCTCGGATGGCAGTGAGCTGGTCCTCGGTGAGCGATGCGAGGTGGCCTAGGACCCACCGAACGGCGAATGTGCCCGATGTCGTGCCGATCGTTGAAGAATCGATCCGATTGCCGCCCGGAACCGGCCCGACGACAGTCGCGAATGCGTCGAGAGCCAGATCCAGCGAGATTTCGCCGTTCACGCCGATCCGGCTGGTCAACTGCTGATATGCAGATGTCGGCGGTTCCGACCGTTCCGGCGGCTCGGAGGTACAGGAGACACAAGTCGAGCAGGCCAGCACCGCAACCAGTGCGAGCACGGCCACGCGCAATTGGGGCACAACCCGTCTCACTCGTCGTTCCTAACCCGAACGTAAGCGCGCCAGCGACTGCCAGAAGGACGGTTCGCAGACGCGGACGCTGGGTTCGCGGATTGCGAGGCGGATGGGGATGAAAGGCTCCCAGGCACCGGGCCAGCAGGTCACCTCTCCTAAGGCCGACCTGACGCGCTCATCGGACTCCTCCGCTCCAGCAGAACCAGCTAGCCCGTGGACGGATTCCGACGCGCCGGACATACGACACCCCCGGTCGTCGACAAGCCCCTTTTCCCAGTGTCCTCGGATCAGACGCCGGACGCTACCCAGTCCCGTCATCGAACGGCCGACGAATGGTGTTCAGGAGCCGAGGCTGCGCCATTCAATCAGCGGTCCGGTGGCTTTCCTGAGGTCCGTATGCGGGACCGCGACGTCGCCGGATCCGGATGCCCAACGCGCGCCGACGGCTATACACAACACTCCCCTATCGGCTTTCGCCAGGAAGTGAATGCCAAGCGCACCCGCTCGGGCCTGCCAGCGAGCAACCTGGAACGCCCTGCCCGCGACCTCCCTCGCGCGGGCATTGCGCGCATAGGGATCGGCGGATTCAAGCGGTCATCGCAACAGGACTGATCTGATGATCTCATTCGGGGTTTGGAACTCGAGCCGT
>NZ_JBNCNY010000011.1:0-126242 GCF_049847225.1 Micromonospora sp. DT81.3
AACCCGCGAATATCAGACTGACCGCGCGTCGCAACGACACGCTCACCAACCAGCCGATCACGAAGCAAGAGGCGCCGGCCGGGACATCCCGGACGGCGCCTCACCATGCCCTCTTGACAAGAAGGCACTACATATCAGGTGTACCCGGCCATGAGGTTGGTTCCCGGTTGGGTCTTGTGAAAGGGAGAACCTCCGGGCTTAGTGGAGATGTCTGACGTCTTCACGAACTCGGAGGTTCTCGTGTCCCACCGTAACGCCCGCTTGACCGTGCACGGCAGGTTGCTCATCGTCCACCGCGCCCGCGCCGGGTGGAAGCAAGCGCATATCGCCGCAGCGATGGGCGTTTCTCGTCGCTGCGTGAAGCGGTGGCTGGACCGCTACCGCGAAGAAGGTGAGGCCGGTCTGCAAGAGCGCTCCTCGCGCCCTCACCGCATCACCAACCGCACTCCCGATGCCAGGGCGGCGGTGGTAGTTGCGCTCCGGAAGAAGGAACGAATCGGGCGTGACGAGGTCGCGGCGCGGACCGGGGTGCCGGCGCGGACGGTGTCGCGGATCATCGCCCGCGCGGGCCTGCCCCGCCTGGCTCAGCTGGATCCGATGACCGGCGAGCGGATCCGCGCATCGAAGGCCACCACGGTCCGCTACGAACGGGAACGGCCGGGCGAGCTGGTGCATATGGACGTGAAGAAGCTAGGGCGGATCCCCGACGGCGGTGGCTGGCGTGCGCACGGCGGGATCTCGACGAACCATCAGACTCGGCGCAACAGCCCGATCACGCGTATCGGCTACGACTACGTCCACTCCGTCGTCGACGACCACTCCCGGCTCGCGTACTCCGAGGTCCTCCCCGACGAGAAGGGGCCAACATGCGCTGCGTTCTTCGAACGCGCGATCGGCTACTTCGCCGCTCACGGCATCACCCGGATCGAGCAGCTGATCACGGACAACGCCTGGGCATACCGATGGTCACTACGCGAGGTCTGCGTCGCGCACGGTATCCGGCAGAAGTTCATCAAACCGCACTGCCCCTGGCAGAACGGCAAGGTCGAGAGATTCAACCGGACCCTGCAGACCGAGTGGGCCTACCGGCAACCATTCACCGCGAACGCGGACCGCACCGCAGCCCCTGACCCCTGGCTCGAGCACTACAACACTGGACGACGCCACTCAGCCCTCGGAGGCAAGCCCCCGATCAGCCGACTGCAACCAACGTCATGACCCGCTACACCTAGGGTCGCATCATGAGCGAACTGGGATGGCGAGCATTTCTCGCGGCCGACGACCTCCAGGACTGGGTGATCCTCCACGGAGGACCGACCGCCGTGTTCACACGTCCCTCTCTACGACAGGCTGCGCAATTGGCAGCGGCGATCGCGGAGCTTCCTGCGCTGGAATCACGCACGCTTCTGACCGTCGCGGCCGACCGCCTCACGGTCAAGCTCACGCGCGAGATCTGGGGCACCGAGGAGCGGCACATCGAGGTAGCGCGTGAAATCTCGCGCGTGGCAAGGGAGCACGGCGCCGTCGCGGACACGTGCGCGGTGCAGGAGGTGCAACTTGCCATAGCCGCGAAACCCGAGGAGACGGATCTCGGGTTCTGGCGCGCGGTCCTGGGCTACCAGCCGTTGCAAGAGGACAACTGCATCGACCCCAACGGTCATGGCTCCACCGTCTGGATGCAGGAGCTGAATCCCGCGCGGCCGCTGCGCCATGCCATGCATGTTGACGTCTCCGTCGGTCGCACAGAAGCGGAGGCGCGCATGAACGCCGCGGTCGCAGCCGGCGGCCGAATCGTTGATGACTCTGAGGCGCCCAGCGCGTGGATCCTCGCGGATCGGTCCGGCAACAAGGTGTGCATCGCGGCATGGCCAGATGGCATGAGACCAGCTGACCACGAGCGCGGGACTGAGGACTCCCTCAACAAGTGAGAGCGTGTTCCAGGGATCGTCTTTCACGCCCGCTCAAAGCTCGGCACCCCGGATGCGCTAGGCGTCTCCATAAGGTCAGGCGTTCTTGTCAAGGCTCGGTTCGCATGTCCTCGATTTGTTCCATCACGCGTACGAACGCCCCTGGGCCGACGGAGATGGAACCCTGGTAGGGCCGGTCCATGTCTGCCGTCGTGAACATGACAAGTCCGATGAACAACGCCAGCATCCCGGCCATGAGGAGATGCAATCGTCGGCTCTTCACGATGATGAGGCCGATGAGCACGGCGTTCACGGCGGCACCGACCCAGATCGCTAGCCAGAACAGCCCTGGAAGTTCCAGCGTGGTCGCGTCGATGCGTTCCCGTCGAGTTTCCACGAAATCGTCGAAGGTGGCCAGAAGCTGCTGGAACTCCGCGAGCTGCTGCAGGTCCGCGGGCTTGTACTCGTGGATCTGCCGCTCCATCTCGTCAACGAGCTCCACGGTCGCGTCGGGCAGGGATCCCCGACGCTGATCGGGCCAGTCCTGCTCGATGACGACAACCAGGTACTCGTCTATCGTCTGCTGAATCGGCGAGGCGACGTCTTCGGGCAGGCCCGTGGTGCCGCGGTAGAACGCGGTGAGCTGTCCGGCCTCATGGAGGGCCGCCTGCCGGGTAGCTGAGTAGTTCTCGTACACCGACACCGCTACGAGCGCGAGCAGGATGCCGAAGAAGACGCCGAAGGTGCCGATCACACCGAGGAGAAAGCTCGCACCTCGCCGCGAAGCGCGCGTCAGACGCTGACCGGCCTTCCCATGAAGGAAGCGATGATCGCGAGCAATTGCACTCCGGCATTGCCGATCCAGAAGAGGTGCGTCGGCGAATCGAGCTCTACCAGACTGGAGTCGGGCACCACGCGAGCAAAGTCCTCCGCATGAGCGAAAGACACTCCACCATCGTGCCTGGAGGCGGTCACCAGCGTTGGGCAGTGAACACGCGACATCGCTCGCCGTCGCAACTCAGCCTCGCGGGCGTGGCCTTGGCGAAGGTCAGTGACGAAGCCGGCATCCGACCCCATCGACCGGAACAGATTCCGGGCCTCGTCTCTGTTCGCCTCATCCATTCGCTCCCACCACTCGCTGGCGCGGAGGTTCGACAGCGGAGACATCATCATGCGCAGCCCCTCATCCGACCGGATGGAAGCTCGAACGGCACGCCAAACCACGCCCTCCAGCACCGGGGAGAACAGGACCGGACCTAGGAGCGCCTCGGGCATACTGTCGGGATAGCGCGGGCTGGAGGGCGCGCAGCTGTGGAGTATCAGACGTTGCGCGGTCGATCCCTGACCGGCGGCGACGTGCACCGCCTGCAGGCCCCCGAACGACACCCCCACTGACGCCGCGACGGTCGAGATTCCCAGCTCTTCGCACACCTCGCCAACGAGCGGGGTGAATTCGGCCGCGGTGAGTCGACCGACACGAGTGCCGCCGTATCCCGGGCGCGAGAACGAGACCACCTCGTATCCCAGCGCGGTGTACAGGCTCCAGCCGCAGTCCGTCGCCGCACGGCAATGGCCCCCAGGAAAGAACAACACGCCAGGCCGTTCACCCGGGAGATGCACGATCTCCACGACTCCGGCGCTCGTTGAAAAGAGCTGCGGCCGAACCATGGAGTCAGTGTGGGGGTCTCGCCGGCGCACAGCAGGGCTCGAACGACGATGCGCCTGCCCCGATGACCGACGTCCAAGGTGCACGTTGCTCGCCGATGAAGCGGCGGCGACTCGTCGCGAAGAAGACGCTGACTCGATCTGCTCCAGGAGCTTCACTGCCTCACCGGTTCCGTCCTCCGCTCGGATGCCGTCCTCGACGACCGCGGCTTGAGTCCGGTAGCTCTCGTGCGAAGTGAGGTCGACGATTCGATCGGCCAGAGAGGATGACGTGGCGCGACGCAGCGACAGCGGACGTGGTCCAGCACCGAGTTCGTTCACTCGCCGTCCCCAGAAAGCCTGGTCACCCAGGATCGGGCAGATGAGGGTTGGTCGGCCCCAACGGAGACCCGCCGCAGTGGTGCCGGACCCGCCATGGTGGACGACCGCGCTGACACGGGGAAAGAGCCACTCGTGCGGTACGTCATCCACGACGAGGATGTCGTTCCCTGACTCGGCGGCCAGCCCTCCCCACCCGGTTGCCACGACGGCACGGACGCCGACACTTCGCAAGGCATCGAGTACGACACGACTGCGCTGCGCCGCCTTTGCGCCGAAGCCCATACTGCCGAAACCGACGTACACCACAGGTTGGTCGCTTTCGAGGAAGTCCACCAATCTCGGGGGCGCGGTCCAGGTCGTGGCGGTTGCGGTGAACCAGTAACCGGTGACATGCACGCGTGCCGGATAGTCGGCCGGGACGGCGACGACATGGCGGCTGAACGGATAGAGCACCGACGCATGGTCACCATCCAGCGTGCGGAGATAATCGCTGTGTCGACTCATCCGAGGCAATCCGAGCAGTGACTGCCGGAAGCGGTTCACCATGCCTCCGTATGCCAGCGCTGTGATCCGGTTGAACTGGTAAGTGGCCCTATTCACCGGTCCGGGAAGCGGTCGGGCCACGAACGGGATCGGAAACGCCGTCGTGGGAGTAAGGAAGGGAAGCGGCAGCGATGAAACGAACGGCACACTCAGCCGCTCCGCGATGTGGATGCCACCGAGCGCTTTCGGGTGGCCGACGATGACGGTCGGATCAACGCGCTGGGCGATGTTCCACTGCTCACCCAGCGACTCATCCATCGCCGCGAACATCTCACGCGCCAGCCCCAGCGCCTGAGAAGGGCCACCGAGATCGGCCATCCCCGCGCGCATGACGCGATGCATCTCCGTCGCCATCGCCTCGAATCTGACGGCGGGCGAGACCGCTCCACGATAAGGCTCCGGCGCGGCGAGCACCGCCGAATGGCCGTCGCTGGCAAGGCGATCGGCAAGGGCGATGAAGGGATCGACGTCCCCGCGGGTACCGAAGGTGAGGATGAGAACGCGCACTGTGAGCTCCGATCGACAATCAGCCGCCGACCAGGCTTCCCGGCACTCCTGACGCCACCATACCTTTCCCGCATTCGTCGGGATAGTGCGCCAGCGAGCATCCGCTCGTGATCTCGATTGCGCCGCTCCAGCGGCACACCGTCGAGGCGCGTGCGGGGCCGTCATGAGACGGACGACCACCACTCAGCGGTACGCCCGGTCAAGGATCCTCAACGGAAGGCACAGACCTTCTCGTGCGCGCGGGCGTGGTAGCCGCGCTACTCAGCAGGCAGCGCCGACGCGTGCGGGGCGGTGTCGCGATACCCACCACCATGAAACACAAGCGGGGAGTCCGGCCGGTACGAGTAGCGTTCGACCTCGCCGATATAGATCACGTGGTCTCCAGCGTCGTGACGGGCGACGGTGCGGCACTCGAACGTCGCAATCGCATCGGCGATCAACGGCACCCCGGCGATGCCCTCGGTTACCGGCACTCCTTGGAATTTGTCGGTGGCCGCTGAGGCGAACTGTCGTGAGAGCGGATGCTGGTCGCTGGCCAGGACGTTGATCGCGTAGTGCGTCGCGCGCTCGAAGTCCCCGAGGCTGCGCAAATGCCTGCCCGGACACCACAGCACCAGTGGGGGGTCCATCGACACCGACGCGAAGGAGTTCGCCGTCACTCCGACGTTGTCGCCGTGCGGATTCAGTGTGGTGACGACCGTCACCCCTGTCGCGAACTGCCCGAGCGCGCGGCGAAAGTCGCGCAGGTCGAACACGGCCTCTTCGTCGGCCGCGCGATCCTCGACGAAGGCCTCTGCGGCGCGCGCGTCGCTCCACCATGGGAAGAGCGTTCGAGGGTCGTCAAAGCCGGCGGCGATGGCGGCGGCGAGCGACGGGTGCCGACCGGCCTCAGCGAACAGCCGCTCCTGCTCGGGGCGGAGGCCGGACAGCAGGTCGTTGGTCCAGATCGTGGACCATTGCGCCCACGCCCGCCAATACTCTTCGAACGTCTCCGTCATCCATGAGCGGTCGAAAGGAAGCCGGCCACGACGGATGATCGCTTCGAAGTAGTGCTCGGCCGCGATCGTCGCGTTGTTCGACCCCTGACCGGTCAGCGGATCATTGAGGATCACCGCGTCCCCGAGTCCCATCACCACCGCTCCGCTGGGAAGCTCGCCGACCGGCCTGCGAACGATGGGAGCGACCCGCCCGCGGAGGACCGCACCCGCGTCCGTGAGCTCGGCGCCGTGAAACCTCTCGGCCTCGTCGGGGAAGTGCCGTCGTAGCAGCTCCATGCCGCGCTCGAGGTGAGCATCCGGTGTCGACACGTTGGCCCAGGCGTCCATTGGGCCTCCTGACACGCCTTCGAACACCAGCATCTGGCAGTCGCCGCTCGTCGTGACACCCGGGAATGTGAAGAACTCGCCGACTCCGGGACTCATGTGCAGCCGGATGCTGTCCGTCGTGTTCGCCGCCGTGCGGCGCACATACGTGACCGCCGATGTTCGCTGCGGACGGTCGTAGCGGGTTCGCGAGCGGTCCGTGACGAATACCTGTGACAGGTCGGCTTTGCCGGTGGCAACGACGACCAGGTCGGAGGACGCCGCGAGCACGTCGAGCCGGGATGGCCGGATGTCCTCGACGCGGAAGTCGCCCCCAGCGAGCGTGAACTGTTCGATCCAGTCGCTCACCTTGATCCGCTGATCGATCGACAGGGCTGGCCGGTCCAGCGGCGCCCACCAGTTGGCCGTCCCCTGAAGGGCGACGTCGAGACCACGGATGGCGACGCTACGAGGTCCGGCGTAGATCGCGGCGTCGCTCAGCCCCGCTTGCATGGCGAGCGCTGAGCCGAACAGGCACTGGCTCGACATGATCGACCCGGTGCGGATCTGCTCTGCGGATCGATCAGAGAAGAGGACGACCGCAACGCCGGCCGACTGCAGCTTGAGCGCAAGCTGCGCCCCGGCCTCGCCCGCCCCGACGATCGCAACGCGCCGTGGCGCGTCCATCATGCCGCGCGAGCGGTGATACCGGCCAGGTACCGATCCGCCCCCTCAGGGTCGAGGAAGTAGTCGCCGTAGTCTGCGGGGTCGTCGAAGCCGTTGGCGAAACGATGGGCGATCTCGGGGTATCGCGCGGCAGACCCGAGAACTCCGAGCGCGTGCGGTGGCGGCGGCTGGAGGAGCGCGTTCGTCCAGTCGATGACTGGCTTGACCCGCGCCCAGTAGCGCTCGAACGCGCCCTGCTGGAATGCCCGGTCGTAGGGCAGCGCCCCGTGATCGAGGATCGCTTCGAGGTACGTCTGCGCGCTGCGGGATGCGTTGTTGGATCCCTGCCCGGTGATCGGGTCGTTCAAGACGACGACGTCGCCGATGCCGAGCACGGTGCGACCCGAAGGCAGCGCCGCGACGGGTTTGCGCACCGTCGGCGCGAAGCGCCCCTGCAGCACGCCGCGATCGTCGGTGAGCGTCACGTCTGCCGCACGCTCGGCCTCCCACGGGAGGAAGGTGCGTAGGACGTCGAGGGATGCCTCGAGGTGCTGCTCAGGTGTCAGACCGGCCCACCGATCGAGAGGGCCGCCGGGGACGCCCTCGAACACGAAGATGTCGCACGCCCCTGTGATCGTCAGAGCCGGGAACGAGAAGAACTCGCCCACACCGGGGATCAGGTTGAAGCTGACCCGCGAGAAGTCGGGCGTCGGCGTCAGGCCGTGCACATACGTGAGGGCGAGGGCACGCTGCGGCGCGTCGTACGTGCTGCGCTGTGCGTCACGCTCGAAGAGACGCGCGATCTCACCCTTGCCGGCCGCGACGATGACGAGCTCCGACTCCTGGGTGTAGCGTTCCAGTTCGGCGATCCCAGCCTGTTCGTAGACGACTTCGCCGCCGCGACGGGTGAACAGCTCGATCAAGGCGGGAAACTTCACGCGCTGGTCGATCGACTGCGCCGGGCGGTCGAGGCGGGCGGCCCAGCTGAACAGCTTCTCCCCCGGTGCAGCCGGATCAGGAACCGCGAATCCGATCCCCTCCACCCAGGGAGCGGCGTTCCACATGTCGATGCCCACATCGCGCTCGTAGCCGAGCGCCGAGGCGAACATGCACTGACTGGAGGCGACCGAGCCAGACCGGATCTCGCCCGGCGTCCGATCCGAGATGATCCGAACCTGATATCCGTTATCGAGGAGACCGAGCCCGAGCTGAAGGCCGGACTGGCCGGCGCCGACGATGGTGACGTATCGATGTGACATGCGTGGAGCTGCCTTTCGGTGTGATGCTCCTCGTCCTGCTTCGGCCGGAAGGAGCGGATATGCCGTAGTGCGACTCTGCGGACCCCGGCGTACAGTGGCACCGTCGATGCGACTGCGTAACTGGAGTCAACTCCGATGACGGTGCGCCCTGCTATCCGCACGACGCAGGATCTGTCCATCCGACGCGGATCGAGTTCGCGCAAGGAGGCGACCCGCCATGAGCACGCCCGCTCGAATCGAATTGCCACAAGCCGATGACGTGCTCTCGTCTCGGGATACGGTCGCGCGGGATGATGTGGACGACGCCCAGGCGACGATCTCGGACCTGTTCTGCACCCACGTCCTGAGGCCACTCGGGCGGGATCCCGTGCACCTTCGACTGCGATCAGCACACCTGGCGACGACCGGTATCGAATTCCTCGACTATGGCGGACCCGTGCAAATCTCCCCGGTGGGTCTGAACGACTTCCACCTGGTGCAGATTCCGCTGACGGGCCGGGCGACCATGAGTGCGGGGCGCGTCGAAGTCGAATCCTCCCGCCACGTTGCGACCGTGCCTCCCATCGACCGGGACTTCGTGTTGCGCTGGGACGCCGGCACCCCGCACCTGATCGTCTACGTGGGACGCGACGAGCTGGTCCGTGTCGCCGCTGCGATGTACGGGCTGGCCGAACCGCCGCAGCTGACGGTCGCCCCGCAATTGAACCTCGACACGATCGACAGCCTCCGATTCCTCCGCGCCGTCGTCGAGCTCCACGACACACTTCAGCAGCCTGTCGGCACTGACGACTATGCCGGCAAGCTCGCGGCCGAACTCATGATCATCCGCCTGCTCCAGTCGATCGAGCACTCGCTCGGTGGCCGTCCGAAGGCGTGGGCCACGGCATCGACGGTCGTGCACGGCGACAGCATCTATCGCCGTTACCTGGCCCTTCTGGACGACGCGGCGTATACCGAAGCGGGCGTGATGGATGCCACAGCAGCGATCGGCGTTCCGTTGCGCACGTTACAGGAGCACGTCCGCGCGGCGGCGGGAACGACTCCGTCCGCGCTGCTGCGCGATGCGAGATACCGTCGCGCTCACGAGCTCCTCGCGGCATCCGACCAGACCCATGAATCGGTCACCTCGATCGCCCAGCGGTGCGGATTCGGTCACCTCGGACGCTTCTCGGTCGACTACCGAGCGCGGTACGGCGAGAGTCCCGCCCAGACACTGCGGCGATGAGCGGCACGGGACTCGCATCAACCCTCTGAGATGACCGCACGGCGCCTCGACGTCATCGATCCGTAACTTGACCTCGTAGGGCAGAGCAGGCACGCTGGGCCGCGAGGCGGAGTGCGACCCAGGACACGTCGCAGGGCACTCGGGGCTAGCTCACCGAGACGAGGTTCGGCCTGGCGGACCCCGGAGAATCTCCGATTGCGACCGCTAGGAGGCAGTCGATCGCTTCCTCGAAGGCGAGCAGGAACCTCTCGCTCGCATTCACCCTTGCAGACGCACGCTGACGGGAGGCGGCCACCGATGAGTCAGACGCCTATCGCCGAGTACGCATTCTTGTCGAATTCCCGTACGAGTGCGCTGGTCAGTCGGGATGGATGCGTGGACTGGCTGTGCCTTCCCCGTTTCGACAGCACTCCCGCCCATGCCCGCCTGCTGGATGAGGATGCCGGCTACCTGGCTCTCCGGCCCGCGGACCCACGCGCAACGGCGGAGCGCCGCTACCTGCCGCAGAGTCTGGTGCTCGAAACCACCTGGACATCCGCTGCCGGTGAGTTGAGGGTGCGTGACGCGCTGAGCCTCGGCGAGAACGAGCGAGGGCATGACCTCGGCCTGAATGCGCCGAGCATTCTGCTCCGAGACGCCGAGTGCGTCAGCGGTGAGGTGGAGGTTCTGGTCGAGTGGTGTCCGCGTCCCGAGTTCGGTCTGATCCATCCGCGTCTCGGACCCGTTGCTGGAGGGTTCCTCGCGTTGGGCGGTGCGACGCAGCTGCTGCTCTCCATTGAGGCCCCGCTCTCCACGGGCGTGGTGGGCGCTTCCGGGACGATCGCGCTCGCTGCCGGAGACCATCTGACTCTCGCACTCGAGCAGTCCGACGCATGGGATACCCCACCGGCACCCCTCGGTCAGCGACAGGTCATTCGGAGGATCGAGAACACCCAGGCGGCGTGGGAGAGCTGGTCGAACCTGCACCAGCGATACGAGGGACCGCTCAGAGAACTCGTTCATCGCAGCGGCGTCATCCTCCAGGGTCTCACCTACGCCCGCAGCGGTGCCATTCTCGCCGCCGGGACTACGAGCCTCCCCGAAGGCATCGGCACAGCGCGCACCTGGGACTACCGGTACACGTGGGTGCGCGACGCCAGCCTCACCATGCGTGGGCTGTTCATCGCGGCATGCCCGGAGGAGGCCTCCAAATTCTTCGCCTTCCTCGCGAGGGCCACCTCGACCCAGCTCCAGCGGGGGCTGCCCATGCAGATCATGTTCGGCATCGGCGGTGAACGCGACTTGACAGAGCGGTCGCACCCTCAACTGCGCGGATGGCGGGACAGCGCGCCAGTGCGCACCGGAAACGGCGCATGGGCGCAACGCCAGCAAGACATCTACGGGGCCCTCCTCGACGCGGCCTACACCCTCCGCAACCAGCTCCCCGACCTGGCGGAGCCCAGTCGCGAGCTGCTCATCGCCGCCGTGGAAGCCGCCGCCGAAGGATGGCAGACGCCCGACTTCGGAATCTGGGAGATCCGCGGGCCGCAGCGCCGCTACCTCCACAGCACGCTGATGTGCTGGGTGGCCCTGGACCGTGGCATCGCGCTCGCCGACATGCTCGGCGCAACCGACCGTCTCGAGCGATGGGCGAGGGTGCGGGACGAGATCCGGCACGCGATCGTCGCCGAGGGCTGGAATGCAGCTGAGGGCGCCTATACCCAGAGTTTCGGGAGCCGGGAACTCGACGGATCAGCTCTCCTGCTAGTGCTGACCGGGTTCCTCCCGCCTGACGACCCGAAGTTCGCGGCAACTCTCGAGAGGATCATGGGCGAACTCGTCGACGAGCGCGGTCTCGTCCGCCGATACACCGCGGATGACGGACTTGCCGGCGAGGAAGGGAGCTTCCTGCTCTGCACGTTCTGGCTCGCGGAAGCGCTCGCGACGGTCGGTCGAACGGAGGAAGCGCAGGGCGTGTTGATCCGAGGGGCAGGCTATGCGAACGACCTCGGTCTGCTCGCGGAACAGGTCGACAGCGAGACAGGCGAGCTCCTCGGAAACTTTCCGCAAGCCTTCAGCCACCTGGGGCTCGTCATCGCCGCGGAGGCGCTGAGTGACGCACGCGCCCGGCAGCTGAAGTGAACACCGGCCGGGTGTCCCCGCCCGGCACGCACACTCGATCGGCACTGGATCGGACGTTTCCCGCACAGTCATCGCCCATCGGCGAATCGTTCACACCACCGACGCGAGTAACGGCGTCCGACGGAACTGTCCGCTTGGGGATCCTGACCGGCCCACGCGCTCGGGAAGCGGCTGTGCCGGTGGCCCCGTCTCAGTCCGCTGTGGAGCTCTCCGGGTCCGCCCCGCGGCGGGTCACCACGAGGATGCCGACGAGTCCGGCGCAGCAGGCGATCAGCATCAGGACGACCATCGCGATCGCCGGGGCGACACCTCCCGAGATCGGGCTCACCAGCCCGCCGACCAAGAACATGCTCGTGCCGAGCAGGGCGGACGCGGATCCGGCTCGGTTCCCGCCCCGGGCCATCGCGAGCGACACGCACGTGGGCGTGATGGCCCCGCATGGCGTCACCGCCCAGAGGAGACAGACGACGAGCAGCGGGATGGAGCTCCAGCCTTGTGTCATCCTCACCACGATCAGGGCGCCGAGTGCGATGATGCCGAGCAGCTGCACGGCGGACGCTATGGGAAGCGTGACACGCGCACCGTGGCGCCGGACCAGGCGGGCATTGAGCAGGCTGACCACGACGAGTCCGCCGCCCACCGCCGCGAAGCACAGCGCGAAACCGAGCTCGGTGAGGCCGAAGACGTTCTGCAGCACGAAGGGAGCGCTGGAGATGTAGGAGAAGAGGATCGCGGCCGTGAAGAGCACCACGACCATATAGCCCAGGAACGTGCGGTCACGCAGCAGGTGCCCGTACGAGTGCAGGACGGGTATCACCGCGGCGGACGTACGTGCGTTCCGTGGATGCGTCTCTCGGATGACGAACTGGGCGAGGAGCATCATCCCGATGCCGAGAAGGGCCAGCGCCACGAACACCGCTCGCCATCCCGCCGCCCCGATCAGGAGGGCACCCGCCACCGGGGCCACGACGGGCGCGGCCCCGGAAACCGCGGCCATCTGCGAGTAGAGCCTCGTGGCGGTGTTGCCGCTCGTGATGTCGCGCACGACCGCCCGGGAGAGCACGAGACCGACCGCACCCGCCAGGCCCTGGATCGCCCGGAATGCGATCAGCCACACCGCGTCGGGGGCGAGGGCGCATCCGAGCGAGGCCAGCACATAGAGTGCCGCGCCGATCACCATGGGGATGCGGCGCCCGAAACGATCTCCGAGCGGGCCGGCGAACAGCTGCCCCACCCCGAGGCCCAGCAGACACGCGGACAGAGACAGCTGGATGACCTGCGGCGAGACTCCGAACTCCGTCGCCATCGTGGGCAGCGCCGGGAGATAGGCGTCGAGGCTGAGCGGGCCCGTTGCAGCCATCACCCCGAGCGCCAGGGTCAGGGGGGCGGTCACCCGTCGGGGGTTCGCGCCCTCCGTCATCGCCCGCCCGCCGTCATCCTCTCGACTTCGGCAAGGTGGGTGTGGCGGCGACCAGGTCTCTCGTGTAGGGGTGCTCGGGCGCGGTGAACAGCGCCTCCGAAGACCCCGCCTCGACGACCTCGCCGTGGCGCATGACGAGAGCGTCGGACGTCATATGCCGGATGACGCTGAGATCGTGCGAGATGAGCACGAGGGCGAGCCCGTGCGACGCCCGCAGACGCATCAGCAGGTTGAGGATCTGAGCCTGCGCCGAGATGTCGAGGGCGGAGGTCGGCTCGTCGGCCACAAGGAGTCTCGGCTCGCTGGCGAGGGCCCGGGCGATGCCGACCCTCTGGCACTGGCCGCCGCTCAGTCCGGAGGGCCTGCGATCCATGGCCTGCAGCGGCAGACCGACCTCGTCGAGAAGTTCACCGGCCGCGGCGGCCGCGGCCTTCTGGGTCATCGGGTGCCATCTTTGCAGAACCTCGGCGACCGTCTGCCGCGGCGTGCGCCACGGTGTCAGGGACCCGAACGGATCCTGGAAGATCATCTGCACTTCCCGGCGGGTCTTGCCGATCGCCCGCCGCCCGCCCCACGACCGCCCGTTCACGAGGACGGATCCCGTCGTCGGCGAGAGCGCTCCGACGATCATGCGGCCGAGCGTCGTCTTCCCACTGCCGCTCTCCCCCACGATCCCGATCGAGTCACCTGCCTTGATCTCCATGGACATCGGCGCCACCGCCGGTGCCTTGGCGTGCCGGAAGGTGACGGACACGTCGGTGAGCGACACGATGGTGCGGGCATCCGTCTGCACCGGAATGGCGGCATCCGGGGCGCGCAGCTCGCCCGTAGATCGGTTCAGAACCGCAAGCGGCGCACCCGGGGCGGACGTCTCGGGGCGGGCGGCCAGCAGCGCCTTGGTGTAGGGGTGCTTCGGCGCCGTGAGCACGTCGTGCGTGCTGCCCGTCTCGAGGATCTCGCCGTCGCGCATCACCGCGACGCGCTCGGAGACCATGCCCACGACGGCGAGGTCGTGGGCGATCATGAGGAGCGACATCCCGGTTTCCCTGCGCAGCTCCCCGAGCAGCTTGAGGATGTTCGCCTGCACGGTGACATCGAGCGCTGTGGTCGGCTCGTCGGCGACCATCAGCTCCGGCCGGCCGGCGAGCGCGAGCGCGATCATGACGCGCTGGCGCATCCCGCCCGACAGCTCGTGGGGGTACGACTTGAGCACGTTCTCGATGCGCGGCATGTGGACGTGCTCCAGCAGCTCGCGAGAGCGGGCGCCGACGTTCGCGCCGGGGTCGAGGGCGCGAACGGCCTCTGCGATCTGGTTGCCGATGCGCACGACGGGGTCGAGGCTGGAGAGCGAGGCCTGCGGCACGAGCGCGATCCGTCTGCCCCGGAGCTTCTGCCACGCGGGGTCGCCCTGCGCGATGGGCTGCCCGTCGAATCGCAGTTCGCCGGAGGTTACCGTGCCGCCGATCCGATCGATGAGGCCCGTGATGACGCGCGCGGTGACCGTCTTGCCGGATCCCGATTCGCCGACCAGCGCGAGCGACTCGCCGCGGGCGACGTCGAGGGTCACATTGCGCACCACGGCGCGTCCGCCCAGCTCGACGGAGATGTCGTTCAGGGACAGCAGGTTCACGGCGCTCACTTGTTCCTCCTGGAGTCGAGCAGGGAGTCTGCGACGAAGCTCAGGGACAGGCCCGTGAGCGCGAGCACGACGCCCGGCAGGATCGTGATCCACCACGCCTGCCGAAGGAAGGCGCGTCCCTCGTACATGATGCTTCCCCACTCGGCAGCCGGCGGCTGGACGCCCGCCCCGAGGAAGGGAAGGGACGAGAGGATGACGACGACCATGACGATGTCGCTGACCGCGAGAGCGACGGTGATCCGGCTCACGCCAGGCACGATGTGGCGGGTCACGATGCGGGTGTTCGAGATCCCCGCGACCCGGGTGGCGAGCACGAAGTCCGAGTCGCGGAGCGCGAGCGCCTGTCCTCGGGCGACCCGCGCGTAGCCGGACCACATGACGCACATCAGGGCGATCATGGCCGCCGGAAGGCCCGGAGGCGCTGGTCCCCAGGACGTGTCCGGCCCGATCAGCACCACGAGCGCGAGCAGCAGGATGACGAGGGGGAAGGCGATCACGGCATCCACGATGCGCATGATCAGCGAGTCGATCCATCGGGCACCGGAACCGGCCAGCGTTCCGAGGAGTGTTCCCACGACGAGGGCGAAGATCGTGACGATGACGGCTGCCGAGAGGTCGACGCGACCGCCCACCAGAGTACGGAGGAAGACGTCCCTGCCGACGGCGTCCGTGCCGAACGGGAAGGCCAGGTTCGGCGCCTGGAACGGAGCCGCGACGAAGTCGTCGGGACCGTACGGGTAGAAGAGCGGGACGAAGATGCAGGCCAGCACGATGATGCCGAACACCGTGGCGCCCACGATCCGGCTGGCCGGCGCACCGACGACGGCACGGAGCCATCCCAGCGCCCAGACCCGGCGGTCGACGACAGCGTCCGTCGCGACGAGGTCGGTCACGATGGGGTCGATTACTTTGCGGTCGGTCACAGGGTCCTCGCTCGCGGGTCGACGAATGTGTAGGCGATCTCCACCACATAGCCGCTGATCACGACGACGATGGCGGAGACGAGTGCAATGCCCTGGATGACCGGGTAGTCGCGTCGGGAGACGGCCTGGCTCATCTCCGATCCGAGGCCGGGGATGCCGAAGACCGACTCGACGATGATGGCTCCGGTCAGCAGGGTGGCGAAGCTGATGCCGATGAGGGTCAGCACGGGGAGCAGGCTGTTGGGAAGCGTGTGCTTCATCGTGAGCACGCGTGCCGGCAGACCGCGCATGAATGCGGCCTCCATGTACTGCTGTCCTTGGGAGTCGATCGCCGACTGACGAACGGTCCTGGTGACGAGCGTCGACATGGTCGTGGACAGTGCGACCCCGGGGAGGATGAGATATGCGAAGTTCTCCGGCCAGGTCCCCGGCCATCCGCCGGCCGGCAGCCAGCCGAGCGTCAGCGAGAAGACGAGGATCAGGAGCAGTCCCACGAGGAACGCGGGCGTGGAGAACGTGATCATGCTGGACGTCCGCACCGCCAGGTCGACCCCGCGCCGCCGGGTGAGGGCGGCGAGCAGCCCGAGGATGATGCCGACCGTCACGCCGATGACGATCCCGGCGAGGGCGATGGCGGCGGTGGCGGGGAGCGCGTCGCCGATGATGTCGGCGACCGAGCGACCCGGCTGGGACGTCGACTCCCCCAGGTCGCCCCGGAACAGCCCACCCACGTAGAGGAGGAACTGCTCCGGGACCGACTTGTCGAGGTTGAGCTGGCTGGCGAGCTCCGCGGCCTCCTCGGGCGAATACTCCGATCCGAGGATCACCCTCACCGGGTCGCCGGGGATGAGTCGCACGAGCAGGAACACCAGGACGACGACAACAGCGATGGTCAGAAGAGCCTGACCGGTCATCCGTCCGATCCGGGTCGTGACTGCTCGTGCGTTCATCAGTTCTGCGACTCCATCCGTGCCATCGACTGCACGAGCGTGAACACGCCGTCGGGAAGTGTCGAGACACTGCCGCGAACCCACGGGGCGAGCGTCACGAACGGCTGGTCCTCGGAGAACTGCTCCTCGACGGCCGCCTGTGCCTCCAGGCGCTCGGCGCCGGTGGTCGCGTTCACCTGCGCGATGAGCTGATTCATCTCCTCCGAGTTGTATCCGGTGAACTCCGACTTGAGGGGACCGGTGCCGAGCAGCGCGTTGGCCATGAGCTGATCCGGCGTGTTGGAGGCGCTCGCCATCGCGCCGGGCACGATGTCGTAGTCGGCGGCGAACAGGCGGTCGACGAGAGTCGCGCCGTCCACCTTCTCGAGCTCGACGGTCATGCCGATCTCCTCGAGCTGCTGCTGCACCATCAGTGCCAGCTGGCCGGAGAACGCGAAGTCCTGGTCGGAATAGACCATGTCGACCGTGCAGCCGGACTCGCACTCCGTGCCCTTGAGGAACTCCTTCGCGGCATCGAGATCCTGCGCGACCGGCTTGCTGTCATCGTAGGCGTCGGTCCCCGCGGGCCAGAATCCGGACTGCGGCGTGTTGTACTCGCCCCAGATCGAGGACACGATCGCCTCCCGGTCGATCGCCGCGTTCACTGCTTTGCGCACATCGGCGTCCGCAAACGGTCCGCGGGTGTTCTGCAGGCGGAGGTCGAAGAATCCGTACACGTCGGTCATCAGCACCTGCGGACCGGCGTCGCCGGCGACTTGAGTGATGAAGTTGGGCGCGAGATCGCCCGCGAAGTCGACCTGACCGGACTGCAGCTGGCTCAGCGCCGAGTTGCCGTCGGGGATGATCTCGAACGTCACCTGCTCCACGGCAGGAGCCTCACCCCAGAAGTTCGGGTTCGCCGTCAGTTCGAGCTTGCTCGATGCCCAGCCCTCCTCGATCGTGTACTGACCGGACGTGACCGTCGGCGCCTGGAAGTAGGTGTCGGCGTCAGCCATGGCGGAAGCAGGGAAGATCGCCAGCAGACCGGCCTGCCCCTCGAACGACGGGTACGGCGAGGGGAAGGTGAACTCCACGGTCGACTCATCGGTCGCCGTCACGGTGCTGATTCGATTCGTCGTCGAGGCGATCCGGCTGCCCTCGACGGCTTTGTGCCGGTTGATGGTGGCCGCGACATCCTCCGCCGTGATCGGGGAGCCGTCCGAGAATTTCGCATCCCGGAGAGTGACGGTCGCCGACGTGAAGTCGTCGCTGTACGTCACGCTCTCTGCGAGTCCCGGCTCGGTCTCGCCGTCGGCCGTCACCACGAACAGCGAGGTGTTCATCAGGGCGCTGACCGCCCGGTCGGTCGCTGAGACGGTCGCCGTCGGGTCGAAGCTCGCCGTCTGGGCGGCCAGCGAGATCACGGCCGAAGGGATGGCGGCGCCATCCCACTCTGAAGCGGAAGGGCTGGCCGCGACGCCGCCGCCACCGCCTCCCGCGCATCCGGCGAGCACGGTAGCGGCGGCAACCGCCGCCACGAGCGCGACAAGCCCTCTGGACTTCTTCGTCATGTCAGAACACTCCTTGTTCATTGGTGCATCAGTGCGGAAAGCCTGCTGGCTTGTCGTGCGGCAGTGGCTACTGCCGATTCAGCGCCGGTCGGCGCCGCCCTGCGATTCAGGGACGTCTGTGGATCGGTAGGAGACGATCTCGAGGATGTTGCCGAACGGATCACGCACGAACGACCAGTCCATGTCGTGGCGCTCGAAGTATGAGGCAGGCATGACCTCGTCACCGCCGCGTTCGATCAGCTCCGCGGTCGCGGCAGCGCAGTCGTCGACGACGATCGCGAGGTGGTGGATGCCGGCGGCCCCGGGAGTCGGCGAAGCGAGACCTGGGCGCTGCACGATCTCGAGCCGGATCCCTCCGGCCTGGAGGTGCGCCCACGCCATCCCGCTGGACTCGTTCTCCCACCTGTCCGTCACGGAGAGCCCGAGCGCGTTCACGTACCAGTTCACGGCGGGGTCCAGCTCGTCGACCATGATTCCCACGTGGTCGACGCGAATGAGCTCGACCGAACGGGCGGCCTGTCCAGCGTCGGCGGTGCGGGGTGCGGGGGAATCGGTGTCGTCCTTGATCACAGAATGAAGGTGCGCCATCTTTTGCCCGTTATCAAGCAGAAGTTGTATTTTGTCGGACATTGTGCTGTCCTTGACGCATTGACTTATGCACATACGCGGTCACGGATGTTTCGCTCGACCGACTCGAATCGCGAAGAAGGGATTCTCATGCCGACCAGGACGCGCTCGACCCGCAGCCCTCTGCGGGTCGGCGTCATCGGCACCACGGCGTACGCCGAGACGCACATGAGACGTGTCAAGGAGCACCCGCAAGCCGTTCTCACAGCCATCGCCGGCCGGGATCGCACGCGCGCAGAGGCCGTCGGCGCAACGCACCACGTGCCGCAGGTCTACGCCGGGTACGAAGAGCTCATCGGGGCCGGTGAAGTGGATGCGCTCATCGTCGTCGCCCCGGATGATCTGCACGAGCCCATCGCCATCGCGGCGTTCGGTGCGGGGATCCACGTGCTCTGCGAGAAGCCGTTGGCGAGCACGCCGCAGGCGGCCCGTCGGATGATGGATGCCGCGGACGCGTCGGGGCTCGTGAACATGAGTTACTTCGCCCTGCGGACATCGGCGCATCACCGTCACCTGCGTCAGCTCGTCGCCGAGGGACTGATCGGGGAGGTGCGCACCGCGAACTTCACGCTCGCGCACGGCTTCTTCCGATCGCCCGAATACAACTGGCGGTTCGACGCCTCGCGGGGCGGGGGCGTCGTCTCCGACCTCGGCTGCTACCTCTTCGATCTGGCCCGCTGGTACGTCGGCGAGGTGCGCTCGGTGGCGGCACACGGTGCCGGTTTCGTCCACCGCCCGCACCCCGACGGCACGACGTATGCGACCGCAGACGACTCCTGCGTCGGTGCGCTGGTCTTCGAGACGGGAGCGCACGCCACGTTCGAGGTGAGCGTGCTGTCGCACATCGGCGCGGGCGCGCAGCGCAACACCGTCCACCTGCAGGGTGAGACCGGTCGTCTCGAGCTGACGCACACCTTCGCGGGTTCCGAGCTTCGGTACGCCCCGGACGATGGCGGTGACTTCGCCGTACTCGATCTTCCCGGTGATCTTGCGGCGCCGAGCGGTGATGCCGAGTTCATCGATGCCGTTCTCGCCGACGTGCAGGTTCTCCCCCGGTTCGCCGACGGGTGGCGGGTGCAGCAGATCGTGGCTGCGGCAGAAGCCGCCGCCCACTCGAACAACTGGGTCGACGTGAAGGAACGCACCGCATGATGAAGGTCGCAAGCGTCAGCTTCTGGCACCTGCACGGCACGGACTACGCACGCGATGCCCAGGCGCATCCCGAGCTCGATCTCGTGTGCCTGTGGGACGAGGATCCGGAGCGAGGGGTGGCCGGCGCCGCGCAGCACGACATCCCATACGTCTCCGACCTTGACGACATCCTCGACGACGCCGAGATCGACGGCGTCATCGTCTGCAACCCCACGGCCGAGCACCTGGATGTCGTCCTGCGCTGCATCCGGGCGGGAAAGCACGTGTTCATGGAGAAGGTCATCAGCGCGTCGCTGGCCGAGGCATCCACCATCGTTCAGGAGGCGCGCGCCGCCGGCGTCGCACTGGTCGTCTCGCTGTGGCGATCGGACCGCGGGTACACCACGCAGATCGCGGAGCTCGTCGAAAGCGGGGTCGTGGGCGAGGTGACCTCCGCACGGGTGCGCGATGGGCATCCCTTCGCCCTTCCCGCCGACGGCCGACCTGATGGCACGCTCCCCGACCGGTTCTGGGATCCCACCGAGGCCAAGGGCGGAGTGCTCATCGACCTCTGCCATCCCCTCTATCTCCTGGCGCGCATCGTCGGCACGCCGCAGAGCGTGGTCGGGACCTTCGGGCACGTCACCGGACGGCGCACCGAAGACAACGCCGCGGTGCTGCTGTCATACCCGAACGGGGCGATCGGCATCGCCGAGACCTCGTCGGTCACGCGCATCACGCCGTTCACGATCGAGGTGCACGGCACCGAGGGAAGCATCCTCTATTCGGAGCCGGGGATCGGTGCGCTGGTCGCGGCGCGGAACGGGGGCGGTCCCGCGCGCGGCGACGGCCCAGACGAGCGGCCACGGCTTCGCGTGCGCTCCACGAGGACGGGAACGACGGGGTGGCAGGAAGTCGACGTGCGGCCGGACGCGTCGCCCGCGCTGTGCCAGTGGGTCGAGCAGATGAAGACCGGCGAACGCGGGAACGGCAACCTGGAGCTCGGACTCGCACTGTCCGCGATCGTGGAAGCCGCCTACGAATCCGTGACGCAGCAGCGCGCGGTCGCCGTTCCGGCCGTGTGATTGACTTTCGGAATGCGAGATGAGGCCGTGCTGACGACATCTGGCGGGATAGGCACGGGAGAGCTTTTCCAGATCTTCCTGGACGGCCGGGCACGTACCAAAGCCGAGCTCGGGGAGATCACCGGGATGTCCCGCAACGCCGTGTCGTCCAGGGTCGACGCGCTCCTCAAAGGCAGGTTCGTGGTGCCCGTCGGCTCCGACCCCTCGTCCGGCGGTCGCCGGCCCGCTCGACTGGCCTTCAACGCCGACGCCGGCGTGGTGCTGGCAGTCGACCTCGGGGCCACCCATGCGACGATCGCCGTGACGAACCTCGCCGCGTCGGTGCTCGGGCTTCACTCGACGCCGATGGCCATCTCTGCGGGACCGACCGAGATTCTCGACCGCGTCTTCGAGATCGGAGCCGAGCTTCTCGAGCAGCATGCTCCTCAAAAGCCCCTGTACGGGGTGGGAATCGGGCTGCCCGGTCCTGTCGAGCATTCGACAGGACGCCCGGTCAAGCCGCCGATCATGCCCGGATGGGACGGCTTCGACGTCCCGGAGTACGTCCAGCGCCGCTTCCCCGTGCCGGTGTACGTCGACAACGACGTCAACGTCCTCGCCCTCGGGGAGAGGACGCTCAGCTGGCCCGACGTCGACGACCTGGTCTTCGTGAAGGTCGCGACGGGGATCGGCGCCGGAATCATCTCGGGCGGGGTCCTGCAGAGGGGTTCGCAGGGGATCGCGGGCGACATCGGCCATGTGCGCGTGCCGCACAGCAAGGACTCCGTGCGGCCGATCGACGACGAACGCGGGCTCTCCTCCATCGCGAGCGGGACGGCCATCGCCGCCGAGCTGCGGGCCAAAGACCTGGAAGCCGCGAACGGCTTCGACGTCGTCCGTCTCGTCGAACAGGGCAACCCCGCCGCGATCGCCGCCACCCGTCAGGCCGGCCGCGAGGTCGGAGAGGTACTCGCCATGGTGGTGAACACGCTCAATCCCGCGATCATCGTGATCGGCGGCGTCGTCGCCACCGCCGGTGACCACCTTCTGGCCGGCATCCGGGAAGTGGTGTACCGCACCTCGATACCGGCGGCCACGCAGAACCTCCAGGTGGTGCAGACGAAGGCGAAGGAACGGGCGGGGGTGCTCGGAGCGGCGATTCTGGTCACGCAGCAGGTGCTGTCCTCGCAGAACGTCGAAGCCGTCGTCGCCCGCCACGCCTAAGCCGAGGGCACCGAGCGCACCGCTGACCCGGGAACCCGACGCGAGCGTCGAGTCCCCGGGCCATTTCTTCTGTTTGACCTAGCGGACGACCACCACCCCGTAGCCCTTCGTCGGTGCGACCGCTGCGCTCCCCTCGTAAACGGCCACGATGGCGTGCACTCCGCGGGGTAGCTTCCCCACCGGAATGGCGACCTTGCCGTCGGCAGCCGTGCCCGTGAACGTCCTCCCGGCCGTCGTGACGGTGACCGTTCCCTCGGCATCCGCCCGGAGAGGAAGGATGCGCACAGTGACCGTCACGGGTCGAGATGCCGCGGCGACGAGCAGCGGCGTGGTGGTGACCACAGCCGCAGACACCCAGCGCACGGTGACCCCGGCGCTCGTCGCGTTCGCCGTGCCGGAGCCGTCGGAGGCGGTGACCTCCACCGTCAGCGCCTTGCCCTGATCAGCCGATCGCACGAGGTAGGTCGGTGCCGTTGCACCTGGGATGGCGACACCGTCCCTTAGCCATCGATAGCTGAACGCGAGGTTCTCGCCCGCCCACTCTCCGGGAGTCGCCGAGAGCGTGCGTCCGACGTCGGGCTGACCGGATACCACCGGCGCGGTCACGCCGACCGGAGTGGCCGGCTGATCGCACACGAAGCTGTCCGCGCTCTCGCGGTCGCCTTCCCTGTACACCGCGACCGACGGGTACACGCACAGCGGCCGCGTCCTCGTCGGCGACCACGATGCGGGTACCTCCGCGTTGGTGCTGGACACAGAAGCCACCAGCCGGTCGGGCGCGTGGCCCTGTTCGACCCAGTCCACCAGAGCGGCGAGCGCGGCGTACTGATCGGTTGCCGGACCGCCCTGCACGTGGCCCATCCCCGGAACCTCGAAGTAGCGCACGAACCGCTCGGCGTCGCCGTCATTGCGGGCATCGAGCTGGTCGTACCAGGCGGCCGTGTCATCGGCGGAGAACACCGCGTCCGAGGCGCCGTGCACCACGATCATCTTGCCGCCGCGATCGCGAAGCCTCTCGAGGTTCGTGGGATCGGGCGGCGTCATGTACGACATCGCGCTCTCGGTGTAGATGCCGCTGGACTGGTAGATGCTCGCCGCGGCGGCGTCGATGTCCAGCCCGAGCGCGTACGCCGGCAGCGACGCAAGCGGCGGCGCGTCCGGCGGTGTGGTGAAGAGATACCCCACGGCGCCAGGATCGAGTGCCACCGATGCCGTGAACTCCCAGAACCCCCATCCCGGCTGGACGAGGCCCGGGTCGAACGGGAAGGAGCTGTAGATCGGCTCACCGTCGCTGGTGCGCGCTCCGGCGAAGATGTCCGACACGACCGACTTCTGCTCGACGGTCAGACACGTTTCATCCCGGTCGGCGTCGCACGTCGGCACGTCGCGATCCAGCGAGAAGACCTGCTGGCAGAGCGCGCTGGCCTGTACCATCCCGTCGGCCAGTCCGTCGAGCGCATCGCAGCGCGCCAGGACCGACGCCGCGATGACGGCGCGTTCCGCCGGGGTCAACGCCGTCGAGATGTCCGCCGGGTCGGTGGCCACTGTCGCGTACCGCTGCGCTCCCCAGATCTGCGCCACGGCCGCCTGGGGAAGGTTGAAGCCGGGCGCGATGGGGAGGAACCCGTCGTACTGATCGGCGTATCGCGCCGCTCCGACCATTGTGTGCCGCCCGCCGTTGGACCCGCCGGTCATGTACGAGCGATCGGGGCCACGGCCGTATCCCGCCTCGATGAGCGCTTTCGCCATCGGCGTGAGCGTGCCGACGGCTTGGTAGCCGTAGTCGAGCCGGGCTTGCGGATCGAGCCCGAACACGGGGCCCTGGCTGCCGGAGTGCCCGGCATCCGAACTGATGACGGCGAACCCCATCTGCAATCCGCTCTCGCCGCCCCCGGTGCCTCCGAGCGCCGGAACGACCGCTCCGTCCAGGCCCCCGTTCGCCTGATAGAGGAAGCGCCCGCTCCAGGCCACAGGAAGGCGCATCTCGAACCCGATCGCGTACGTCGCACCGTCGACGTCGCTCACCCGCTCGTTCATGCGTCCGGTGACCAGGCAGTGCTCCCCCACTTCCACGCCGTTGACGGAGCCGGCGGGCACGACCTCCGCACCGTCGATCACCGTGCTCGGATACGCGAACTCCGCGAGCCCCTCGCATTCGGCGAGCGTGCCGGGCTGGGCCGCCGTGAGCTGCGGCGGATCGGAGGATTGCTCCGCGGCCGAGACGGGAGCGATGGCGGCGCTCATGAGCAGCGCACCGGTGGCGAGCGCGGAGACGAGAGCGCTCCGGCCGCGGCCCCAGCGCGTCATCGCCGATCTCCCCTGCTCGTGATGAACGGAAGGCACCTGATTACGACGGACATTGTCGATCCTCTCCTTGCCGCGCCGGCGAGGCGACGTGCGCACGCGGGTTGTGACGACGGCGCGCACCGTTGCTCGCCGATGCGGCTACGGTAGCCCGCTCCGCTCCGTTACTCAACCGATTTGTGACGCCCGTCACCAAATCCTTGACAATCAGCGTGACGTGATCGACCATTGCAGTGTCACCACGACGACGTGAGACCGGATGCCGCGGGCACCTCCCCCTCGTCGCGAGACGCTCCCGACACCACAGAGAGGCCCGTTCATGAAGAAGAGGCTCGCCGCGCTCGGCCTGCTGGCCGCCGCCGCACTCGCGCTCGCCGGATGCACCGATTCCGGTGCCGCTCCGTCATCCGCTCCGACGGAGAACGATGCGGAAGGCGGCGAACTGACCGCGGTCCGCGTGGCCGCCCTGCCCATCGCCGAGACCGGGGCACTGTGGGGCGCGATCGATGAGGGCATCTTCGAGGAGCACGGCTTCGAGGTCGAGATCGTGCCGGCCCAGGGTGGTGCGCAGGCGATTCCCGCACTCCTCAGCGGCGACATCCAGTTCGCCATCGGCCAGCCGTTCGGCCCCATCCGGGCCGATCTGCAGGATCTCGGCGTCGTCGTGATCGGCAACTACGCCAGCTCGCTCGAGGAGGGCAAGGACGTCAACGCGGTCGTCTCGCTGGCGGACTCCGGCATCACGACGCCCAAGGATCTCGAGGGCAAGCGCGTGTCGGTCAACAGCCTCGGCGCCGCGGGCGATGTGACCATCATGAAGGCGGTCGAGGACGACGGCGGCGACCCCTCGACGATCGAGTTCGTCGAGGTCGCGTTCCCCGACGCACAGGCGCAGCTCGACGCCGGCAACATCGATGCCGCGTGGGTTCCCGACCCGTTCATGTCTCAGATCGTCGGCGCCGGCGGCAACCTCGTCGTGCACCCGTACCAGGCGACGATCCCCGGCCTGCCGCTGCTCGTCGACATCACCACCCAGGAGCTGCTGGACACCGAGCCGGAACTCGTCTCCGAGTTCGCCGACGCGATGGCCGAGGCTCTCGACTGGGCCGCGGCCAACGAAGACGCCGTCCGGGCGGCGATCGTGGAGAACCTCGGCATCCCTGAGGAAGCGGCAGCAGGGATCACCCTTCCGAACTTCACGTCCGAGGTGGATGTCGACGCCATCGAACAGCTCGTCGCGCTCGCCATGCAGTTCGGCGTGCTCACCGAGGAGCCGGACCTCGACACGCTGATCCAGCAGCAGTAGCTCCATGGCCACCACCGACGCCCCCGCGGTCGCCGCCGTCCGCCGAACCAGGCGGTCCGCTCACACGGCGCGCACGTTCGCGCTGGGCGCCGGCGGCATCCTGGGCTTTCTGATCCTCTGGCAGCTCATCCCCACGCTCGGGATCGTCAGCCCCCAGTACCTGCCGTACGCGACGGAGACCCTGGCGCGCATGGTCGCGGAGTTCCGGGATCTGGAGTTCTGGCGCAACGTCGGTCGCACGATGACCGCGTGGTTCCTGGGTCTGCTCATCGCGACGGTCGCAGCCACTGTGCTGGGCACGATCATCGGGCTCGTCCCGTTCCTCCGGCGAGCCACCCACACGACCGTCGAGTTCCTGCGGCCGATCCCGTCCGTCGCCCTGATCCCGCTCGCCGTGCTCCTCTACGGCATCCAGCTGCAGGCGGCGCTCGTCATCATCGTCTTCGCGAGCTTCTGGCAGGTCTTCGTGCAGGTGCTCTACGGCGTCGCAGACGTGGATGCCGTGGCCCGCGACACGGCGCGCGCATTCGGGCTCACCCGCGCCGAACGGGTGCGGTACCTGATCCTTCCCACCACACTCCCCTACCTGATGACGGGGCTGAGGCTCGCGGCATCCGTCGCCCTCATCCTCGCCATCACCGCCGAGATGGTGATCGGCACACCGGGGCTGGGCAGGGCGATCGTCTTCTACCAGGCGGCCGGAGACTGGGTCGGTGTGTACTCGCTCGTCGTCGTCACAGGACTCCTGGGACTCGCGATCAACCTGGTCTTCCGCCTGATCGAGCGGAAATCGCTCGCGTGGCACCAGTCGGTGCGGGGGGAGGAACTGCTGTGACCCTCTACACCAGCACCGTCCGCGTGCCGCCGCAGCGCTCGCAGGCGAGGAGGCGCGCCGGCGAGAACATCGCCTACGCGATCGGGCTGCCGTTCCTGCTCCTCGTGCTGTGGGGGGTGTGGGCGACCGTCGCCCCTGCGAAGTTCTTCCCACCGCCGCTGGTCATCCTGCAGGCGTTCATCGACACTTGGGTGGGACCCGCCTTCCTCACCGACGTGCTGCCGAGCCTCGGCCGTCTGGCGCTGGGCATCGTCCTCTCGATCGCGATCGGCATCGTCGCGGGCACTCTGATCGGCCTGAACCGGTGGCTGCGTGAACTGCTGGAGCCCCTCCTGGAGTTCTTCCGCGCCATCCCGCCGCCGGTTCTCATCCCGATCGTGATGCTGCTGATGGGCATCACCGATGCGATGAAGGTCGCGGTGATCGTCTTCGGCGCCGTGTGGCCGGTGCTGCTGAACACCATCGAGGGCGTCAGGTCGACCGACAGCGTCATGACCGAGACCGCCCGCTCCTTCGCCCTCACTCGTGGGGAGAGGCTGCGCTACCTCGTGCTGCCCTCGGCCAGCCCACGGATCATGGCGGGAGTGCGCCAGACCATGTCGGTCGCGCTCATCCTGATGGTGATCTCGGAGATGTTCGCATCGTCGTCCGGGCTCGGATACCGGATCGTCTACTTCCAGCGCAACTACCTGATCGCCGAGATGTGGAGCGGCATCCTGCTGCTCGGCCTGATCGGAATCCTGCTCGCCGCACTGTTCGGCATCGTCGAGAAGCGCGTGCTGCGCTGGTACCACGGAATCAAGGAGGTCGAACGTGCCTGAGACCCTGCTCAAGGTCGAGCATCTGAAGAAGGTCTACGAATCCACGACAGGCGACGTCGAGGCCATCGGCGACATCAGCTTCGAGATGGGCTCCGGCGAGCTCGTCTGCATCGTCGGGCCATCGGGATGCGGCAAGACGACGCTTCTCAAGTGCATCGCCGGCCTCCTCCGCCCCACCCAGGGAACCGTGGACCTCGACGGAAAGCGGGTCACCGGACCTCCGCCCAACATGGCGCTGGTGTTCCAGGAGTACGGCCGCAGCCTCTACCCCTGGCTGACGGTGCGTGGCAACGTCGAGCTTCCGCTGAAGCACAAGAACCTCGCCGCAGCCGAGCGCGATCGTCTGATCGACGACGCCCTCACCGCCGTCGGGCTGGACCACGCCGCCCGGAGCTACCCGTGGCAGCTCTCGGGCGGGATGCAGCAGCGCGTCGCGATCGCGCGTGCGGTTGCCTACCAGCCCGAGGTGCTCATCATGGACGAGCCCTTCGCCGCCGTGGATGCGCAGACACGGGCTGATCTCGAGGACCTCGTCCGGCGACTCCACCTCGAGCGCGGGATGTCGATCCTGTTCGTGACGCACGACATCGACGAGTCCGTGTATCTTGGCGAGCGCGTCATCGTGCTCTCCAAGTCGCCGACCTGGGTGCAGGAAGACCTGTCCATCGATCTCTCCCCCGCGCGCGACCAGATCACGACGCGCGCGCTGCCCCGCTTCACAGAACTGCGCACCCATGTGTACGAGCAGATCCAGCGGGCGAAGCGCGGGGAGGCCGTACGGCCGGTCGCGTGAGCATCGCACCGGCCGAGAAGGGGAAGAGCATGCGCAGCCGCCAGCCCAAGCAGCTGCTGCTCGCCTTCTTCGGCGAGCACGTGGTCGATCAGGACGTGCCGCCGCTGCGGGCAAGCTCTCTCATCGAGGTGCTCGAGGGGGCGGGCGTCGCGGCGCCCGCGACACGGGCGACGCTGGACCGGATGGTGCAGCGGGGCCTCCTCACCCGCGAGCGCCGCGGCCGCGAGATCCTCTTCTCCCTGACCGAGGAGGGTGGCGCGGTGCTCCGCGAGGCGACCGAACGGGTGAGGGGCCCGCACCCTTTCCAGCCGCACGGCACCGGCTGGACCCTGGTCACCTTCACGGTGCCGGAGGATCAGCGGACCCTGCGGCACCGCCTTCGCTCCGCCCTGACATGGGAGGGCTTCGCACCCCTGCGGGACGGCCTCTGGCTGGCGCCCGGCGAGGTGGATCTCGACGCAGCGCTCGAGCCGCTGCGCGCCGACCTGCCCGCCGCAGCCATCACCGCCTTCCACGCGCGGGAGCTACCCGGATACGCCATGGCCGACAATGTGCGCGCCGCGTGGGACATCGAGAAGATCCGCGACGAGCACCTGGCCTTCATCGACACGTGGAGCGCCGCGTCCACCGCCGCGGAGGCGGGCAGCCCGCTCTCCGCACGGGCGATGCTCGTCGCCGACTGGCTCGCACTCCTGGGAACCGACCCGCGGCTTCCTCGGGCGTTCATGGACGACGACTGGCCGGCGGATCGTTCGTACGAGGTCTACTGGGCCGCGCGAAACGCCCTGGACGAGGCATCCACCCGGCAGTTCACCGCGTTGACCGCCGATGGCACCCAGCGCCGCGCGTCGTAGGTGTGCATCATTCGACGACGTAGAGATGGATGAGGACCGACCGGGGGCGCCGCTCCCCCATGCCGACGATGATCCTCTCCGACAGCCATGACCAACGGCCGGATGCCTCGAGCCGGGGCGTGCACCGGAAGTACACCTCGCCCGGGTCGACCTCTTCGCCGCGATTGAGCCGTGCGAGGACGTCGGCCTCCGCCACGCGAAGCGCTCGGTTGTCGACGGTGACACGCTCGCCGTCATCCGCCTGGATCAGGTACCGGGCGTGCAGTTCGCTGACGGTGTCCGAGCGCAGCAGCTGGAAGTCCTCTCCCAATGGCAGGACGACGCCCGACAGCCCGGGTCCGGAGACTCGTCCACCGAGGATCGGCACGACGCGGCGCACGCCGCCGTCCGTCGGCCCGACCGTGATGGGCTCGCCCACATCGACCTCGATCGTCGCGAGGAACTGAAGCGGCGGCGGCGTTGGCCCGCTCATGGCGCACCGGCCGAGAACCGTGCCCGCAGCTCGGCCTTGCGGACCTTGCCCGACGCGGTGCGCGGAAGCTGATCGACCACGACGACGCGCTTCGGAATCTTGTACCGGGCGATCGTCCCGGTCAGGTGCTCGCGCACGGATTCGGTGGTGACGGAAGCCTCGTCCGCGACGGTCAGCACCGCCCAGGGCACCTCGCCCCATTGATTGTCGGGGACGCCGATCACGGCGGCGCCGGTCACGCCGTCGATGTCGTTCAGGAGGTTCTCGATCTCTGCGGGATAGATGTTCTCGCCACCGGAGATGATCATGTCCTTCAGCCGGTCGGACACGAAGAGATACCCGTCCTCGTCGAGGTATCCCATGTCGCCCGAGCGGAACCATCCGTCCGGCGAGAACGCGTCGGCCGTCGCTTCGGGAAGGTTGAGGTAGCCGGGGAACACGTTGGGGCCGGCGATCTCGATCTGCCCGACCGTGCCGCGGAGAGCTTCGGCGCCGCTCTCGTCGGTGATGCGCACCTCGGTGAAGAAGTGCGGCAGACCCACACTGCCCTGCTTCTGCCTCGTCATCGCGGGCGACAGCGACGTCGCGCCAGGGGAGGTCTCCGTCATGCCGTAACCCTGCGAGAAGGAGAGGCCTCGCTCCTCATAGGCGTTCAGGATGCGGGTCGGAACGGCCGATCCCCCGCAGGTCAGCTTGGTGAGGGTGGACAGATCCGTGGTGGCCCAATCGGCGTGATCGACGAGCAGCTGGTAGGTCGTGGGGACGCCGCTGAGCATGGTGACGCCGTGCTCCGACATGAGACGAAGTGCTCGGCCGGGGTCGAAGCCCTTCTCGAGCACGATCGTGCCACCCTTCAGCAGGACGGGGAGAGCCCCCATGCCCAGGGAGGCGACGTGGAACAGCGGGGAGATCATCAGCGCGACGTCGCTCGAGACGACGTCGTAGTCGACGAGGCAGTTCAGCGCCACCCAGGTGAGGTTCTGGTGGGAGAGCACGGCGCCCTTCGCCCGCCCGGTGGTGCCCGACGTGTAGATGATCGCCGCAGGGTCCTCGGGTGAGGCGCGAAAGCCGCTCGGCGGCTCGCTCTCGTCCTCGCCGGCCCCTGGAAGATGCTCGCTCGGGAGTTCGCTCGTCTCGATGACGTGGGGCAGGTTCACCGCCGAGACGAGCGGCGCGATGCGCGTCGTGAACTCGCGGTCGTGGATGAACATGTGCGCCCGCGAGTCGGCGAGGACGTGCAGGATCTCCGGCGGAGCCAGCCGGGTGTTGACGGGCACGAAGACGGCTCCCACCTGAGCGCAGCCGAACAAGGTGGCAAGGAACTCCGGGCTGTTCTCGCCGAGATAGGCGACGGCATCCCCCTTGCGGATGCCGCGCGCGGCGAGCAGCGCGGAGACCCGGTCCGCGAAGTCGGCGAGCTGCGCGTAGGTCACGGCCGAGCCGTCGCCGTGGATCAGCGCGGTTTTGCCTGGCGTCTTCAGGCGCCGCTTGCGCAGCCAGGTGTCGAGGCCTGGGTGGTCCATCTCATCCTCTCCGTCGAGGCTTGCTGCCGTCCTGCGGGATCGGTCGTCGAGCGAGCGCCGCGAGACCAAAACGCGCTAGGCGTAGAAGCGATACAGGCCGCGGGCGACCACGGCGGGCTTCGTGCCGCCCTCGATCTCGATGGTCTGGTCGACGCCGAACTGGTAGCCGCCGGCGACTTCGGTGACCTCGGCGATGACGGCCGTCATGCGCACCCGCGCGCCGACTTTCACCGGCGAGATGAACCGCACCTTGTCGAGGCCGTAGTTGACCTTCGTGCTGACCCCCTCGACCTCGAACAGCTCGGTCCAGAAGGTCACGGCCAGGGAGAGGGTCAGGAATCCGTGGGCGATCGGCCCGCCGAAGGGGCCGTCCTTGGCCCGCTCGGGGTCGGTGTGGATCCACTGCTGGTCGCCGGTGGCGTCGGCGAACGTGTTCACCTTCTCCTGCGTGATCTCCAGCCAATCCGTGTATCCGAGGTCGTTGCCGGCGAGGCCGGCGACATCTGCGTAGGCGACGGTGGTGGTCATTGGTGCTCCTTCATTCCGATGGGTCAGGGGGCGAGCCCGAGCAGCCGGGCCGCGTTGTGCTTCATGATCCCCGGCATCACCTCGGGCTTGAGGGGGGTCTGCTCCGCATCCCGGATCCAGCGGTCGGGCATCAGCAGGGGGAAGTCCGATCCGAAGAGGACGCGCTTCTTGAGGATCGAGTTGGCGTATCGCACGAGCTCGGCAGGGAAGTACTTCGGGCTCCAGCCGGACAGGTCGATCCACGTGTTGTGCTTGTGGGTCGCGACGGCAAGCGCCTCGTCCTGCCAGGGCACGGACGGGTGGGCCATGATGATCTGCAGGTCGGGGAAGTCCGCGGCGACGGGGTCGAGCAGCATCGGGTTCGACAGGCCGAGGCGGAACCCGTACCCACCGCGCATGCCGGCGCCGATGCCGGTCTGCCCGGTGTGGAAGAGCGCCGGCACCCCGGCATCCTGAATCGCCGCGTAGAGCGGGTAGTGCGCCTCGTCGCTCGGGTCGAACCCCTGCACGGTCGGGTGGAACTTGAAGCCCCGCACACCGCTCTCCTCGACGAGCCGACGCGCGTCGTCGACGGCCGCGGCACCGCGCAGCGGGTCGACCGAGCCGAACGGGATGAGCACGTCGTTGTTCCGCGCGGCGCCCTCAGCGACCTCCGCCGAGGACAGCGGGGCGTGCCCGAGCCGGGTGCCCGCGTCGACGGTGAAGACCACCGCCGCCATGTGGCGCTCCCGGTAGTACGCGGCGACGCTGTCCAGGTCCGGCCGGGGCGCGTCGGTGCTGAAGTACCGGCTGGCGGCCTCGACCAGATCGGGCGGAAGAGAGGTGTGCCCGTGCTCGTCGACTTCGATGTGCACGTGCATGTCGATCGCCTCGACGGCATCGACGTCGATCGCGGCTTCGTACCGAGTCATCCCGCCCGCCGCCCGCTCAGCGACCGGAAGGCGACTGAGTGCCCGCCCCCGTCGCCGCGCGACCGCGCCGCGCCCCGGTCGTTGAGCGAGCGAAGCGAGACGAAACGCCCCGCGACCGCACCCAGACTGAACACGATCGTCACGCGGACGGCGCCGGGCGCTGGAGATCTTCGGGCAGAGGCGGGAAGCTCTCCCCCACCGACTGCAGCGAGCCGCCGAACTCGCCCGCGAAGTCCGCCTCGAGGGCGTCGTATGTCCACCCACCGTCGCGGTACGCGGTGACGACGGGCTCGGGGTGCGACCAGAGCTGCAGTCGATCGCCGCCGACGCCGATCGCCTGTCCCGTGACGTCGGCTGCGGCATCCGATGCAAGGTACGCGATGACGCCCGCGACATCATCGGACGTGCCGAACCCGAGATCGTGGCGGAAGAACGCGGGCATCGGCTCACCCTTGGCGTCGGCCTCCACGGCCGCGGCGAAGTAGGGCACCGTCGCCGTCATGGCCGTCGCCGCCACGGGGATGACGGCGTTCGCGGTGATCCCCGCGCGCTTGAGCTCGAGAGCCCACGTGCGCACCATGCCGACGATGCCGGCTTTGGCAGCGGCGTAGTTGGTCTGGCCGAAGTTGCCTCGTTGGCCCGTCGGAGAACCGATGCAGATGATCCGCCCGCCCTCACCCTGCTCGCGCATGCGGGTCGCGGCTTCGCGCCCGCAGGTGAAGGTGCCGCGAAGGTGCACGTTGATGACGGTGTCGAAGTCGTCATCGCTCATCTTCCAGAGCACGGTGTCGCGCAGCACGCCGGCGTTCGTGACGAGGATGTCGAGCCGGCCGAAGTTCTCGACCGCTGCAGCGACCAGCTTCTGCGCGGTCTCGGTGGGACCGACCGGCGCCACAACGGCGACGGCCTTGCCTCCCGCGGCCTCGACGGTGGCGACCGCGTCCGCGGCGGTCTGCGCGTCGACGTCGTTGATGACGACGGATGCGCCCTGCCGGGCAAGCTCGGCCGCGTAGGCGAGGCCGAGGCCTCGGCCGGATCCGGTGACGATGGCAACCTTGCCGTTCAGCGACATGCGGAACTCCTTCGTGTCTCGCTACATTGAACGTCAAATCGTTGAACTTGTCAATGATTGAGAACGTGGATGTTTGCTATCCTCGGACCATGAGCAGCGTCGAGTCGAGGCCCGGGAATCCCGGCTGGCGATCCGACGCGGACGCGGATCTGTTCGATGACCCGAGCTTCCTCCTCGCCCGCGTCAACGCCCTGTCGCTTGCGGCGGGAAGTGCGGCTCTCAGCGAGCACCGGCTTCGGGTGCGGTCCTACTCGGTGCTTGCTCTGGCGGCGAGCGGTCGACAGCCTACTCAGCGCGAACTCGCCGAATTCCTCCGCCTGGATCCGAGCCAGGTCGTCGCCCTGGTCGATGACCTGCAGAGCCGTTCCCTGGTCACGAGGCTCCCGGACCCGAACGACCGCCGCGTGAACGTCGTCCTCGCGACGGACGAAGGGCGCGCACTGCACGCGCGCGCCGCGGTGTCGGTGGCGGCGGCCCAGGCCGAGCTGCTCGGCGGTCTGGGCGCCGCGGAGCGCCGGCAGCTCACCGCACTGCTCCGGAAGCTCGCGTTCCCCGATTCCGCAGCCTGATCGCGGTGCTCCGATGGGCACGAGGTCACAGCCACCTCGAGTCCAAAATCGTCCCCGTTGCGAGCCCCTGACCCATGTGAGGGGTGCGCACGTGCCCCCCGCATGCCCGACCGAACGGCAATTCATGTCCATCGCTGTCCGCCTCTGTCTGTCAAGAGAAGGCACGAAAGAGGCCCGGACTCGCAGAATCCTGCGGGACCGGGCCTCTCAGCAGCCGTTTCAGGGGCTCGCGTCAGCTCAGAAGTCCCAGTCCTCGTCTTCGGTGGCGACGGCCTTGCCGATGACGTACGAGGAACCCGACCCCGAGAAGAAGTCGTGGTTCTCGTCGGCGTTCGGCGACAGCGCCGACAGGATCGCCGGGTTCACGTTCGTGACCGATGACGGGAACATCGCCTCGTAGCCGAGGTTCATCAGCGCCTTGTTGGCGTTGTAGTGCAGGAACTTCTTGACGTCCTCCGTCAGGCCGACGCCGTCGTAGAGGTCCTGCGTGTACTGGATCTCGTTGTCGTAGAGCTCGTAGAGCAGCGAGAAGGTGTAGTCCTTGATCTCCTCGCGCTCGCGCTCGCTGACCTTCTCGAGGCCCTTCTGGAACTTGTAGCCGATGTAGTACCCGTGCACGGCTTCGTCGCGGATGATCAGACGGATGAGGTCGGCCGTGTTCGTCAGCTTGGCACGCGACGACCAATGCATCGGCAGATAGAACCCGGAGTAGAAGAGGAAGCTCTCGAGCAGGGTCGATGCGACCTTGCGCTTGAGCGGGCTGTCGCCCTGGTAGTACTCCATGACGATCGCGGCCTTCTTCTGAAGGTTCGGGTTCTCGACCGACCACCGGAACGCCTCGTCGATCTCCTTCGTCGACGCGAGCGTCGAGAAGATCGAGGAGTAGCTCTTCGCGTGCACCGACTCCATGAACGCGATGTTCGTGTACACCGCCTCTTCGTGCGGCGTGATGGCGTCGGGGATGAGCGACACGGCACCGACCGTGGCCTGCACCGTGTCGAGCAGCGTCAGCCCGGTGAACACCCGCATGGTGAGCAGCTGCTCGTCAGGGGTAAGAGTGTTCCAGGACTGGATGTCGTTCGACAGCGGGATCTTCTCGGGCAGCCAGAAGTTGTTGACGAGGCGGTTCCAGACCTCGACGTCCTTGTCGTCCTGGATCCGGTTCCAGTTGATCGCCTCGACGTGCGAGAGCAGCTTGAGCTTTTCGGGGGTCATTGTGATCTTCTTCGCTATTTGTTAGTCGTCTTTACTAAAGCATGCAGGAGACGCACTCGGTCATGTCGGTGCCCTCGAGGGCCATCTGCCGCAGGCGGATGTAGTAGATCGTCTTGATGCCCTTCTTCCAGGCGTAGATCTGCGCGCGGTTGATGTCGCGCGTGGTCGCGGTGTCCTTGAAGAACAGCGTCAGCGAGAGGCCCTGGTCGACGTGCTGCGTCGCCGCGGCGTAGGTGTCGATGACCTTCTCGTAGCCGATCTCGTAGGCGTCCTGGTAGTACTCCAGGTTGTCGTTGGTCATGAACGCCGCCGGGTAGTAGACGCGACCGAGCTTGCCTTCCTTGCGGATCTCGATCTTCGACGCGATCGGGTGGATCGAGGACGTCGAGTTGTTGATGTACGAGATGGACCCGGTCGGCGGCACGGCCTGCAGGTTCTGGTTGTAGATGCCGTGCTGCTGGATGGACGCCTTCAGCGCCACCCAGTCGTCCTGCGTCGGGATGTGCTGGCCGGCGAAGAGCTCTTTGACCTTGGCGGTCTCGGGCTCCCATGCGCGGTCGATGTACTTGTCGAAGAACGCGCCGCTCGCGTACGTCGAGTCCTCGAACCCGTCGAACGCCGTGCCGCGCTCGATCGCGAGGTTGTTCGACGCCCGCAGCGCGTGGAA
This sequence comes from Micromonospora sp. DT81.3, assembly GCF_049847225.1. NCBI lineage: Bacteria > Bacillati > Actinomycetota > Actinomycetes > Micromonosporales > Micromonosporaceae > Micromonospora > Micromonospora sp. DT81.3. Next base: position 35,914 of record NZ_JBNCNY010000011.1, read on the forward strand.
GAGCACCGTGTAGAAGTAGATGTTCGTGAAGTCGATGCCCTCTTCGGAACCGTAGTGCACGTGCTCGCGCGCGAGGTAGCCGTGCAGGTTCATCTGCCCGAGGCCGATCGCGTGCGACCGGTCGTTGCCGTCCTCGATCGAGCGGACCGAACGGATGTGGCTCTGCTCGCTCACCGCACTCAGGGCGCGGATGGCGGTCTCGACCGTCTTGCCGAGGTCACGGGCATCCATCGACAGCGCGATGTTCATCGAGCCGAGGTTGCACGAGATGTCCTTGCCGATCTCCTTGTACGAGAGGTCCTCGTTGTAGGTCGTCGGGGTGTTCACCTGCAGGATCTCGCTGCACAGGTTGGACATGTTGATGCGGCCCTTGATCGGGTTCGCCTTGTTGACCGTGTCCTCGAACATGACGTACGGGTAGCCCGATTCGAACTGGATCTCGGCGATGGTCTGGAAGAACTCGCGCGCGTTGATCTTCGTCTTCTTGATCCGAGGGTCATCGACCATCTCGCGGTACTTCTCGGTCACCGAGATGTCGCCGAAGGCCTTGCCGTAGACCTTCTCGACGTCGTAGGGCGAGAAGAGGTACATGTCCTCGTCGTTGCGGGCCAGCTCGAACGTGATGTCGGGGATGACGACACCCAGCGACAGCGTCTTGATGCGGATCTTCTCGTCGGCGTTCTCCCGCTTGGTGTCGAGGAAGCGCATGATGTCGGGGTGGTGCGCCGACAGGTAGACCGCGCCGGCGCCCTGACGGGCACCCAGCTGGTTGGCGTAGCTGAAGGAGTCTTCGAGCAGCTTCATCACGGGGATGATGCCGGAGGACTGGTTCTCGATCTGCTTGATCGGCGCGCCGGCCTCACGGATGTTCGAGAGCAGCAGCGCCACGCCGCCGCCCCGCTTGCTGAGCTGCAGGGCCGAGTTGATGCCGCGGGCGATCGACTCCATGTTGTCTTCGATGCGCAGCAGGAAGCACGAGACGAGCTCGCCCCGTTGCGCCTTGCCGGTGTTCAGGAACGTCGGCGTGGCGGGCTGGAAGCGGCCGGAGATGATCTCCTCGACCAGCTCGGTGGCGAGCTTCTGGTCGCCGTCGGCGAGGCCGAGGGCGGTCATCACCACGCGGTCCTCGAAGCGCTCGAGGTAGCGCTTGCCGTCGAACGTCTTGAGCGTGTAGCTCGTGTAGTACTTGAACGCCCCGAGGAACGTCTCGAACCGGAACTTCTTCGAGTACGCGAGGTCGTTGAGCCTCTGGATGAACTCGAACGGGTACTTCTCGAGCACCGCTCCCTCGTAGTACTCCTTCTCGACGAGGTAGTCGAGCCGCTCCTTGAGGGTGTGGAAGAAGACCGTGTTCTGGTTGACGTGCTGCAGGAAGTACTCGCGCGCGGCACGCTTGTCGGCCTGGAACTGGATCTTGCCGTCCGCGCCGTAGAGGTTGAGCATCGCGTTCAGGGAGTGGTAGTCCAACCCCGCGTACGCATCGACCTTTTCGTTCACTGTCGCTTCCACAGTCGTTCCAATCCTTCGCTCACGCGATCTACGTCTTCCGGTGTGCCGAATACTTCGAGCCGGTACAAGTGCGGCACATGGCACTTGCGGCTGATGATGTCGCCGGCGAGACAGAACGACTCGCCGAAGTTTGTGTTCCCCGCGGAGATGACCCCCCGCAGGTTGTTCCGGTTTCGCTCGTCGTTGAGGAACCGGATGACTTGCTTGGGCACCGCTCCGCGCTCCACCCCGCGGCCTTCCCCGCCCCCGTAGGTCGGCGTGATGAGCACATACGGTGCATCCATCACGGGGACAGGGTCGGAGGAATGGAGCGGGATGCGGACCGCGGGCGATCCGAGGGAGCCGGCTTGTTCGAGCTTGGCGACGAAACGAGCCGTGTTTCCGGAGGTGCTGGAGAAGTAGACGACCAGCGGTGCGGACGCGTCGGCCAACCGCGCGTCGCTGCTGCGCAGCGGCACATGTGGTGCTGTGGCCGCGGCGCTCATCGGTCAGGCCAGGCGGGCGGCGAGCTCGTCGATCTTGTCGGGGCGGAAGCCCGACCAGTGGTCTTCATCGGCGATGACGACAGGCGCCTGCAGGTAGCCGAGAGCCTTGACCTGCTCGAGGGCCGCGGGGTCCTGCGAGAGGTCGAGGACCTCGTATTCGATGCCCTTCGAATCGAGCGCGCGGTAGGTCGCCGTGCACTGAACGCAGGAGGGCTTGGTGTAGACGGTGATCGACATGTGTGACCCGTTCTCCCTCTGAATCTGATGGTATGTCCGGCAGTGCCCCCGCCGGGAGTCCAATACTACATATGGGTACCGACATTAGGTAGCACCACAAGGGCTAGTAGTTACATCCGTGTAGTTTTCCACTGCTCTCCCTGAGTACAACACAGGTTGTCCACCGTTTCATCCACAGGGACGGCGCGGATTTCGAACCTGGAAAACGCCTGAATCACGGCTGTTTCGGATGGCGCGGCCAGATCCTCTCCACAGACCAGACGCTACGCGTGGCCTCCGACATCCGATCTCCTGTGGACAACGGGCTCCGGCGTGTCGCGCCCTAGGCTTGTCTCTCGTGGGCGCCTACCGGGATCTGTTGCGAACCCCTGGTGTCGGGCGCATCATCGCGGCGCAGCTGACCGCGCGCTTCCCCAACGGGATGACCTCGCTGGCGATCCTGCTGCACATCGAGCAGGTCACAGGCTCCTACGGCGCCGCCGGACTCGTTCTGGCTGCCACCTCCGTCGGTCAGGCGATCGCCGGCCCGGTGACCAGCCGCTGGATGGGCATCTGGGGCATGCGTCGGGTCCTCACCGTGACCCTGGCGATCTGCGCCCTCGCCATCACCGCCCTGGCGCTGCTGGAGCTGCCCCTTCCCGGGTACATGGCCCTCGGCGTGATCGCGGGCCTTGCGACGCCGCCCATCCAGTCGGCCGCGCGCACCATCTACCCGAAGCTCGTCAACTCCCGGCAGCTCACGCCGCTCTTCTCACTCGATGCGTCGCTGCAGGAGATCATCTGGATCGTGGCGCCGGTCGTCATCACGATCGTGGCGACGCAGGTCGGCACCGTCCAGGCGCTGCTGCTGATCGTCGTCATCCTGATCGGCGGGGGCGCCTGGTTCATCCTGTCGCCCGAGGTGGGCAGGGTGCGCATCCCGCGCAGCCGTCGCGGTCTCGGCAAGGTGCTGATGAAGCCGCCCATCCTGCTCGCCACGGTCGTGGGCTTCCTCCTGATCGGCGCGTGCGCCGCCGTCGAGGCGGGGGTCGTGGCGACCTTCGGGCACAGCGGGCTCGAGGCCGGTCTCGTGCTGGCGGTGTTCTCCATCGGCAGCCTGACGGGGGGCCTGACGTTCGGCCACATCCCGATCGGCCCGTGGGCGATGGCGCGGCGCATGGCGATCCTCGCCGTCGGGCTCTCGCTCACGATCGTCTCGCTGAACATCTGGTGGATCGGCGGCACGCTCTTTCTTGCAGGAATCGGCATCGCCCCCGCCCTCGCGGTGCTCTTCGCGATGACGAGCGCGAGCGTCAAGTTCAGCGAGACCGCCGAGGCGTACGGGTGGATCGGCACGGGCCAGCTCATCGGCGCCGCCGCCGGCTCGGCGGTGGCCGGCTTCCTCATCGACGGCATCGGCCCGCAGGGGGCGTACTGGGCGGCGGCGACGTTCGCCCTGCTCGGCCTTGTCGTGGCGCTGGTGTTCGTGCGCGCCTTCCCCGACCTGCGGCACCGGGATCCGAGCCCCATCCCCGACACCGAGCCGCTGACCCTTCCGACCTCCTGAGCGCTGCGCACCCGCGCCGCGCCCGCTCGTAAACTGGCCGGATGAGCGCACCGCTGACCCTTCCACGGCTGGCGTGGGGCGATCCTTCGGCACGCAGGCGCGCCCTGCTGGTGCACGGCCTCGGCTCGTCCGGTGCGCTGATGTGGCGCATCGGCGTGGGACTCGCGGATGCCGGGTGGCACGCCGAGGCCGTCGACCTGCGGGGTCACGGCTCGGCGCCGCGCGCCCTCGACTACCGGCTCACCGCGTACGCCGCGGACCTTGCCGAGACCCGTCCGGAGGGCGGCGGGCCGTGGGACCTCGTGGTCGGCCATTCGCTCGGGGGCGCGGCATCCGTGCTCGCCGCCGCCGACCGCCCGGACTGGACCCGTCGCCTGGTGCTGGTGGACCCGGGGATCGTCGTGATGCAGCGCGACGCCGAGATCGTGCGCTCCAGCCAGGAGCGCGCGTTCGCCGACAACCGCATCGCCGTGGTGCGGGAGGAGCACCCGAACTGGCATCCGCACGACCTCGAGCTCAAGATCGACGCGGTCGCGCGCGCCAGCCGATGGGCCGTGGAGCAGACCAGCGTGCAGAACCGTCCGTGGGATGTGCGGGATGCCGCAGCGCGCCTCACTGTGCCGACACACGTGCTCGGCGCGGATCCGAAGGTGTACAGCCTGTTCACCGGAGCGACGGCGGAGGCTGTGCTCGCGGCGAACCGCCTCATCACGATGTCGATCGTCGAGGGCGCGGGACACTCGCCACACCGCGACGAGCCGGACGCGACGCTCGCGCAGCTGTTCGCGGCGCTGGGCGACTGATCGCGCCGCGACTGGTCGCGCCGACGTCACGTCACTGCATGTCATGTCACTGGGATCTTCGACCCCTCGTCGATCTCGAGCACGACCGTGACGAAGCTCGGCAGGTTCAGAATGTCGCGCAGCTCGTCGACGGAGGGCACGTCGCCGTCCGGCGCCGTGACATCGACGACGGCCGTCAGGCCCTGCCACTGCACGTCGTCGACGCTCGCCTCCGAATCGTCCCCCAGCCACTCCGCGGTGGAATCGCTGATCTCGACGCTCCACCGCGCGAGGGCGACGGCCACCACGGAATTGGCCGCGAGCGGGATCGTCACGAGCAGCGCCAGCACGCCGACCACCGTGTAGGCGCGGCGGCGATTGGCCGTGGGCAGCGAATCAGGCTCCCTCGCGTAACCCGACATCGTGAACACGATGCTCGCAGCGATGACGAGCGCGACGAGGTTGGAGAGGAAGAGCATCAGCGACCCGAATGCGCCGTTCCAGTCCCCCTGCCCGAGGGTGACGCCGACGACACCCAGCGGCGGAACGAGCGAAATCGCGATCGCGACACCCGGCAGCACCGCACTCAGGTCCCGCCGGGCGAGGGCGAAGGCACCGGCCGTTCCGGTGGCGATCGCCGCGAGGAGGTCGAGCAGACCCGGTGCCGTGCGGCTGGTGATCTGTGAGTTGGTGGAGAGGCTCGCGGGATCCGCGATCACCGCCGAGAAGACGACGCCCAGCACGATCACGATCAGCATGCCCGCGACGACCCAGAAGATCGACCTCACCACCAGGCTGAGGTGACCGGTCACGATGCCGAGACCGATGCCCTGGATCGGCGTCGCCAGCGGTGCGATGATCATCGCGCCGATCACCGTGGCGGTGGAGTCTGTCAGGATGCCGGCGATCGCGATGACGGCGGACAGGGTCAGCATGATGAGGAATCCACTGCGCTTGCTGATCACGTCGCCGTGGTCGAGGTCGAGTGAATCGTTCAGCACGGCGACCGGCTGGCGTTGCGACACGGGGATCAGCGACTGCGTCATTCGCGACATGTCCACATCATGCTCCCGGCGCGGTCGGGGATGACGGGGCCGCGCCGCCACGCACGCCGCCGGGACAGAATGGACGGGTGACCGCTCCCGGATTCGACCCCGCCGCTCTCCTTCCCGACGAGCTGCTCGAGCGCATCCGCTCCCGCGCGGCGACGCACGACCGGGCGAACACCTTCCCGCAGCAGGATCTCGACGAGCTGAAGGCCGCCGGTTACCTGTCGATCCTGGTGCCGCGCGACCGTGGAGGCGCCGGGCTCGGCCTCGCCGAGGCATCCGTGCTGCAGCAGCGCCTTGCCGGCGCCGCCCCCGCCACCGCGCTCGCCATCAACATGCACCTCGTGTGGACGGGCGTGGCCAAGGTGCTGCGCGATCGCGGAATCGACGACCTGGCGTTCGTGCAGGAGGGCGCGGCGGCCGGGGAAGTGTTCGCCTTCGGCATCAGCGAGGCCGGCAATGACCTCGTCCTCTTCGGAAGCGACACGGATGCCGCCCCGCAGCCCGACGGCTCGTACGCCTTCACCGGCACCAAGATCTTCACGTCCCTCGCCCCGGTCTGGACACAGCTCGGGCTGCACGGCCTCGACACCACGTCCCCGGACGCGCCGCAGATGATCTACGCCTTCGTCGCGCGGGCGGATGCCGAGGCCGGCGGCACCCTCGTGACGAGGGACGATTGGGACACCCTCGGCATGCGGGGCACCCAGAGCCGCACCACCGAGCTGCACGGCGCCGTCGCCCCACCGGACCGGGTCGTGCGGCGCATCCCGCCGGGCCCGAATCCCGACCCCCTGGTCTTCGGCCTCTTCGGGGTCTTCGAGCTGCTGCTGGCCTCGGTCTACACCGGGATCGCCCGCCGTGCCCTGGAGCTCGCCGTCCAGACCGCCGGAAAGCGGCGGTCGAAGAAGACCGGCAAGACCTACAGCCAGGACCCCGACATCCGCTGGCGCGTCGCCGAGATGGCGCTGGCGTACGACGCGCTTCCGCCGCAGCTCGAGGCGATCGGGCGCGACATAGACGGCTTCGTCGATCACGGCTCCCGGTGGTTCTCGCTGCTCGCCGGCGTGAAGCACCGCGCCGTCACCATGGCCAAGACCGTGGTGGATGACGCGATCCTCGTGGCGGGCGGCTCGTCGTACTTCTCCGGATCCGAGCTCAGCCGGCTGTACCGCGACGTGCTCGCCGGCCTCTTCCACCCCTCGGATCCGGAATCGGCCCATTCCACTGTCGCGAGCGCCTGGCTCGGCCCGGTGGATGCATAGTGCGCACGGCGCCGAACACCTCGGCTTCTCGACCCTGCGACAACGGAGGACACGCATGAGCACGACCGTCTTCGATCGACGGCCGCCATCGGCGAGGGCGGTGACGGACGCGCTCTCGACGACGCAGCCCTCGGTGTTCTGGCTGGACGACGTCGAACGCCCCCGGCATCCATCCCTGCGAGGAGAGGTCCGAGCCGACCTCGCCGTCGTCGGCGGGGGTTACGCGGGTCTGTGGACCGCGGTGCGCGCGAAGGAGCGCGACCCGGAGCGCCGAGTGGTGCTCGTGGAAGCGGCCGGCATCGGATGGGCCGCCTCCGGCCGCAACGGCGGCTTCTGCGAGGCGAGCATCACGCACGGCCACGAGAACGGCGTCACCCGCTGGCCGAAGGAGATCGACCGGCTGGAGCGGCTCGGCGCGGAGAACCTCGACGACATCGAGGCCACCGTCGGCCGCTACGGCATGGACGTCGACTTCGAGCGCACCGGGGCGCTCAGCGTCGCTACCGAGCCGCATCAGGTGGAATGGCTGCGAGAGGAGGAGGGGTTCCTCGATACGGATGCCGTGCGCGCCGAGGTCCACTCCCCCACCTATCTGGCCGGGGCGTGGGACAAGCGGTCGAACGCGCTCGTGCATCCGGCGAAGCTCGCCCTCGAGCTCGCGCGTGTGGCCGCGGAGCTCGGCGTCGAGATCTTCGAGCACTCCCCCGTGCGCGGCCTCGAGGGCACGCACCCCGTGTCGGTGCGCACGGAGCACGGCCGGGTCCTCGCCCGCGACGTCGTGCTGGCGACCAACGTCTTCCCGTCGCTGCTGAAGCGCAACCGGCTCATGACCGTGCCGGTCTACGACTACGTGCTGATGACGGAGCCGCTCGACGCGGAGCAGCTGGCCGGCATCGGCTGGTCGCACCGACAGGGCCTCAGCGACTCGGCGAACCAGTTCCACTACTACCGGCTCACGGCCGGGAATCGGATCCTGTTCGGCGGGTACGACGCCGTCTACCATTATGGCGGGCGTGTCCGGGCCCGGTACGAGGACCGGCCGGAGACCTACCGCACACTCGCCGAGCACTTCTTCACGACGTTCCCGCAACTCGAGGGGCTGCGGTTCACGCATCGCTGGGCCGGTGCGATCGACACCTGCACGCGCTTCTGCGCGTACTACGGCACCGCACGCGAGGGGCGGGTTGCGTATGCCGCGGGGTTCACGGGGCTCGGTGTCGGCGCGACCCGGTTCGCCGCCGATGTGATGCTCGATCTGCTCGAGGGGGCACCCACCGAACGCACCGACCTCGAGATGGTGCGGCGACGCCCGCTCCCGTTCCCGCCCGAGCCGGCGGCTGCGATCGGGATCAACCTCACCCGCCGCTCGCTCGACCGCGCCGACCGCCACGGGGGCCGTCGCGACGTGCTGCTCAGAACGCTGGATGCCCTCGGCCTGGGTTTCGATTCCTGACGGCGACCGCCGAGGGGACGTCGCTGGCCACTCACCGGTCGCCCAGCGACACTTCCGTCTCCTGCCGGCACCGCGAAGCGCCCAGCCGACACTTCGTGTCGCTTCGACCCGCACGGGGCGAGCGAAGCGCGACGAAGTGTCGCTCGGTGTGGGTCGGGCCGGCGCAGCGGAGGGCATGCGAGGATGGCGTGATGGCGCGCACCCCCACGGCCCTGCTGAGCCCCGCGGACCAGGAGCGACGCCGGGCGCTCCGCACGATGAAGGGCGTCGCGCTCGGCGCCCTGCTGCTGATGGCGCTGCTGTTCGTCGTGGCCTTCGCCCTGCAGAGCACGTACCCCGGAATGGCATACGTGCGGGCATTCGCTGAGGGCGGCATGGTCGGTGCCCTGGCTGACTGGTTCGCCGTGACGGCCCTGTTCCGGCATCCGCTCGGCATCCCGATCCCGCACACGGCCATCATCCCGAACCGCAAGGACGAGATCGGCCGCACGCTGGGCGAGTTCGTCGAGACGAACTTCCTCTCGGGCGAGATCGTGCGCACTAAGCTCGAAGCGACGCACATCGCGGAGCGCCTCGGCGCATGGCTGAGAACCCCCGCGCACGCCGAGCGCGTGGCGACGGAGGGGGCGGCGATGGCCGCCGGGGTGCTTCGCGCCCTCAGCGACGACGACGTGCGCGAGGTGATCGAAGACCTCGCCCGCGAGCATCTGATCGAACCGGAATGGGGGCCGCCCGCCGGCGCGTGGCTCACCCGGGTCATCGGGTCCGGCGCACATCACGGGGCGGTCGACCTCGCCGTCGACAGCATCCTGGGCTGGCTCGAAGTGAACTACGCGGCGTTCGAGGGCCTGGTATCCCGCCGGCTGCCCGCTTGGCTGCCGCGGATGGCGGCGCGGCTGGTCGATGACACCGTCTACCGCGAGGCGGTGACGTTCATGCTCGCGATGCAGGCAGATCCGCAGCACTCCGCCCGCATCGCCATCGACGACTATCTCACCCGGCTTGCCGACAACCTGCAGCACGACCCGGAGACGATCGGCAAGCTGGAAGACGCGAAGTCCCGGATCTTCGACAGCCCCCGGGTGCGCGAACTGGCGGGCGAGGCGTGGAACACCGCGAAGACGGGGCTGCTGAAGGCGCTCGAAGATCCGGCCAGCGGGCTGCGGGTGCGGGCCAAGGCCGCGCTCGAAGAGGTGGGCGAGCGCCTGACGAAGGATCCCTCGCTGCAGCACCGCGTCGACGAATGGGTGACGAACGCCGCGGTCTTCCTCGTCGACCGCTACCGCCACGACATCGCGAGCATCATCACCGAAACAGTGGAGCGGTGGGATCCGGATGAGACCACGGAGAAGATCGAGCTCATGGTCGGCCGGGACCTGCAGTACATCCGCCTCAACGGCACGTTCGTCGGCGCGCTCGCGGGGCTCGTCATCTTCACGATCGCCCACGCGCTGCTGGGCTGAAATCTACGACTCGTTCGGGCGCGAAGCCACTAGCCTGGTGGCGTGAGCGACGCCCCCGCGAACGAGATCCTCTTCACCTATGACACTCTGCGCATCCCGCAGGTGCAGCTGGACACCTTCGGTCGCTTGATGAACGGCGACGCCGACGTGCTGCCCTGTTACACGGTCGATTACGTCGATATCGAGGACCCGCACGCCGTCAGAAGCGCGCAGGCGTCGCGCCCCATCGTGCGGCGCACCGGCAATCCGCTCGACAAGGTGGTCGGCGCCGCAGTGCGCATCACGGAGGATGAGCTGGACGCCGCCGACGAGTACAAGGTGGAGGAGTACCACCGCGAGCGGGTGCGCCTGGCGAGCGGCTTGGATGCATGGGTCTACGTCGGCCACGGGATGGATCGTGCGATCCACCCCGAGTAGCGACACGGAGCCGGAGTAGCCTCAACCCGTGGCGCTTCCCTCCGATCCCCTTTGGCCCCGAGCCGGCGGTTGGCCGGCCATGGATGACTCGGGGGACGCCCTCGATGCGGTGATCGTCGGGGTGCCCGCGTGGCGGACCTCGCTCTCGCCCACGGGCGCGCACGCGACCCCCGCCGCCGTGCGAGAGGCGCTCCGCCGCTACAGCCCGACCCTGATGGCCGGACCCGTCGATGTCGGCGCGCTGCGCGTCGCGGATGCCGGCGACGTCCCCGAGCCCGATGGCCCCGACGGCGAGTCCGCAGTGCGATCGCTCGTGGCCGCGGCGAGGGCACGGGCGCGCCTGGTGGTGGCGCTCGGCGGCGACAACAGCGCGACGTACGCGATGGCGCAGGGCGCCGGATCCGCCGGCCTCATCACGATCGACGCGCACTTCGACCTGCGCGACGGAGTCTCGAACGGGTCGCCCGTCCGGCGCCTCGTCGAGGACGGCTTCGACGGCCGGCGCATCGTGCAGGTCGGCATCGCCGACTTCGCGAACTCGGCGGCGTACGCCCGGCGGGCGCGCGACTACGGCATCACCGTCATCGGCCTCGACGACGTGCGGCGCCGGGGCGCAGCCGACGTGATGGCCGAGGCCTTGGAGGTCGCGGGATCGGGCGGCGGCGACATCCATCTCGACATCGATGTCGACGTGTGCGACCGTTCCGTCGCCCCCGGGTGCCCCGCGAGCATCCCCGGCGGACTGGCCGCGTGGGAGCTGCGCGCGCTCGTGCGCGCCGCGGCATCCGACGTCCATCTCGCGTCGGCCGACATCGTCGAAGTGGATGCCACGGCCGACGCCCCGGATGGGCGTACGGTGCGTCTCGCGGCTTTATGCGTGCTGGAGCTGCTGGCGGGCGTATCTTTGCGATCGTGAAGACCCTCGTGCTCGCCCGCCACGCCAAATCCAGTTGGGACGAGGCCGATATCGATGACCACGACCGGCCGTTGAACGATCGCGGCGAGCACGACGCGCCGCGCATGGCGAAGCGGCTCGCGGGGACCGGAGTCGTGCTCGATGCCATCCTCTCCAGCACCGCGCTGCGCGCCCTCACGACGGCGGAGGTCTTCGCCGTCGTGCTCGGCCTTCCCGTCGAGCAGGACCAGCGCCTCTACGGAGCATCGCCCTCGGACATCACGGCCATCGTGGCCGAGCGCGACGTGGACGGCGTGATGGTCGTGGCGCACGACCCCGGCATGAGCGTCCTCGCCGGCCGATTCGCGCCGGACATCGTGCACATGCCGACGTGTGCGGTCGCGACCTTCACCTGGGCGGACGGCAGCGGAGATTCGTGGGAGACGGCCCTCGCCTCCGCGCCGACGAACTGGCGTTTCGACGCACCGCGGCTGAGCTGATCCTGCGAAGCGGGGCTTGACGAAGAGCGGCGGCTCAGTCCACGGCCGCGAGGCGGCTCTGTTCACGGCAGCGAGGCGGCTCTGTTCACGGCCGCGAGGCGGCTCAGGCGAGCGCGCCGTCCTTCCAGACGCTCCGCACGAGTGGCACGCCCGGACGGTAGGCGAGGTGCACGCGCGTCGGCGCATCGAGCAGCACCAGGTCGGCGCGCATCCCCGGTGCGAGGGTGCCGATATCGTCGCGGCGCAGCGCTCGGGCGCCGCCGGCGGTGGCGGCCCAGACGGCCTCGGCCGGCGTCATCCGCATCTCGCGCACGGCGAGCGCGATCATGAGCGGCATCGAACTGGTGAAGCTCGAACCGGGGTTGCAGTCGCTCGCGATCGCGACGGTCACGCCGGCGTCGAGCAGCGTCCTCGCGTCGGGATAGGGCTGCCGGGTCGAGAACTCCACGCCCGGCAGCAGCGTCGCGACGGTGCCGGAGGATGCGAGTGCGGCGACATCCGCATCGTCGAGGTACGTGCAGTGATCGACGGATGCCGCGCCCAGCGCCGCGGCGATGCGTGCGCCCTCTCCGGGGCCGAGCTGGTTGCCGTGCACGCGCGCTTCGAGGCCCCGGGCGATGCCGGCGGCGAGGATTCGGCGGGTCTCGTCGGGCGTAAAGGCCCCGGTCTCGCAGAACACGTCGATCCACCGTGCGTGCGGCGCGCAGGCGTCGAGCATGGGCCCGCACACCAGGTCCACGTACTCGTCTCGGCGATCGGTGTACTCGGCCGGAACGAGGTGCGCACCGAGGAACGTGACCTCCGGGGTGACCTCGGCGGCGAGGCGGGCGAGGCGCTCCTCGTCGGCGACCGTCAGCCCGTAGCCGGTCTTGATCTCCAGCGTGGTCGTGCCCTGCGATCGTGTCTCGGCCACGAAACCCGCCAGCCGGCGGCGCAGGTCGACGTCGCTCGTGGCCCGGGTCGCCGCCACCGTGCGCCGTATTCCGCCCGCGGCATACGGCGTGCCCGACATCCGTGCCTCGAACTCGTCGGCTCGGTCACCGCCGAAGACGAGGTGCGTGTGGCTGTCGACGAACCCCGGGATCACCGCCCGCCCGCCGGCATCCACGATCTCGGTCCCCCGCTCCTCGCGGGTTCGGGGCGCGATCCCTCCGTCGTCCGGGGTTTGGGGCGCGCTCCGTCCGCCGGGGCGCGCTACGTGCGCCCCGAAGTACGTAATGCGCCCCAAACCCAGGGTTTCGACGTCGGCGGCGGCGCCGACCCACGCGATCCTGGTGCCCTCGATCAGCACGGCGGCGTCGCGGATCGTGCCGCACGGGTCGCCGTCGGCGGCGATGTTCGTCGTCAGCTCGCCGATGTTGGTGAGAAGGGTCGCGGTCATAGCATCGGGATGTCCAGGCCGCGCTCGCGCGCGACCTCCTTGGCTCTGTCGTAGCCGGCATCCACGTGCCGCATGACACCGGTGCCCGGGTCGTTGATCAGCACCCGCTCGAGTTTCTCGGCCGCGAGCGCGCTGCCGTCCGCGACGGTGACCTGTCCGGCGTGGATGCTGCGGCCGATGCCGACGCCTCCGCCGTGGTGGATCGACACCCACGAGGCGCCGCTCGAGGTGTTGAGCAGGGCGTTCAGCAGCGGCCAGTCGGCGATCGCGTCGGAACCGTCCGCCATCGCCTCCGTCTCCCGGTACGGCGAGGCCACCGATCCGGCGTCCAGGTGGTCCCGGCCGATGACGATCGGAGCGGAGAGCTCGCCCGAGGCCACCATCTCGTTGAACTTCAGGCCGGCGAGGTGCCTTTCCTTGTACCCCAGCCAGCAGATGCGCGCGGGCAGCCCCTCGAAGTGCACGGCGTCGCCGGCCTTCTCCAGCCAGCGCACGAGCCCGGCGTTGTCGGGGAACAGGTTCATCATCGCGCGGTCGGTCTTGCGGATGTCCTCCGGGTCTCCGGACAGCGCCACCCACCGGAACGGTCCGCGGCCCTCGGCGAACTGCGGCCGGATGTACGCCGGCACGAAGCCGGGGAACTCGAAGGCTCGTGTGAAACCGCCCAGCTGCGCCTCCGCGCGGATCGAGTTGCCGTAGTCGAAGACGGTGGCACCGGCATCCTGGAACCCGACCATGGCGGCCACCTGCTTGGCCATGCTGCCGCGCGCGCGGTCGGTGAACCCCACCGGGTCGCGCTCGGCCTCCGCTGCCCAGTCCTCGACATCCACCCCGACCGGCAGGTAGGCGAGCGGATCGTGCGCGCTCGTCTGGTCGGTCACGATGTCGATCGGGATGCCGCGCTGCAGCAGCTCCGGGAACACCAGGGCCGCATTGCCGACGACGCCGACGCTGAGCGCGCGGCCCTCGTCCTTCGCGGAGACGACGCGCGCGACGGCGTCGTCGAGGCCGGTCGTGTACTCGTCGAGGTAGCCGTGCTCCACGCGGCGGGCGAGGCGCGATTCGTCCACGTCGACGATCAGCACGGCGCCGCCGTTGAGGGTCACGGCCAGCGGCTGCGCGCCGCCCATGCCGCCGCATCCGCCGGTCAGCGTGAGGGTGCCGGCGAGGTCGTCGCGGCCGAGCGACCGTGCGACGGCGGCGAACGTCTCGTACGTTCCCTGCAGGATGCCCTGCGTGCCGATGTAGATCCACGAGCCGGCAGTCATCTGCCCGTACATCGTGAGCCCGAGCTGCTCGAGGCGGCGGAACTCCGGCCACGTCGCCCAGTCCCCCACGAGGTTCGAGTTGGCGATCAGCACCCGCGGCGCCCACTCATGGGTGCGGAAGACGCCCACCGGCTTGCCGGACTGCACCAGCAGCGTCTCATCGGGCTCCAGCTCGTCAAGGGTTCGGACGATCGCGTCGTACGCCTCCCAGCTGCGCGCTGCCTTGCCGGTGCCGCCATAGACCACGAGGTCTTCGGGGTGCTCGGCGACCTCGGGGTCGAGGTTGTTCATCAGCATCCGCTTGGCGGCCTCGGCACCCCAGCTCTTGGCCGTGCGCTGATTGCCGCGCGCGGCACGGATGTGGCGCTCAGCGGTCGCCGAGCCTGTCGTCGCCGAGCCTGTCGTCGCCGAGCCAGCGGTCGCTGAGCCAGCGGTCGCTGAGCCTGTCGAAGCGTCGTGGGTGGTCATCGCACTGCTCCTTCCGCGGCGGCCGCGATCTGCCCCGAGAGCACCAGCGCGGTCACCGCCTCGATGTCGGGGGAGAGGAAGTGGTCGGGGCCTGGGCCGCGCGCAACGGTGCGCACCAGATCGCGCACCGCGCCGGTGGCGGGGCCGGGGTGCAGCGGGGCGCGCAGATCGATCGCGCGGGCGCCGGTCAGCACCTCGATCGCCAGCACGCGCGCGAGCCCGTCGATGCCCCGGCGCAGCTTGCGCGCTGCCGCCCAGCCCATCGAGACGTGATCCTCCTGCATGGCGCTGGAGGGGATCGAATCGACGGATGCCGGTACGGCGAGCCGTTTGAGCTCCGACACGATCCCGGCGGCGGCATACTGCGCGATCATCAGCCCCGAGTCGACGCCCACCTCGTCGGCGAGGAAGGGCGGGAGCCCGTTGCTGCGGGTCCTGTCGAGGGCCCGGTCGGTGCGGCGCTCGGAGATCGAGGCCACGTCGGCGACGGCGATCGCGAGGAAGTCGAGCACGTACGCCACCGGCGCCCCGTGGAAGTTGCCGTTCGACTCCACGCGGTCATCGTCGGTGATCACCGGGTTGTCGACCGCGCTCGCGAGCTCGCGCGAGGCGATCATGGCGGCATGGTCGACGGTGTCGCGGGCGGCGCCGTGCACCTGGGGTGCGCAGCGCAGCGAGTACGCGTCCTGGACCCGGGTGCACACCGCCGGGTCGCGATGGCTCGCGACGAGAGGCGAGTTCGCGAGGAAGGCACGCAGGTTCGCCGCGGATGCCGCCTGCCCGGCTTGCGGGCGCAGCGCCATGAGATCCGCGGCGAAGACCGCATCGGTGCCGAGCTGGCTCTCGATCGACATGGCGGCCGCGACATCCGCCGTGTCCAGCAGCATCGAGAGGTCGTGCAGCGCGAGCAGCAGCATCCCGAGCATGCCGTCGGTGCCGTTGATGAGGGCGAGGCCCTCCTTCTCGCGGAGCACGAGCGGCTCGATGCCGGCCTCGGCGAGCGCTGCGGATGCGCCCTTCGTGTCGCTGCGCTCGCTCAGGGACCGAGCGAAGTCGATCACCCGCACGTCCGACTCCCCCATCGCCGCGAGGGCGATGTGCGAGAGCGGCGCGAGGTCGCCCGAGCATCCGAGCGACCCGTACTCCCGCACGATCGGCGTGATGCCGGCGTTCAGCATGGCGGCGTACGTCTCCACGACGACGGGGCGCACCCCGGTATGGCCCGTGGCGAGGGTCTGAAGGCGCAGCAGCTGGAGGGCCCGCACCACCTCGGTCTCCACCTCGGCTCCCGTGCCGGCGGCGTGCGAGCGGATCAGGCTCGCCTGCAGCTGCGCTCGCCGGTCCTCGGCGATGAAGGTGGTCGCCAGGGCGCCGAAGCCGGTGGAGATGCCGTAGTGGGGCTCGGGGTCCGACGCCAGCGACTCGACGAGCGCACGGGATGCCGCCACGCGGTCCATCGCGGGGGCATCGAGCTCGACGCGAGCGCCATAGCGCGCCACAGCGACGACGTCTTGGGGGTCGAGCGGCGCCGCGCCGACGACGACGTTCCGGGGTGCGGCGGCGCGCGCGTGTTCGGGCGTGAGAGGAGGAGGGCTGACGGTGGTCATGGCTCGATTCCACACCCCGGCACTCCCGTTTACGAGGGCGCTATGCCATCCTGTGTCTGTGATACCAGACAGCCAGGCCGATGTTCCCGCATCTCCCGGTTCCCCTGCGCTCCTGCCTTCTCCGCGTGCTCAGGTTCCCGCCGCCGACCAGACGCTCCGCATCCTCTCCTTCCTTGCGCATCAGCGCGGCCCCGTCGCCGCCCGCACCATCGCGACGGCGCTCGGCATCCCCCGTTCGAGCGTCTACCATCTGCTCGGCGCGCTCGAGACCCATCGTTTCGTCGTGCATCTGCCCGACGACCGGCGGTGGGGGCTCGGGGTGGCCGCCTTCGAGCTGGGCGGCGGGTATGCGCGCCAGGAGCCGCTTGCCCGGCTCGGCCGCCCGCTGCTCGCCGAGCTCGTCGACCGCGCGGGCGAGAGCGCCCACCTCGCCGTCATGACGGGCCGGGAGGTGCTCTACATCGTCGAGGAGCGGGCTCCGCGGCGGACGGCACTCGTCACCGACGTCGGGGTCCGCCTCCCCGGCCACCTGACGGCGTCCGGCCGCGCCATGCTCGCGGCGCTTCCGCGGGAGCAGGTGCGTGCCCTCTATCCGGATGCCGCGGCCTTCGCAGACCGCACCGGTCGGGGTCCGGCCCGTCCGGGCGAACTGCGTGAGGTGCTGCGGGAGGTGCGCGCCCGCGGGTTTGCGATCGAGGACGGCGAGGTCACCCTCGGGCTCGGCTCGGTCGGCGTGGCCGTGCTCGACCACGTCGACTGGCCGATCGCGGCCGTCGCCGTCACCTATGCGAGCGACGGCGTTCCGGATGCCGCCGCGCTGGCCGCGCTGGTCCGACCGACCGCCGCGGAGCTCGGCCGCCGCATCCGGGGTGCGCGCCGCTGACGGGGAGAACGCGCACGTCCGCGCCTTCTACCCTCGCACGATCAGGCGAGGCTCGACCAGCACGTGCTCGGGCGCCCGGTCCGCCTGCAGCGGAGCGACGGCGCGGCCGGTCGGGCCCATCAGCAGATCGAGCACCGCCGCCGCGACGCGCTCGGGAGACTGCTCGATGCTCGAGATGCCGAGGGCCTCGGCGACCGGGGTGTTGTCGAACCCGATGATCGGAAGCTCTCGCCGCCCGGCATCCGCGGCGGCGAGATGCGCGCCCACCGCGAGCGCGTCGCTCACGCAGACCAGTGCATCCAGCTCGCGCAGCACCGCAGGGTTTGAGAAGGCGGCGGTCATCGCCTGGCGGGCGCTGGCGACGCCGTCGAGGACCTCGAAACGCGGGCCCGTGGCCCCGGCATCCGCCATCGCCTCGCGCCAGCCGCGCTCCCGGTCGACGCCGGTGCCGGCATCCGGAGGCCAGCCAAAGAAGCCGACACTGGCGCCCGCCGTCGCGAGGGCATGACGCGTCGCGGCCCGCGTGCCCGCGGCTCCGTCGACGTCGACCCACGTGTGCGCCGAGCGATAGACGTCGTCGCCGCCCCACGGCCTGCCGAAGGACACGAAGGGGACGTCCCGCGCCAGCAGCCACCCCGTGCGTGGGTCGCCGAAGAACGTGCCCGTGATGACGACACCGTCGATCTCGGCGCCGTCGACCAGATCGCCGAGACGCGCGATCTCCTCTTCGGCGCTGCGGGCGCTGTAGATCAGCACCCGCATTCCGCGCTCGCTGGCGTGTTCGGTGAGGGCGTGGATGAAGCGGTCCAGCAGCACCCCGGAGATGCCGCCGGAGTAGGGATCGAGGTGGACGCCGATCGTGGAGCTGCGCCGGGTGCGCAGACGGCGCGCTGCCATGTGCGGGCGATACGCGAGCTCCGCGATCGCGCGCTCCACCCGCTCCCGCGTCGCCGGACGCACGATGTCCGGCGAGTTCAGCACGTTCGACACCGTCTGCCGGGAGACGCCGGCGGCCAACGCCACATCTTCCACCGTGGGCGGCTTGCCCATGCCTTCTCCTTACGACCGGCACCGATCTCTGAACGTTCAAATCGTTATCGTCAGGCTATCTCAAGGGGTTGACATGCCCACAAGACGGCTCGTACGTTTCGACTATCGCGAATTTGATCGTTCAAAGTTTGGATCGATCAAGGCATCTCGGAGAACGTCGTCAACAGCATCATCAGTGTTTTTCAAAGGAGACAGACATGACACGGAACACACGCGCATTAGCAGGGGTGGGCGGACTGGCCCTCGTCAGCGCGCTCGTCCTGAGCGGCTGCGGCGGCTCTTCGTTCGACGACACCGGCGACGCGGGCGGAGGAGAAGAGGGCGGACTCACGTCATCCGAGGACGCGCTCAGCATCCTGATCGGCTCGAGTGGCGAGGCCGAGACGGCGGCCGTCGAGGAAGCCGTCGCCGCCTGGTCGGAGGAGTCCGGCATCGAGGCCGAGGTCACTGTGGCCAACGATCTTCCCCAGCAGCTCTCGCAGGGCTTCGCAGCCGGCACACCCGCAGACCTCTTCTACCTCTCCCCCGAGGCACTCGCCGGGTACGCCGGGAACGGGTCGTTGCAGGCATACGGCGACGAGCTGTCCAACAAGGACGACTTCTATCCGTCGCTCGTCGAGAACTTCACCCTCGACGATGAGTTCTACTGCGCGCCGAAGGACTTCTCGACGCTCGCCCTCATCATCAACAACGACCTCTGGGCGGCCGCCGGTCTGACCGAGGAGGACATCCCGACCACCTGGGACGAGCTGAGCACCGTGGCCCAGACCCTGACGACGGGCGGCCAGGTCGGCCTCGCCTTCGGGCCGGAGTACCAGCGCGTCGGCACGTTCATGGCGCAGGCAGGCGGCGGCATGGTGGTCGACGGTGAGGCCGTCGCCGACAGCCCCGAGAACGTCGAGGCACTGGACTACGTCAAGGCGCACCTCGCGGACGGCACATTCGCCTACGCGACCGACATCGGCGCCACCTGGGGCGGCGAAGCCTTCGGAAAGGGGCTGGCCGCGATGGTGATCGAGGGCAACTGGATCGGCGGCGCGATGTCGAACGACTACCCTGACGTCACCTACACGGTCGCTGAGCTCCCCGCCGGACCGGCCGGTCCCGGCACACTCCAGTTCACGAACTGCTGGGGCATGGCCGCCGACAGCCCCAACCAGCAGGCCGCCCTCGAGCTCGTCGAGTACCTGACCTCGACGGAGCAGCAGCTGGCCTTCTCGGAGGCGTTCGGGCCGATGCCGTCCATCCAGTCCGCGGCCGATGCGTGGAGCGAGGCGAACCCCGACATCACCGCGTTCCTGACCGGCGCCGAGTACGCCCAGTTCCCGCCGAACCAGGAGGGCGCAACCGAGGTGATCGCCGACTTCAACGCCCAGCTCGAGTCGCTGGAGACCGGTGACCCCCAGTCGATCCTCGACTCGGTTCAGGCGAACCTCGAGGCAATGGTCGGCTGACCATGACCACCGAGGCAAAGGCACCTGCCCGCACCGGATCCTCCGGGATTCGGCGCGGGGAGGGCCTCGCCGGATGGCTCTTCACGGCCCCCGTGATTCTCATCCTCGGCGTGTTCCTCTTCATCCCGGTGCTCATGGCGCTGTGGGTGAGCCTCTCCGACTGGACCGGTCGGGGAAGCCCGTTCTCCCCCGCGGTGGGATTCGTCGGGCTCGACAACTACGCCGCGGTGACGACCGGCGGCGGTCTCGACGAGCGGAACTTCGGCATCGCCCTGCGCAACAACGCGTGGTACGTGCTTCTCGTCGTCCCGCTGCAGACGATGCTCGCCCTCTTTCTCGCGGTCCTGGTCAGCAGGGCGATCCTGCGTGGCCGCGGATTCTTCCGCACCGCGTTCTACTTCCCCTCCGTGACGAGCTCGGTCGCCATCACGGTGCTCTGGCTGTTCCTCTTCTCGACCGCGGGTGTCGTGAACGAGGTGCTCTCGTGGGTCGGCATCAACGGTCCGAACTGGTTCAACGACCCGAGGGGCATCGTGCACGTCGGGCTGGGAGCAGTCGGCATCGACGCGGGCCCCCAGGCGCTCACGGACAGCGGATTCCTCGGGATCTCGTGGTGGGAGTGGCTCGCCGGCCCCTCCGTCGCCATGTTCGCGTTCATCCTGATGGCCATCTTCACCACGAGCGGCACGATGATGCTGCTCTTCATCGCGGCTCTCCAGAATGTGGGAGTCGAACTCGGTGAGGCCGGCATGATGGACGGCGCCAACGGCTGGCAGCGTTTCCGGCTGATCACCCTCCCGCAGCTTCGCCCCACCCTCTTCACGGTGCTCACGCTCGGGCTGATCGGGTGCTGGCAGGTCTTCGACCAGATCTACACGGGCACGCAGGGCGGGCCGGCGAAGACGACGGTCACTCCCGCCTTCCTGTCCTACCAATCCGCGTTCGTCGATCAGGAATGGGGCCAGGGATCGGCAATCGCCTTCATCCTCTTCCTCATCATCATCTTCTTCGCGATCATCCAGCGGTGGGTGCTCCGGGATCGCCCGGTGTCCAAGCGCAGAGCCGCCCAGTATCAGGTGAAGGGAAAGACATCATGACCGTCACCGCTGTCGCCGACGCCGTGGCCGTCGCGACCCCGGATCAGCCGTCGGCGCGCACGCGCCGATGGACCCGGGGCGCGATCACCGGCCAGGTGGTGCTCTACGCCACCCTTATCGTGCTCGCGATCATCTACATCTATCCGTTCCTCGTCCAGGTCGCGACGTCGTTCAAGACCGAGGCGGAAGCCACCGCGAACCCCATCTCGCTCATTCCGAACGTCTTCACGTGGGCGGCCTACGAGGCGCTGTTCGGCCGGAGCGCCTTCCCCCTGTGGTTCATGAACTCGGCCATCGTCACGATCTGCGTCACGCTCGGCCGCGTGTTCTTCGTGTCCCTCGCGGGTTACGCCCTCGCACGACTGAACTTCCGTGGACGCGGTGTGATCTTCGCGCTCGTGGTCGCCGTCATGGCGGTGCCCGGGGTGGTGCTGCTGATCCCCAACTTCCTCGTGCTCAACCAGATCGGCATCTACGATTCGTACGCGGGGATGATCCTGCCGCTGCTCGTGGACGCCGCCGGCGTGTTCATCATGAAGAACTTCTTCGAGTCGATTCCGGTGTCGGTCGAGGAGCAGGCCCGGATCGACGGCGCCGGCACCTTCCGGGTGTTCTGGTCCATCGTGCTGCCGATGGCGAGACCGGCGCTCATCACGATCATCATCCTGTCTTTCCAGGGGTCGTGGAACGAGCTCAACCACTTCATCGTGTCGACGCAATCGCCGGAGCTGACCACGCTGACGAAGGGCGTCGCCTCGCTGGCGTCCGGCCAGCTCGGCCAAGGCAACCAGTACCCGCTGAAGCTCGCGGCCGCCGCGATCATGACGATCCCGGTCGCGGTGATGTTCTTCGTCTTCCAGAAGAAG
Organism: Micromonospora sp. DT81.3; assembly: GCF_049847225.1. Classification (NCBI taxonomy): domain Bacteria; kingdom Bacillati; phylum Actinomycetota; class Actinomycetes; order Micromonosporales; family Micromonosporaceae; genus Micromonospora; species Micromonospora sp. DT81.3. The sequence continues at coordinate 57,589 of NZ_JBNCNY010000011.1, forward strand.
ATCATGAGCACCGCCGAAGGAGCCGTCAAGGGATGAGCGACGCACCTCTCGCGCCGCGCGCTCTGCAACCGCTGCTCAACGACGCGATCATCGCCCTCCGCGCGCCCACGCAGGTCTGGTCGGGCCGCTCCGGCGATCTGGGGGCGGAGCCGATCCACGGCGTCTACCACGGGGATGTCCGTCATATCAGGCAGATCACGCTCACCGTGGGCGACGCCGCGCCCGAGTGGATCTCGGTGTCGCCGGACGGCGCTTCCCGCGTCGTCTTCGGCGGCCTGCTGAGGGCACTGGATGACGGTACGCCCGACCCGAAGGTGCGTGTGCTGCGCGAGCGCGTGGTGGCGGCGGGTGAAGTAGGAGAGACCTACACCTTCCACTCGAAGGTGGAGCACGAGGTGGACATCACGCTGCGCGCGCGACTCGTGCCGGATTTCGCGCTTCTCATGGACGTGAAGTCCGGCATGCCGGAGGCGAGGGACTGGTCTCCATCGATTCCGCTCGGGGCGGGGGCCCCCTTCACCGTCTCGTCGGGCGAGCGCTCGTTCACGCTCCTCGCGGCCGACGCGGACGTCAGCCTGGACGACGGCGCCATCGTCCTCGATTGGGATCTGCGGATCGCGCCGGGCGAAGGCGCGGGTGCGTCGTGGTCGCTGTCGCTCGTAGACCCGACGCTCGTGGTGCAGGTCGCGTCGGACCACTCTCGCTGGGTGGTACCCGCACGGCCGGCGCCGGGGGAGGATCCGCGGATCGGCCGGTGGCTTGATGCCGCCCTGCAAGACCTCGACGCCCTGCGCCTGGCGCTTCCCGAGCATCCGGACGACGCCTTCTACGCCGCCGGCGCACCGTGGTTCCTCACGCTCTTCGGGCGGGACTCGCTGTGGGCCGCGCGCCTCGCGCTTCCGCTGGATCGTCGCATCGCGGCATCCACTCTTCGCGTGCTGGCTCGCCTGCAAGGTGACGCGACCGACGCGGATTCGGCGGAGCAGCCCGGCAAGATCCTGCACGAGCTGCGAGCAGCTCCGCTCGAGATGCCGGGCGAGGGCATCACCCTGCCGCCCGTGTACTACGGCACCGTCGACGCGACCGCGCTCTGGGTCTGCCTGCTCTTCGAAGCGCACGCAGCGGGCATGCCCGACGACGAGGTGCGCGAACTGCTCCCCGCCCTCCGACGTGCACTGGATTGGCTGATGTCCGCCGACACGGACGGCGACGGATTCATCGACTACATCGACGAGACGGGTCACGGGCTCACAAACCAGGGGTGGAAGGATTCGGGCGATTCGATCCAGTGGCGCTCCGGCGAACTGGCGCAGGGACCGATCGCGCTGTGCGAGGTGCAGGGCTATGCCTACGAGGCGGCGCTCGCGGGTGCTGAGCTGCTCGACGCCTTCGGAGAACCGGGGGCGACCGAGCTGTGGGACTGGGCCGCGGGTCTGAAGGCCCGCTTCGCGGAGGCGTACTGGGTCGAAACGCCCGAGGGCAGGTACCCCGCCATCGCCCTCGATGCGCACAAGCGTCCGGTGGACACGCTGACGAGCAACATCGGCCATCTGCTCGGGACCGGTCTGTTGAACCCGGACGAAGAGCGGCAGGTCGCCGCACTGCTCGTGGGGCCGACCATGCTCTCGGGCTTCGGGGTGCGGACGATGTCGACGGATGCGGCGGGCTACTGGCCGCTCAGCTACCACGGCGGAAGCGTGTGGACGCATGACTCCGCGATCATCGCGCGGGGCATGGCGCTCGCGGGGCTGCACGAGCAGGCCGGAGCAGTGATCGACGGCCTGCTCGCCGCGGCCGAGGGGTTCGGCTTCCGGATGCCGGAGCTGCACAGCGGCGACCCCCGCTCGCAGACGTCGCTTCCGACGCCGTATCCCGCGGCGTGCCGCCCCCAGGCGTGGTCGGCGGCGTCGGCGGTGGCCGCCGCCCAGATCGCGCGACGGCTTCCGCCCGGCGCCGCGCTCTGACCCTCGAGAGGCGACATCGCGCGCATAGAATGCGGCCAATGGACGAGTCAGCCGCCCTCGATGTGACCGCCGCGCGAGCCGTGGAGACGGGCGACCGTGATCGCCTGCTCTGGACGGACGCGGATCGGGACTGGGCCAGTCGTGCCGCCGCCGAGGTGGTCGGCGAGGGGGCGGGTGAGGACGCCTTCCTGGCACGGCGCGCACGGCTCGTGCTCGAGCGGATCGGCCCTCGGCAGCCCGCGGTGACGCGCGCGGTCCGTGCGCTCCGGTGGCGCGGCTGGGTGGGCGCGGCGGTCGTTCTGAGCGCATTCGTGCTGGGGCTGATCGCCGACCGGATCGGAGGCGGAACGAGCATCAATCTCCTGGCTCCCCCGGTCTTCGCCCTGCTCGTGTGGAACTTCGTCGTCTACATCACCCTGCTGGTGCGCCTCGTTGCGTTCCGCGGCTCACCGGGGCCCGTGCGGAGCCTGCTCATCCGTCTCGCCGCGGTGCGGACGCCCTTCTCGCGCCGGCGCGGGGACGACGCCGCAGAGGCCCGCCGGTCGATCCTCGCGGCGCTTCCCTCCGATTGGGCTCGCGTCGCGGCGCCGCTCTACGGCGCGCGAGCGGCACGCGTGCTGCACATCGCCGCCGCCATGACGGCGCTCGGCGTGATCGCCGGCCTCTACCTGCGCGGTCTCGCGTTCGAGTACCGCGCGACGTGGGAGAGCACGTTCCTGGGCGCCGACCAGGTTCGGGCCCTGCTGGCCGCGACCCTCGCTCCCGGTTCTTGGCTCACCGGCATCCCGGTGCCCGACGCGGCATCCGTGGCGGCGATACAGCAACCCGCCAGCGAGAACGCGGCGACCTGGATGCACCTGCTCGCCGGCACGGTCGTGACCCTCGTCATACTGCCCCGGGTGGCACTGGCCGCGGTCGCGTGGATGACCGAGCGGCGCCGCGCCGCCCGGGTCTCCCTCCCGCTCTCCGAGCCGTACTACCAGCGGCTCGTCTCCTCTTACGTCGGCGGCCCCGGTCGGGTCCGCGTCGTGCCGTACAGCTATACCGCGTCGGCGCAGGCGCGAGCGGGGCTCGACGCGATTCTGTCCCGTGCCTACCCCGGCGCCGCCGTCACGGTGCAGGCGCCCGTCGCCTGGGGCGACGACCGGGCTCTGGCGACGCTCACGGGGTCTGACGCGAAGGAGGACGTCGTCCCCCTCTTCACCCTCGCGGCAACGCCCGAGCGCGAAGCGCACGGCGCCTTCCTCGACGCGATCGCGGCGCTGCACGCGACGGGGAATCCGCTGATCGCGATGGTCGACGAATCGGGCATCCGTCTTCGCTGGCACGACGACGAGCAGAGGATCGCGGGCCGCCGTGCGGCGTGGCGCGACCTCCTCGACGAGCACCGCGCCACGGCCCTCTTCGTCGACCTGAGCGCCCCGGATCTGGCGAAAGCCGAGTCCGCGCTGGTCGGGGCATCCGCCGGACGACCAGGCGGCCCGCCCGGGAGTGCGCGGTGAGCGACGCCGTGACCGTCGCCGGGATGGATGCCGGGGCGATCTCGCTCTCGCTCATCTCGCACACCAACGCGGGCAAGACGACACTGGCCCGAACGCTTCTCGGCCGCGACGTCGGCGAGGTGCGCGACGCGCCGCACGTCACGGACGAAGCGACACCCTTTCCGCTCATCCAGACCGCCGAAGGGGACCTGCTGACGCTCTGGGACACGCCGGGCTTCGGCGACAGCGTGCGGCTCGCCCGGCGCCTCGGTCAGAACGGCAGCCCCATCGGCTGGTTCCTCTCCCAGGTCTGGGACCGCTACCGGGATCGGCCCTTCTGGCTCAGTCAGCTGGCGGTCCGGAACGTTGCGGAGCAGGCCGACGTCGTGCTCTACCTCGTCAGCGCGGCGGAGGAGCCCGACGACGCGGGCTACCTGCAGCCCGAACTCGAGGTGCTGGGATGGATCGGCAAGCCCGTCGTGGTTCTCCTCAACCAGACCGGGCCGCCCCGTGCTCGAGGCGCGGACGCGGACGAGGATCGGTGGCGCGCGGCGGTCACGGGCGCCCCGCACGTGCGGGGCGTGCTCACGCTGGACGCGTTCGCGCGCTGCTGGGTGCAGGAGTTCACCCTTTTCGCCGCCGTCGGCGCTGCCCTGCCGGACGACAAGACCGCGGCCTTCACCCGGCTGCTGCACGCGTGGGGCGAACGGCGGATGGCGCAGTTCGATGCGGCCATGACAGCGCTGGCTGTCCCCATCGCGGCCGCAGCTCGGGACCGGGTCGTGCTGCCGCCGGAGCCCCTCACGGCCCGGATCGGTGGCTCCGTCGGTCTGCAGAACGTGGCCCGCACACAGGCTCGCGGCGAGGCGGAGCGCACCCTGGCCGAGCGGCTCGAGCTCGATCTCCGCCTCAGCACCGAGAGCCTCATCGCGATCCACAACCTCGAGGGCCGCGCGATGGGCGAGGTGCTGCAGCGGGTGGCGAGCGACGTGCAGGTGGAAACTCCGGTGGATGCGGGGCGGACCGCCGCGCTGTCCGGCGTGGTGTCCGGTGCCCTCACGGGGCTCGGCGCCGACCTCATGGCCGGTGGACTCACGTTCGGGGCCGGCATGGTGGCCGGGGCGATCATCGGCGCGCTCGGGGGCGCGGGCATCGCCCGTGGCGTCAACGTCGTGCGCGGCAAGAACGAATCGAGCGCGCGCTGGGAGGAGGCCTTCCTCGACGGACTGGTCACCTCGGCGTTGCTGAAATACCTGGCGATCGCCCACTACGGCCGAGGTCGCGGGGAGTGGAAGGAGAGCGAGTATCCGCCGTTCTGGCGGCCGCTGGTCGTCGATGCGGTCCTGGACAACGCCGAGCGGCTCGCAGCGGTGTGGGCGCTGCGCGCCGAGAGCGACGGCGGTGAGCGCCTGGAACGGGAGCTCCATGGCCTGCTTCGCGACATGGCGGTCCAGCTCTTCGACGAGCTGTATCCCGGCGCGCTTTCCGCCGCTGTCCGGGCGCGGTGATCGGAGTGCAGCGAGCCTCGGCGGGAGAGGAGGTTGCCCGAGTCAGTCGACCTGTGCGACCGTGCCGCCGGTCAGCGCGACCAGTTCGTCGAAGGTCATGGGAAAGACGGTGTGCGGTGTGCCGCCCGCCGCCCAGATCTCGGGGAATGCGGCGAGGTCGCGATCGATGACCGTCGTCAGCGGCGCCGGATGCCCGGTCGGCGCGACTCCGCCGATGGCCTGCCCCGTGGCCGCGCGCACCTGCTCCGGTGTGGCACGCGCGATGATCGCGCGGCCGAGGCGTCCGGCGAGCGCCGCCGTGTCGACGCGGTGAGCGCCGCTCGTCATGACGAGGAGCGGCTCCCCGTCCGACCAGAAGACCAGGCTGTTGGCGATCGCCCCCACCTCGATCCCCAGGGCTGCGGCCGCGAGCGGCGCCGTGGAAGCGGCATCCGGAAGAACGACGATCTGTCCTCGTATGCCGGCCTCGGCGAGGCGTTCGGCGACGATGCGGCTGCGTTCGGGGAGTGCGACGGTCACGTCTCCAGCCTATTGGCGGTGTCGGTCGTCGGTCGTAGCCTCGTGACCGCGGGGAGCCGATGAAGGGACGACATGGCCGACAACATCTTCGATCCGGACAACCCGGCGCACGCGAAAGCGCTCGGGATGCTGGACCGCGACCTGATCGCGTGGATCACGACTCTGGGAAGCGATGGCTCGCCCCGGGCGGTTCCCGTCTGGTTCCTCTGGCACGACGGCACGATGAGTATCCTGAGCGAGCCGGTATCGCACAAGGTGACGCACATCCGCTCCGACCCGCGGGTGCTCGTGCACCTGCATGCGGGCGGTCCGACGGGGGATGACGTCGTCGTGCTGCGCGGCACCGCGACCCTGACGCCGGATGGCGCGGCCGGATGGATCGAGCGGTTCCGCGAACGGTACACGGCCAAGTACGCCGAGTCCATCGCGGCGTTCGGCATTCCCGCCGAGGCACTCGCGCAGAAGTTCAGCACGCTGATCGAGTTCCGACCCCGGCACCTGCTCGCCTGGTGAGGCGGACGGCGCGGCGTCGAATCAGGCTCTCTCGCTGAGCGCCAGGATGTTCCCCTCGCTGTCGGCGAACCATGCGGCTCGCTCGCCGGGCAGCTCCGCGACCCCGTCGACCGTCGTCAGGCCGGGGAAGTCGTAATCCATGAAGGTCACGCCCTTCTCCCGCAGCGCGGACATGGCAGCGGCGAGGTCCTCTGTCTCGATGGCGAACACGGTGTTCTGCGCCGTCCCCGCGTAGCTCGTCTGGTAGACCATCACCGGCACTCCCCCGAGCCGGTAGAACACCGACGCCGCCTCCTCGTCGACCTGCTCGGCCGCCAACCCCAGAACCCCCTCGTAGAACGATCGGGCTCGCTCCAGATCCGACGCGGCGATCACTGCCGCGCCCTGTGCATCTTCGAACATGGCTGTTCCCCCATCCCTGGGACTCCCCGTCCCTGGCGCAGACGGTACTCCGGTGCAGCCCGGCCCGATAGACGTCCACCGGCGCGACGCCGCGGCGGGCGCGCGCAACCGGGCGCTCTGCCGACCCGCGGGTGCTCGTGCATCTGCGCGCGGCGGTGGACGGCACGATCATCAAGTTCCGACCCAGCGCCTCCTCACCTGGCAGGCCCACCGCCGCGGCGCGCCCGCCTCGGTGCGCGATTCAGGCGCAACCGGTGGGAATCGGCGCCGCGTCTCCTCTGGAGACTCATCCCACCCCAATCAGCCTGCGTCCGGTACGGGTGACGGGGAGGAGAGCGCGCCGGCCGCTCCTCATCCCTGTCAGTGCGGCAACCACCACCTCTGGGTGAAACAGGATGTCCTCCGCGATCGGGCGAATGGTCGCGTAACCGAGCGCTGCGAGCGCGAGGTCGCGGCGGCGGTCGCGCTTCTGTGCACGCCATCCGGCGTGGTGCGCCTCGGAGTCGCACTCGATCACGAGCCACCCGTCGAGCACGAGGTCGACGCGCCCGACGCCATCGATCGCGACCTGCAGCTCGACCTCGAACCCCAGCGCTCGGGCGATCAGCCGCACGAGGGTCTCCGGACCCGATTCTGCCCTCCCGTCCAGGCGCCGGCGGAGCACTCGGCGCCGAGGCACCACGTGCGCGAAGATCTCATCCAGATTCGACTCATCGATCAGTCGCAGGTGCAGAGCCGAGTCGAGCGTCGCCACGGCGGCGCGCGGCGGCTGGCAGTTCGTCGCCTGAATCAGCGCATCCATCACCTCAACCCGCGCGGAGCGCGGATGCGGCTCCCGGCAGAGCGACGCCCAGTGCAGGCGCACTCTGTGACCCGTGTCCCGGAGCCGTGAGGCCGAACGTGGCAGGTGCACATGCACGGTGTCGTTCGAGATCACGAACACGCCCATGCGCGCCAGTACCGAGACGCACGCAAGACGGCCGCCGACCGTGGCGGCGCACCGGCTCTCCACCGAAGCGTCCGCCGGAAGATAGACACCGGCCCTCGCCCGAACCAGCGCATCGCCGTCGATCGCACCGGCGATCTGGCGCCGGCTCAGGCCGGCAACACGTAGGTCGCTCGTGCGGAACAGCAGGTCCACGACGCCTTGCGGCCGGGACAAGAGGATCTCCTGCAGTGGGTCGACGTCGCGCATCAGCATCCGCCCACCCTGACCGCCGCCCGAACTACTCATGCGCAGGGGACGACGACTGTGGACGTGGGCCGCTAGCTCGGCCGCTGGGGAGGAGGCCGGGGCTTCGCGATCCCACGACCCGCGCACCGCCCGCAGGCTTCCCGGTGCCGCGATTCGTGTACCGCAGTCAGGCTTGACCGTCTGGTGCGCTGCCGTTGCCGCCTCATCGGGTCACTTGCGTCACGGCGAGCCTGATTCCGGCCCGCGAGTCCCAGTGATCCCGTGTCCCGCCGTCAGGCTTCCGAGTGCCGCGATCCGTGTGCCGCATTCAGGCTCGACCCCGTGGTGCACTCTCGGCGCGGCCACGTAGGGGCGCTTGCGTCACGGCGAGCCTGAATCCGGCCCGCAGTCGAAACCCGCCGACCCCGGAGCACGGCTCAGGGAGCTCAGTTCCGGCGCCTCGACCGTCATGCCGGTGAGCAGTGTGCTCAGCATTCGCGCGCCACGTTGAACAATCGGCCGCGCAGTGGTCCAATGGAAGGGATGCCGCACCGACGCGCATCGCACACGCTCCGCCCGGATCCCACGAAGATCGGGGCCGACTGATCAACGAGGACCACAATGTCTGCGAGCCTGCCCCTGCCCGACTTCCGCCACGAACGCGTCGAAACCCTCACCGGCCGGCGCAGCGGACTCTTTCTCGCCGTAGCGCTGCACTCCTCGGTGCTCGGATCGGCACTGGGCGGGGCTCGCCTCTGGACGTACCCGCACTGGAGCGATGCCCTCGGCGATGCCCTGCGCCTGTCGGCGGCCATGACCCTGAAGAACGCGGCGGCGGGCCTCGACGCGGGCGGCGGCAAGTCCGTCATCCAGCTGCCCGAAGGGACCGTGCTGGATGCCGAGCGCCGCCGCGCGGCGTTCCTCGATCTCGGCGACGCCGTCGAGTCGCTGCACGGCCTCTATCGCACCGCCGAGGACGTCGGGTCGACGACCGAAGACATGCTCATCGTCAGCGAGCGCACCGGCCACGTGGTCGGCCTTCCCGAAACCGGCGGCGGGTCGGGCGAGCCGGCCGGCCCGACCAGCCTCGGGGTCTACGAGTCGCTTCGCGCGACGCTCGAGCGCGTCACCGGCTCGGCCGATGTCGAGGGGCGCCGCATCACGATCTCCGGCATGGGTCAAGTGGGCAGCCGACTCGCCGTGCGCCTCAGCGCCGAGGGCGCCCGCCTCACCGTCACCGACGTCAACCCGGCGAAGCGGGACCTCGCGAGCCAGCTCGGCGCGGAGTGGATCGCCCCCGGCGAGGAGCACCTCATTCCCGCCGATGTCTTCGTGCCCGCCGGCATCGGCGGCCTCCTCACGGACGAGGTGATCGACTCCCTCGACGCCCGTGCCGTCTGCGGACCGGCGAACAACCCGCTCGCCGATCACTCCGGCGCGGTCCGCCTGGCCCGGCGCGGCATCCTCTACGCCCCCGACTTCGTCGTCAACGCCGGGGGCGTCATCTACCTCGATCTCGAGGCGAAGAAGCTCGGCACCCGCGAGGAGATCATGGAGCGCGTCGCCGGGATCGGCGATACCGTGCGCCGCATCTTCGACGAGGCCGAGTCGGCCGGCGTGACGCCGCTCGAGGCCGCCGAGGCCTTCGCCGCCGAGCGGCTGCGCACAGGCGCGACCGTGCGGGAGCACGCCCTGGCGTGAGCCTTCCGCCCGGCGAGGGTGCTCGGACTGAGTTCCGCGGGTTGTGACACTCGGTCGCCGGGATGGCAGGATGAACGGGTCGAAGGAGACGCCATGTTCACGAGCCCGCTGCCCGACGTCGAGATCCCTGAGGTCTCGATCTACGACTACCTGTTCGGCACCCTCGCCGACGAAGACCTCGGGCGCGTCGCCCTGATCGACCCGGCATCCGGAGCGGAGACGACGTACGGCGCGCTGCGCGCTCAGGTCAACGCATTCGCCGGCGCCCTCGCCGCTCGCGGGGTCGGCACCGACAGCGTGCTCGGTCTGCTCTGCCCCAACGTCGCGGCCTTCGCGACGGTGTTCCACGGGATCCTGCGGGCGGGCGCGGTGGTAACCACGATCAACTCGCTCTACACCGCGGGTGAGATCGAGAAGCAGCTGCGGGATGCCGGGGCCACCTGGCTCATCACGGTCACGCCGCTGCTCCCCGGCGCCTCGGCGGCCGCCGAGGCCTGCGGCATCCCGGACGACCACGTCATCGTGCTCGATGGGGCCGGCTCTGAGAGCGCGGACCGGCACCCGAACCTGCGCGAGCTGCTGATGGAGCAGAGCCCCGCACCCGAGGTGAGCTTCGACCCCGCCACGCATGTCGCCGTGCTCCCCTACTCATCCGGCACGACGGGCATCCCGAAGGGCGTGATGCTCAGCCACCGCAACCTCGTCGCCAACGTGCAGCAGTGCCGCAGCAACATCGAGCTGACCGAGACCGACCGCGTGCTCGCCGTTCTGCCTTTCTTCCACATCTACGGCATGACCGTGCTGCTCAACCTGGCGCTGCGCCAGCGGGCGAGCCTCGTGACGATGCCCAGGTTCGACCTCGTGGAGTTCCTGACGAACATCCAGAAGTTCCAGTGCACCTATCTCTACATCGCGCCGCCGATCGCGGTGGCCCTGGCGAAGCATCCCGTCGTCGATGAGTTCGACATCTCGAGCGTGCACACCGTCTTCTCCGGCGCCGCCCCGCTCGACGGCGATACGGCGCAACTCGCGGGGAGCCGCATCCACGCCCGCATGATGCAGGGCTACGGCATGAGCGAGCTGAGCCCCGTTTCCCACGCGATGCCGTACGAGCGGCACGACATCCCGGTCAGCTCGGTCGGAACGCTGCTTCCCAACCAGGAGTGCAAGCTCATCGACACCGAGACCGGCGAGGAGATCACCGAGATCGGCGAGGACGGCCGCACTGCCGCGGGGGAACTCTGGATCAAGGGGCCGAACGTCATGCTCGGCTATCTGAACAAGCCGGACGCGACGGCCGAGACGCTGGATGCCGACGGCTTCCTGCACACCGGCGACATCGGCGTGTACCACCGGGGCGACTACTTCTCGATCGTCGACCGCGTCAAGGAGCTGATCAAGTACAAGGGCTACCAGATCGCTCCCGCCGAGCTCGAGGCGCTGCTGCTGTCGCACCCTGCGGTGCTGGATGCCGCAGTGATCGGCGTGCTCGATGACGAGAGACAGGAGATCCCGAAGGCGTTCATCGTGCCGGCGCCCGGTTCCGGTCTGACGGAGGACGCGGTGATGACCTTCGTCGCCGACAACGTGGCTCCCCACAAGAAGATCCGCCGGGTCGAGTTCATCGAGGCGATCCCCAAGTCGACCGCGGGCAAGATCCTGCGCAAAGACCTGCGCGCGCGGGAGACGGCGACCGTCTGAGCGGGTTTTCCTCGCTGGTCGCCCCGTGACGGCTCTCACCGGCCGCCACCCGTTGCCACTGTCCCCACCCGATGGTTATCTGGTCGCATGGATACTCAACGGATCTTTCCCGGTCTGGCCGTCTCAGACATCGAGGCGGCCCGCGCCTTCTACGCCGACGTGCTCGGCCTGCCCGTCACCGAAGAGAACGGATTCCTGACCCTCGATCTCGGCGACGGCGGCGAGCTCTTCGTCTACGGCAAGGACAACCACGTGCCGGCCCAGCACACGGTGCTGAACTTCCAGGTCGGCGATCTCGACGCGGCCGTCGATGAACTCGCCGGGAAGGGCGTGGAGATGCTGCGCTACGACGGCATGCACCAGGACGAGCGCGGCGTCGTCCGTCCGGCCAACCCCGACCAAGGCCCCGAGATCGCCTGGTTCGCCGACCCGAGCGGCAACGTTCTCGCCGTGATGCAGGGATGAGGCCCGTCGAGTCGGTCTGGGACTACCCGCGCCCGCCGCGGGTCGAGCGCGTCGACGATCGCGTCACCGTGATGTTCGGCGGGGAGGTTCTCATCGACACCACCGACGTCGTCCGGGTGCTCGAGACGTCGCATCCGCCTGTCTACTACCTGCCGATGGATGCCTTCCCTCCGGGCGCGCTCGCCCCGGCCGCCGGCGCCTCGCTGTGCGAGTTCAAGGGGGCGGCGAGCTACCTGTCGGTCGCCGCCGGCGGCCGCACGGCCGAAGCCGCCGGCTGGACGTACCCGAGCCCGTGGAAGGGCTATGAGATCCTGCGCGGCCGCGTCGCGCTGTATCCCGGACGGATGGATGCGTGCACGGTCGCGGGCGAGCCGGTGACGCCGCAGGAGGGCGACTTCTACGGCGGCTGGATCACGTCCTGGGTCACCGGCCCGTTCAAGGGTGCTCCCGGAACGCGCGGCTGGTAGCGCCCGCGCCGCAGACGAATGGATGCCCCGGCCGGCCGGCCGAGGCATCCACCCGTCACCGTGCGCGACTCGCGCTCACCACGTCGAAGGCGGCGGGGGGCTGACCACCGGTGGGCGGTCGTCGCAGGTGATGGTGTTCGGCAGCTCCCAGGCCGCCATCCACGGGCCGGTTGTGCCGGCGCCGTCGTTGCCGCCGAGGTCGGTGACCGCGAACTCCGAACCGCTCGGCAGGAAGTTGAACGAGCCGCAGTTGTTGATGCCGACCGCCCCGACGTTGCGCGCGTCCACGTTCAAAAACGACGCCCCTCCGGCCACGCGCGCGCTCAGCACCGAGGTGCCGGTGCCGTCGACGCGCACGTCGGCGAAGGCGACGTCCGTGATCTTCACGACGTCCTTCACGGGCCAGTCCGAGACCATCATGATGGCGTTGTAGGTGTTGTCGAGGTAATGGTCGCCGGTCACGCGGATCGCGCCCTCGATCGAGCGGTCGAGCGCGAAGATCCAGATCGCGCCGAGTCCTATGTTCCAGTTCAGCTCGTAGGTTCCGGCCCGCACCGTGGTGTTGTCCGTGAAAGCGAGGGTTCCCTCGAAGGCGGTGGCACCGAACCGCGAACCGGCGTGCAGACCGCTCCCCTCCCGCACCGGATCGGCGACCAGATTGCCCGAGACGGTGTTGTCCGTGCCGCCGTAGACGGCGATGCCGTTTGCGAGCGTCGGAGACTGCACGGTGTTGCGTTCGAACGTGTTTCCTGCGTTGGCGGTGCCCTCCGACCACATCGCGAGACCGTCGTCGCCCGTGTTGCGCACGAAGTTGTTCGACACGGTCGAGTTCGTGATGCCGCGATGGAAGTTCACGGCATCGGCGATCTGGTCGACGATGATGTTGTCGCGGACGGTGACGCGCTCCATCGGCCCGTCGAGCCAGATGCCGACCTTCGTGTGCTGGATGTGCAGCCTCGAGAAGCTCGAGTCGCTGAACGCTCCGCCGATGCCGTTGACCTGGTCCGTGTCGATGCGCTCACGCACGTCCCCTTCGATCGCGAAGCCCGACAGGTGCACGTTGCGCGAGCCCCCGGCCGCGGCATCCCTGCCGTAGAACCCGACGCCGGTGTGCACCGACCCGTCGGGCGACGGGCTCGCCAGGGCGACCTCGCGGCCCTTGATCTTCGTGTACCAGCTGCCGGCTCCCTCGATCGTCACGTCGTCGACCAGGATGTGACGATCTACGCGGTAGGTGCCCGGTGGGATGTACACCTTGAGCTTGAGTTTCTTGGCGGCGGCGATCGCCTTCTCGATCGCCGGCGCCGAGTCCTTTCCGCCCGACGGGTCCGCGCCGAAGAGCAGCACGTTGGAGGCGGCGAGGCGCACGTGCGGGCGGCCCACGAGCTCGGTGTCGATCAGGTCGATCACCGTGCTCGCCGCCGGCGTGCCCACCGGGGCGGTGAGGCGAAGCACTTCGCCGGCCTTGTAGGTCCTGCCGAGCAGCAGCCGTTCCTCGTCGAAGTACTTCATCGGCCGAAATGGCGTCTCGAACGTCGGAGCGGGAGTGGTGAACGCGGGCACGCAGGCGCACTCCGTGACCCACCAGTCGGGGTGCAGCAGGCCGGCCGCGGGATCGTTGGTGAAGGGGTACTGGTTGTAGAGGTACGCGTACGCCGACGTCAGCGTGAGCGTCTTCACCTTCTTACCGCCGACACCGATCTGCAGCGGGGCCGTGCCGCCGCCGCCGGCGGCGGCATCCGGGATGCTGTACCGCACGGTGATCGCATTCGTGGCTTCGGGCAGCGTGAACTCCACGTACTGCCCCGGCGCGAGACTCACCGCTTTCCGCCCGGACGCCTCGGCGGCGAGCGTGTAGGCCGTGCGATCCGCGGCTACCAGGGCTCCATCGGTCACGCCGTTCTCCGCCTCCTGCTCGAGGAAGGGCACGTCGGCGCCACGGCCGGCCACCAGCGCAGGGTCGAGCGCCGCACGGGTCACCACCGCAGGAGGTGGGGCGGGGTCGGCGGATGCGGGGGACGCGACCGCGACGAGCGTCGTCGTCGCGAGAGTCACGGCGACGATGCCGCTCAGAAGCCGGTGCGGTCGGAAAGGGGGACGTGTCATCGTCGACTCGCTTCACTCGGGGTCGCGCCCGGACGCCGAAGTGCCTCGAATCTAGGGGACGGGCGCCGTCTCTACAAGGTCGTGTCCACGATTGTCGAGAAACGGTCGACTTTTTGCGCGGTCTTGCCGATCTTGCGCGGCGCCTTACTCATTCGGGGCGCACTAGAGTCGCCTTGGGGCGCGGCATTTGCGCCCCGAAGAACGCAACGCGCCCCAAACCCGTCTGCTCTCCGGTTCGGGGCGCACCAGTGCGCTCTGGGGCGCACGACTTCCGCCCCAAAGGGATTGAGGCGCCCCAAACCCGCGCCTGAAGATACGAACGCCTACCAGCCCCGAGACCGAGGCTGCAGACGCCCGGGCCCGTCCTCCGTGTCTCGCGTCGCTGGCGCACCCCTCCGAGTCCGTACGCTGGACCGGTGCCCCCAACGAACGTCCCCGCTGCACCATCGCCCTCCACCAGTGCCCGTGCCGGCAGCGTCCGATCCGAAAGTGTCCCGGCCGGGAGCGTGCCGGCCGTGACCGTCGTCGTGCCATGGCGCCCCGCGCCCTCACGGATCCCGGCATTCGACTTCGTGCGCTCGTGGTACGTCCGGCACCTTCCCGAGTTCGCGCTCCGACCGGTCGACACCGACGACGATGTGTTCGTGCTTGCCGCGTGCCGCAACCTCGGCGTCGGCGGGGCCGGGCTCGACGAGGTCGTGGTGATCAATGACGCCGACACGCTCCCGGAGCCGGCCGCGCTCCGCGCCGCGGTGGCGGCCGCCGCGACCAGCGGCCGGGTGCACCTGCCCTTTACGGAGTACCGCTGGCTCGGCGCCGAGGGCACCGCCCAGCTGCGCGCAGGCACGGCCGCTGAGGAGTGCACGTTCGACCTGGTGCGGGGCGCCTGCTCGGGCGTGTACGTCACGACCCCCCGCACGTGGGCGGCGCACGGCGGGCAGGACGAGCGCTTCCGTGGCTGGGGTTTCGAGGATGCCGCGTGGTATCTCGCGCACCAGACGCTGCTGGGCGAGCCGCCCATCCGCCACGACGGCCGCGTGTACGCGATGCACCACGTTGCCGAGGTGCGGGCCGGCACCCGGTACGACGCGAACGCGGCGCTGATGGACCGCTACCGCGCGGCGGCCGGGGACGTCGACGCGATGGCTCAGCTCGTCGCGGAGCGCCCCGCGGTCAGCACCTCGTAGGCGATCGCCGGCCCCGGGCGGCGCCGCTGCTCGCGGGCGAGCGCGTCGAGGAGCGCCCGCTCGGCGGCTTCCAGCTCCCCGATGTGACGGATCGCCTCCGCCAGCTCCTCCACCGACGCCGCGTTCGGGTCGAGGGCGAGACCTGTCCCCGTCCGCTCGATCGCCGCGGCGCCCGCGAACTGATCCGTCGAGAAGGGAAGCACGAGCAGGGGCACGCCCTGCCCCACGGCCTCCGTCACCGAGTTGTTGCCCCCGTGCGTGATCGCCAATCGCGCGCCGCCGAGCAGCCGCACCTGTGGCAGGTAGTCCCGCACGAGCCACCCTTGCGGCACGCCACCGAGGTCCGTGATCGGCGTCGATCCGGTCGCGATGGCGGCCCGCATCCCCAGCCGAGACAGCGCCTGCGCAACGCGCGCCAGCACGTCGCCCCGCACGGAGAGGAAGCTGCCGAAGCTCACATAGGCGTAATCCCCTGCGCCGGCGATCCAGTCTTCGACCTCGGCGTCGAGGGCCTCGACGCGCCGGGTCGATCCGAGGAACTCGTGCGCGGGCAGGGCGCGCCCATCGCCCTCGGCGAGTTCGCGGGGGTAGTTGTAGAGCACGAGTTCCCCGTGCTCGCCGAACGCGTCGGGGGTCTCCGCCGCCCCCGGGTCGAGGGCGCGCGCCGTGCGGTTCCATTCGTCCGTGAACCGTGCCGACACCTCGTCGCAGAGCGCACGCAGCGATCCGAGGTCGCCCGCGTCCGGCCGAAACGCCTTCGGCCAGAACGGCGGGTATCCGTAGACCTCCCCCGAGACCGGAAGGGCGGTCGGATGCCCCAGCACGACGTCGCCGAACGGAATGCCCGCCGTCTGCAGCGCGAGCCGCGCGCTGAAGGCCAGGTGATCGATGATGACCGCATCGGGGCGCACCGCCTCGACGGCCGCGAGAGTCCGGCGCCCGGCATCCACGGGCTGCCACATCAGGTCGGTCAACCGCTCGCGCGCCTGATAGCTCAGGGTGGGCACCATTCCCCGGCGCGTGGCGTCGAAGAACCCGCGCAGCGAGTCGGCCTCCTCGTCGGGCTGGTCGTCGGCCCGGATGACGCGGGCATTGCTGCCACGGCCGAGCGGAAGGTCGTACCGCTCGAGGCCGAACTCGCGCACGAGCGGATCCGTGGCCGGGCCTGTGGCGACGACGACCCGCTCCCCCGCGTCTCGCCACGCGGTCGCGAGGGTGGCCAGGGGAAGGAGGTGCGACGCGTAATCAGGGCTGATGACCAGCAGCGTCACGCCGACGCTCCGGCGGACTTCAGAAGCGCAGCCTCCTCGACGGCGACGCCGCGATACACCGGCCCCAGGGCCGAGGCCATCGATTGGATGGTGAAGTTATCACGCACCATGTCGTGGGCGGCATTCACACGCCCATCGTCATCCAGAGCAGCCACGTCGAGGGCGCGCTCGATCGCCGCTTCGAGCCGCACCGGATCCCAGGTCTGGGTCAGCACGCCGGTCACACCGTCCTTGATGTAGGTCGCGGGTCCTCCGCCGTCGGGCGCGACGACCATGAGACCGGTGGCCATAGCCTCCAGCAGCGCGATGCCGAACTCCTCCTTGAGGCTGGCGCAGACGTAGACGCCCCGCGGCGCGAGAACGCCCGGCACGCCCAGGCGGACGGCGGCGAGCCACCGTGAGGCGATGTCGTTGGGCCGGTGTCCGGCGAGGATGAGCCCCGCCTCCGCGCGGCCGGCCTCCGGAATCACCGCGTCGATGCGCTCCAGCTGCTCCCGCTCGTCCAGAGACGGCCGCTCGAGGTCGCCGCCGATGATGAGCAGGTTCGTCCGCTCGCGCAGTCCGCTTCTCGCCCAGACGTCGACGAGCGTCGCCATGCCCTTCACGCGGTGCAGGCGACCGACGCTGACGACGAAGGGCAGGTGCCGGCGATCCTCGGGCAGCCCGGAGAGCGCGACGCGAAGGTCATCCATCGCGCCGCTGTCGCCCGATCCTGCGCTGCGCTCGCTCACGGCGCGATCGATCACCTCGAGATCCACACCCTCGGCGACGATCGTGTGCCTCTCAGGGTGGGAGGTGATGTCGATGCCGACGAGCTGGTTCATGTCACGCTGGAGCTCCGGCCGGGGAAAGAGCACCGTGTGGGCGGCGTTGGACGCGAGGCTCTGCACGAGCCTCGTGCGGAACCAGAAGTGCTCACGCAGATCCACCTCGCCGAAGTCCTCGCGTGTGAGAGAGCCGGCGCGATCGAGGGACTGGATGACGGCGTGCGGGTCGGGCGCGACCGTGAAGACGACGGGGATGCCGAGCTCTCGCGCGACGTCTGCGGCGGCGAGGCTGCCGACATCCGCCATTCGCAGATGGAGCAGATCGACCTGCCCGGCCGCCCGCAGGATGCGCCGGATGCCGCGCCGCGCCGTCACGCGGAGCGGCCACGCGGCCGCCGACGGCACCGGGTCGGCCCGCAGCGGCACCCGCCCGTAGACGTGTCCCTCGTTCAGCGAGCCGAGCTCGAGAAGGTCGACCGCCGCCTGCGGCACGGGCCCGCGCGACAGCGTGATGACCCGCGATACACCGGTCTCTGGATCGGCCACCAGGGCGTTTCCGAGACGGACGAGCAGCGTGGCGATGCCCCCGTTGTCACCTGCGCCGGCCGATGAGAGGGCCGGATCGATGTCGGCATGCAGGAAGAGCTGCGCGATCGTCAAGCCCCGGTCCCTGGCGGTGCGCCGGGCGGGCAGGGCCTCGAGGTCGATCAGCGCGAGCCGTGCGACATCGGCCAGCCGCCCCTCCCCGCCGACGAGCTCCTCGAGGGGAGCGCCTATGCCTTCGTCGCCGCTTCGCTGTCCGAGCGCCGCCACCGCGGCGATCCGCACGTCCTCGTGCTCGCGGGCGTCCGCGGCGATCCCGACCAGCAGCCGTGTGGCGATCGAGGGGCGCACGAGCCCGAGGGTCTCGACCAGCCGAGCCCGGGCCGCGGGCTCCCTCACCCCGAGCAGGGCGGTCTCCAGGCCGACGGTCAGGCTCTCCGCCACCGCCGATGACCACTGCTCGAGGGTGCGCTGGGCGAGCATCCCGGTGAACCCGCCCGCGGCGACCTGGCCGATGAGACGGCCCATGGCGTCGAAGCGGGGCAGGCCGGCACTGAGTGCCCACGCGGCGTGCTCCCGGATGGTTCCCCGGCGATCGGAGAGCAGGCCGGTCAGCATGCGGCCGGCCTGCTCGTCGAAGATCCCGGCCAGGGCGTGCACGGCCGCGATCGCGGTCACCTCGTCATCGCCGTTCAGCGCCGAGGCGAGCACGCGCAGCGTGCGGACGCCGGGATTGCGGCCGGCCTCGAAGGCCAGATCATCCGCGAGGCGCATCGCGTCGATGATTCCGGGCGCTTCGCGCACCGCGTCGAGGGCCGTCTGCACACCCATCGTTGATCCCCTCACCGGCCGTGACGAGGGACGGCCGCAGTTCGAATGGTAACGCTCCGGAGTGAACCCGCGGGTGGTCTAGCGTGGGTCGGGTTCTCGGCGCACGGAAGGAGCTTCATGAGACTGGTGGCGATCGGTGATGTGGGGGTCGTCGATGACATGATGCACATCGGCGACGAGGCCATGTTCGAGGCGCTCAGAGACGAGTTGACCGCCCGGGGGGCGGACATCGTGGCGCTCTCCTCCGCCCCGCACGAGACGGCGGCGCGGTACGGCATCCGCTCGATCGCCCGCATCGGATTCACCGGCCTGGATCGGAGCGCCTCCGAAGCACGCCTTGCCGCGGTCCTCGCGGCGGCCGAGGGCGGCGCGCCCCTGGCGGCCGGCGACCCCGCCGCGGCCGTGATCAGCGCCGTCGCCTCGGCGGACGGAGTGGTCGTCGCCGGCGGCGGCAACCTCGCATCGACCTGGCCCCTGCACGTCTACGAGCGCGCGGCCCTCGCCGGCATCGCCGAGCGGCTCGGGCGAGCCTTCGTGATCACCGGCCAGACGTTCGGTCCGCGCCTCGAGGGCCGGGATCGCGAACTGGTCGGCGGGATGCTGCGTTCGGCCGCGCTCGTGGGGGTGCGGGAGAGCGCATCGCGTGCGCTGGCGGCTGAGCTGGGCGTCGAAGCGCGGGTCGGCGTCGACGACGCCAGTTTCCTTGCGTGGGACGCCCCGTCGCCGCCGGCGGGCGCAACGGGCGGTGTGCTCGTCAGCCTCTCACTGTCGCTCGGCGATGCACCACGGGCGGAGACGGTGCGGGCGATCGCCCGGCTGGTGGATGCCGCGGCCGACGCCGAAGGTGGACGCGTCCTCTTCCACGCGCACTTCGGACCGGAGCACGGCGGCATCCGGCGCGGCGACGAGGTGCTGCACGACGAGGTCCGCGCGGAGATGCGCACGCCCTCGCTCGTCATCCCGACGGGTGGCTCTGGCGGCGCGGCCGCCCTCGCCCGCGGGGCCGGTCTCCTCATCACCGGCCGTTATCACCCGGCCGTCTTCGCGGCCCCGGCGGGCGTACCGGTGCTCGGATTGGTGACCGACGAGTACACGGCGGTGAAGCAGCGCGGCGCACTCGAACACTGGGGTCAGGGGACGGTCGTCCCCATCACCAGGGCCGAGCGAGAAGGGCTCTCCCTGGTGGGATCCCTTCGCGCCCGGCGCCCTCACATCCAGGCGGTGGCCTCCGAGCGACGACCCCTCCATCGGCGGGATGCGTCGTCGTGGTGGGATCTGGTCGCAGACCGGCTCTCTTCCGCGGGCGTCGCGTAGTCCACGGTCACGACGAGGACTCCACGATCAGAGCGTCGACGATGGAGTTGCGGCCCGTCGAATCCGGGTTCTTCTCCGACGTGGCCGACACCGTGACGGTGTGGGGGCCCGCGAGAAGCCCCCTGCTGACGAAGACGAGCTGGCGGTATTCGCGAGAGGCCGAGTAGCCGTCGATCCGGCCGACCAGCACCCCGTCGATCCGGACTTCGCTGATGCCGGACGAGGGTGTCCTTCGCGCCTCGATGCTGATCCGGGTTCCGTTGAACCGCAACGAGTATCCGGAGTCGGCAATCCGCGGGTATCGCACCGAGCCGCCGTTGTCGCTCGGGTGAGCGCTCGTCGCCCATGACCCCGTCCACTCGATCCGGGAAGACGTCTCATCCACGACCGTGGTCATCGGTGCGCCCGGCAGTGCCGTCGGTGCGGAGTTGAACGTGCCTTTCTCGATCACTTTCCCCCATGTCTGGGCCGCGATCTTGGCCTGTCCCGCCACCGACGGGTGAAAGTAGTCCCGAGTCGACAGATCGGAGAAGATCACCGTCATGTCGTTCACCGCGCCGTCGTCGTATGTGCAGTTCAGAGCGGCCGCGCATGCCTCCTCTATGGCGAGGTTCAGGGCATCAACCCGTGACTCGACCGTGGCACGGCGACCGTGGGCGGTCCCGGACAGATCAAGCGGATCCGCGAGCATCACCGGGCACACGCCTACGGCAGCCCATACGACTCGTGCCATCCAGGAATCCCGCCCGGCCAGGTAGAGGCTCATCATGCTGGGGATGGAGGAAACGAGGACCTCTGCGTTCGGAAGCCCGGTATTGATGATCTTGAGCGCCGCAGCGTAGTCGGCGCCCACCGAGCTCGCGGCGGGGAGCTCCGTCACGCTCGAGGCGTGACATATGTTGTTGCCGCCGGAGAGCATCGTCACGTAGTCAGCCGACTCGGACACCGCGTTCGATGCCTGGCGAGGTAGATCCGAAGTCTCAGTGCCGCCTCGAGCCAGGTTGTGTGCCGTCGGGGCGGCGCCGAAGAGATCGGCGATGCGCGCACGATGCGACATGACGTCAACCGCAGTTCCCGTAGACCAGCTGTTGGGCAGGTTGTCGCCGCTCGTCCCATCGGCAGCGCCAGCCCGGCTGATCGAATCCCCGAGCGCCACCATCACCTCGGGCGGCTCAGCGAGCGTTGCGGCGACCGCCGGAGAGGGGATCGCGAGCCCGGCGGGTATCAGCAAGGCGGCGGCCAGGACAACGCCGAGGGCATGACGAAGAGAGGGATGACTGCGCGGCATGTGCGTCCGATCTACTGGGGGGAGGAACGCGACGCTGCGCTTCGTTGCACCCGAGATCCGACCGAGCGCTTTAGATGGAACGTATCAGCCGGGCGGCACCGAATCCGTCGTTTTCCTCTCATCCAGACGGGCAATTTTCCCTTTATTTTGGGCGGATCGCGGGGTTCGTCCCCCTTTTGGGGGACCAAGATCGGTGAAGCGTCCCCCATGTGGGGGACACCGCTCCCTTGCCGTTCGACGCGAAGCCCGGCGTAGTCCGTCGACCTCCACCACCTTGGGCGGGTGTGGGGCGCCGTACGCTCTTCGCGGCGGAGATGTGGGCCCCGAAGCGACGGGGGCGCCCCGAACCCACGAGATCGAGCCCGAACGCGGCTACTGCGGCGACCGACACCAAGAGCCCGGCCGATGGCCGGGCTCTTCCTGATATGACGCGATGTCGCGACTCAGATGACTCCCATGTCGCGAGACATCACACGGTGGACCTGAGGGGATTCGAACCCCTGACCTCTTCATTGCGAACGAAGCGCGCTACCAACTGCGCCACAGGCCCGTGAACCTCCGATAGGTTATCACGGCCCACGTGGCGGACCTGCGCACCGCAGAGCGGAGGAACGGTCGGGGAGATCAGCCTGCCGCGCGACGCGCCAGCAGCTGGCGCACGTGCGCCTCGATCTCCGCATCATCGACGTTCCGCGGACCCCCGGAAGGCGAAAGGGCGGATGCCGCCGCCTGCTCGTGCACGCGACGCGCGACGGCGATCGACGGGGGCTGCCGCTCGGCGGCGTGCGCACGTAGCGCCTCCTCGCGCGCCGCGACACGCAGCGCCTCGGCGGCGTCGAGCACGGCGGCCGCGCGCGATCCCGCAGACGAGGACAGCGGGCGTGGAAGTGGGCGTGGGGTCCATGCGACGGCGCCGGCCAGTTCGACGTCCTGAACCTCGGCCTCGGGCACGGGTGCGGCTGTCTCGACGCTGGCCACGGCCCTGGCGCCGACACGCGACATCCGATGCAGCAGCAGCCCGCAGACCCCTGAGAGCGCGACACCCGACCAGAGCACGACCTGGCTCCCGGTGGACACGACGAGCCAGCCACCCCACACGGCAAGGGCGACGGCGGAGAACCCGATCAGGGTGGTGAGCAGCCGGGCACGGCGTCGAGCCCGTGCCATCCGCGCGGCCGGCATGGCGCGCGCCGCGGCGAGCGCGCGGCGGGCCTCCTCGAGTTCGGCGCTCTCCAGCTCCGCCCGCGTTCGCCGCGCCAGTCGCTGCTGCGCCAACGCGGTGCGGGCGTTCAGCTCGAGCCGCACCTCGTCCGGCGTCTCGCTCGTCTCGGCGAGCACGCGCAGGGCCTGATTGAGACGAACGGCATTGCGCTCGGCGGCGTTGTACTGGTGCCGCCCATGCCACGAGGGCAGCAGATACACCAACCAGAGGAGCGCGGCGACGAGCACGATCACTCCCCCGCCCATAACCGGCCCACCCATGTGCTCCACGGTAAGCGGCCTCGGGCCCGTTGCCGATCTCTCCGGCGCGTGTCGCCCCGACGCGGCTCAGGCGTGCAGGTGGTCGGCCGGCGGCACGGTGGCGGCATCCTGTGGAGCCCGCCCCTGCACCCACCGCTGGAGTACGCCCTCCGGAACCTCTTCGCGCACGAGTGCGAACGCGTAGTGGTCGCGCCAGTCACCGTTGATGTGGATGTAGCGCCGGCGCAGCCCCTCGTAGCGGAATCCGAGCTTCTCGACCACGCGCAGGCTGGCCTTGTTCTCGGGCCGGATGCAGATCTCCATGCGGTGCAGGTGCAGCTCGGTGAAGCACACGTCGGTGGCCAGGGCGACCGCCGTCGGGGTGATACCGCGACCCGCGAAGCGCTCGCTCACCCAATAGCCGATGGTCGCCGACGCGAGCGATCCGCGTGCGATGCCCCAGACGTTCAGCTGGCCGGCGACCTCGTCGCGCTCCTCCATGACGAAGGGCACGCCGTTGCCGTCGCGATACTGCTGCAGCAGGCGGCGGATGCCGGTCTTCATGTCGAACGACACCGGCCCGTCGGGGCTCGTCGCCTCCCAGGGTCGCAGCCACGAGCGGTTGCTGAGAAGCTCGTTCTGCAGCACCCGGGCGTCGCGGGGCCGCACGAGACGTATCGAGATGTCCCCGTGGCGGCGCGGCACAGAGAGATCCATGCGACCTCCCTCGAACGGGCGGCTACAGCGTTGCCGCGAACTCCTTGAACCAGGGTCGCAGCTCGGGTCCGAGGTCCTCGCGGTCGGCCGCGAGCTGCACGATGGCCTTGATGTAGTCCACCCTATCGCCGGTGTCGTACCGCCGACCCCGGAAAACGACGCCGTACACGCCGCCGCCTTCGCCCTCGGTGGTGGCGAGTTCCTGCAACGCGTCGGTCAGCTGGATCTCGCCGCCCTTGCCCGGCTCCGTGCGCTCCAGGATGTCGAAGACCTGCGGGGTCAGGACGTACCGGCCGATCACCGCCAGATTGGAGGGGGCGTCCTCCTTGGAAGGCTTCTCGACCAAACCCGTCACCTTGACGACGTCGGGGTTGTCGGTTGGTTCGACGGCGGCGGCCCCGTAGAGGTGGATCTGGTCGGGGTCGACCTCCATCAAGGCGATGACGCTCGCATGGCGGGCGTCGTGCTCGTCGATCATGGTGGTCAACAGCGGGTCGCGCTCGTCGATCAGGTCGTCGCCGAGCAGCACGGCGAACGACGCGTCGCCGACGTGCGCTCGGGCACGGAGGACAGCGTGCCCGAGACCCTTCGGCTCGCCCTGTCGGACGAAGTGGATGTCGGCGAGGTCACTCGATTCGAGCACCCGCTGAAGGCGATCGTGGTCGCCCTTGTCCTTGAGCTTCTCCTCGAGCTCCGGGACGGAGTCGAAGTGGTTGGCGAGGTTGTTCTTGTTGCGTCCGATGATGATCAGGATGTCGCGGATGCCGGCCTGCGAGGCCTCTTCGACGACGTACTGGATGGCCGGCTTGTCGACGACAGGAAGCATTTCCTTCGGCATGGCCTTTGTGGCAGGAAGGAACCGCGTACCGAGACCTGCGGCGGGGATGACGGCTTTCATTGACTTCTTGGACATGGAATCACTCTAACGGCGGCGTGTGAACGGGATATGTCGGAGGCGACGACGGCGCCGCCTAGAATCGGGAACATGCCGCATGACGTCGATCACGAGAAGCGCGCCCTCCGCGCCGAGCTTCGTGAGCGACGCCAGCTGCTCTCCGACGCGCAGCGGGATGCCGCCGCCGCGGGTGTGCGCGCCCAGCTCGACGCCCTTGTCGACGCGCGTGGCGCTCGTTCCGTCTCATGCTTCCTCTCGACCACGACGGAGCCGGGAACACGCGAATTCGTCGAGGCGGCGGTTCGCCGCGGCATCCGCGTTCTGCTGCCCATCACCCGTGCCGACGGCCTGCTCGACTGGTCGGTGGCGACGCCGGGCGGCGACATCGCCGAGGGGCTGTTCGGGCTTCCGGAGCCGGTGGGCGAACTGCTCGGGCCGATCGCCGTCAACGACGTCGACCTCATGATCATCCCGGCGGCCGCCATCGATCGCTCCGGAATGCGCCTCGGCTGGGGCCGCGGGTACTTCGACAAGACCATCGGATCGATGGAGCGCTGCCCGCCGGTCTACGCGGTCATCTTCGACTCGGAGATGCTTGACCGCGTGCCGCGCGACGTGCACGACCAGCCGGTGACCGGCGTCGTCACCCCCACGCAGACGATCACCCTCGCGCCCACGCGGCGCTGACCCTCGACGGATACAGGACCCATGCCCACCTACGCCTATGCCTGCAAGTCGTGCGGACACCGCTTCGACGCCGTCCAGTCCTTCAGCGAGCCGACCCTGACGGAGTGCCCCGAGTGCGGTGGGCCGCTGCGCAAGGAGTACGGGTCGATCGGCGTGACCTTCAACGGCTCGGGCTTCTACCGCACCGACTCGCGGGCCGCCGCGACGAAGGCCGGGGATGCCGCCGGCTCATCGTCATCGACGTCCGCGTCCGGATCATCCTCCGGCTCGTCAACCGGCTCGTCCGGTGGCGACTCCGGCTCTTCTTCGGCATCATCGAAATCCGAGGCCAAGGCCTCGCCCCCACCGACCGGAAAGTGACCGGCGCACGCCGGCGATGAGCGAGGAGCAGCACGTGATCCAGGGATTCAAGGAGTTCATCCTCCGCGGCAACGTCATCGACCTCGCGGTCGCGGTGGTCATCGGCGCCGCGTTCACCGGCATCGTGAACGCCATCGTCGCAGGGCTCATCAACCCGCTGATCGCGCTCATCTTCCAGGCCGACAGCCTAGGCGAGATCGTCTGGGGAATCCCCAACATCCGAGGCGGTGTGACGGACTTCAACATCGGATTGATCATCAGCGCCGTCATCAACTTCCTGGCCGTCGCCGTCGTCGTGTACTTCGTCTTCGTCGTGCCGATGAACAGGGCGAAGGAACGCGCCGCCGCGCGGGCGGGCATCGCCGAGGAAGAGGCATCCTCCCTGCCGAACGAGCAGGAGCTCCTCATCCAGATCCGCGACCTGCTCGCCAAGGACACGCCGCGCGCGTAGCGGCACACGCCCGCTCGCTCGCGCATCGCATGCATGCTGCCGGGTGCACGGCTTCCCGCCCAACGCACGGCCTGGCAACGCGACGAAGCTGTGCGCTCGGCGGCAGCCCGTGCACTCGTCGCAGGAGGTGCCCATCAGCCACGGCTCCGCGCAAGGGCGAGATGTGACGCTTCGGGCAGTAGGAGAGCCGCTAATAGTGCGGCGGGACGTCGAGCCGCAGCTGCGCGTCGTTCGGGCCGGAATCCTTCCGGTTCCCCTCATCCGCCTCGTGCTGCTCGTCGGCGGGCACCGGCTCCGCCGCGGTACCGGGGGCGGGGGTCAGCTTCGCCCGCCGGGCACCGCGCACGCGCTCGACGTGCTGGCGGGCACCGTGCTCGTCACTCGGCGACATCGATCGGCTGCGTGTCCGTGTCGACGGTCGGGGCCTCCGGCTCCACGCCGAGCAGCCCCGCGATGCGGGCGGCGACCGCGGCCGGGTTGCTGTAGAGGTCGAACGCGTGCACACGCACGTAGTGCCAGCCCAGCCGGCGCAGCACATGGGGGCGAAGGCGCAGCGTCTCGCGCAGCGACTCCGGCCGCGACTCGGGGTCGCTCTCCACCACCACCGCCTTGCCGCCGTGCTGGGCGACCAACGGGAGGAGCCCGCGGTAGTCGACGTCCACGAGCACGCCGAGGCGGCGAAGCTCGCGCGCGAGCGCACGGGTCAGCGGGTCGGCGAGGTCCTCGAGTCGCGCCTCCCGGGCGCGCGCCGCGACCCCGGAGAGGATGTTCATCAACGTCGCCGCCCCGTACTCGAGGCGCCCGTCGTCGAAGGCCGACGGCCTGATCGACGACACGATCACCATCGAGCGGCGGGCCCGCGTCATCCCGACCGTCAGCAGGCGTTCGCCGTCGGGGGTCGAGAGGTCGCCGAAGTCGCTCAGGACGCGTCCGTGCTTGGTGAGACCGAACCCCAGCGAGAAGATCACGCGGTCGCGGCTCTCGGCCACCGACTCCTCGAGGCTCAGCACGGCGAACGGCTCCGCCGAATCGCGCGACACGAAGTCCGCGACATCCGCCCGGCCCGCGAAGGCCGTGCCGACGGCCGCGCGAACCCGCTCCGCGTGCTTGGCGCTGGCAGTGACCACCATGAGCGATTCGGTGGATCGGTGCACGGCATGCTCGACGACGAGCGTGACCACCCTGGCCACCTCGGCATCCGGGCTCTCGACGGCCCCGGTAACGGGATCGGGGGCCCCGCTGCCGCCCTCGACGTAGTCGACGGCGAGGCTGCCACGGCCGAGATACGAACCGGCCCAGGGCAGGGAGACGATCTCACCGCCGTAGAACGCGTCGTTCACGAGCTCCGCGAGGTCCTCGCCGCCGGCCCGGTAGCTGCGGGTGAGGGTGGTGACCGGCAGCAGTTCCGCCAGGCGCTCGAACACCGAGACGTCGTCGAACGGCACGTCGGCGTTCTCGTCGGCCGCACGACCGGTGGCGGTCGCGAAGGGCGTCGGCTTCTGCGTGACCGGATCGCCGAACACGACGACCTGGCGTGCTCGGCGGATGGCAGGCGTGGCCTCGGCGAGGTTGAGCGCGGCCGCGTCGGCGATCAGCACGACGTCGAAGGGCTGGTCATCCGGCACGAGCGGCACGTCGTACGGCGACGACAGCCAGACGGGCACGAGCGTGCGGAGAAGGGTCGGCGCGGCACGGGCGATGTCGCGGGGCGATGCCGGGCTCGGATGCACGAGGGCGCGCTTGAGCGCAGCGGCCTCGGCCGGCTGGTCGACGATCGCGATCCGCCACTGGGTGGCGAGCTGCCACGCGAGGAGGGGCCCGGATGCCGCAGCGTGGGCCTCGTCGACGAGCCGGAAGTCGCGCTCCAGACGGTCGACCACCGAGGTGTTCGCGCCGAGCAGCGCCCGGTCGTTCTGCAGCAGGTGCTCGAGCACGGACTGCCACCACGCGAACTCGAGCTCGCCGGCGACCAGGTTCTCGGGCACGTGACGCACGGACAGCTCGGCGAGCAGGGGCTCGACGCCGAGCCGCGACAGCTCGCCGCGCAGGGTGGCGCGCTCCACGAGGTTGTCGAACACCTTGGACTCGGCGGCGAGTCCCGCGAGCGTTCGCACGAGCTGCCCGACCGGCAGGCTCCCGAACCGCCCGGCGCGCTCCCGCCCGAGTGGGCGATCGAGTTCACCGAGGTCTGCCTCGACCCGCTGCCACGCGACCTGCACATCGGCAAGCCCCAGGGGGACCTCCGGGGTCACCCCTGCGTCGACGAAACGCTGCCACGATGTGCGCTGCTGCTGGATGCGCACGAGCGCCTCGTGCATGTCGGGCACGTGCACTCCAGGCCGCACGTACTCCTTCGCGAGCCGGCGCAGCCGCCGCCGGTTCGTGCCGCTCATCCCCGGAGCGTCGCGGCGCGCGCCGAGCGCCTGGATCAATTCGCCGAGCGGCCGCTCGAAGACGGTCGGACTGAAGCGATCGAGCGAGTCGCGGATGCCCTGCAGCAGTCGCAGGTACTCTCCGAGCTCATCGATCGTGGCGAACGGACGCATCCGGGTCTGTGCGATCAGCGCGTAGCCGCGCTCGAGCAGCGCCGGCACGTCGACCCGGTGCAGGCGCCCCGCGAGCGCGTGCATCGCACGGGCCTGCTCGGTGCTGGCGAACGAGACGCCGTACCACGGCGAATCGTTGGGACCGAAGCGGAACTCGCCGAGCCGCGCCGCCTGCACGAGCTTGGCGGCCGCTTCGCCGCGGTGCTGCGAGAGACGCTCGAGAGCGGGCAGGTCGAAGCGCGCGGTGGTCGACGGTGCGGGTTCGCGGGCGGCGAGCGTCGTCAGGGCGCGGGTCGCGTCGAGTGCGGAGACGCCGAGGGACGGATGCCGCGCGGTCAGCGCCCGGCGGTAGTCGCGAAGTACGGTGCGCAGGCGCACGAGGGCGTCATCGACGTCGGCGACCTTGGGCTGCGTCGCCTTCTCGTTGCGGACGATCGCGCGGATGAGGTCGCGCTGCAGGCTGGACGGCGAGACGGCCAGCCCGCCGAGGCCGATGCCCGCGAGGCGATGACGAACGCCCTCGAGGCTCGACCGGCGGGCGCTGACGACGAGCACCCGCTTGCCGCCCTGCACGAGCGCGCCGACCGCGTTGATGATGGTCTGGGTGCCGCCGGTTCCGGGCAGCGTGTGCACCGCGAGCGAATGCCCCGCGGTGATGCGCGCAAGCACGGCTTCCTGCTCGGCGTCGGCATCCAGAAGCAGTGTGTCGGATGCAGGAGCCCGGTCATCCGCGCTGGTGATCTGCGGGTCCGGGCGGCGTACCGTCAGGGCCTCGCGGTCATCGGCGTGCCCCGCGAGCGCGTTCAGCATCGGGTGGTCGAGATCCGTCGCGTCGCGTCCCATGGCCCCGCCGATGTCCGCGAAGGTCGAGACCACGAGGCGCGGGAGGACGGTGAACGTCTCGATGGCGGCCGTGGCGGCGCGCAGCCGGTCGATCACGGGCTGTGGCTTGAAGACCCCGCCGTCGTACGCGAGGGCGGCGAGCGCGTCGCCGTCGAGCTCGATCCCGAAGGCCGAGCGCACCGCCCGGACCAGCTCGGGGTTCACCTGGAACCGGCCGTGCAGCTTCAGCTCGAAGTCGGAGTGGTGGCGACGGATGGCGAGCGGCCGAAGCAGCACGGGCGCCGCGTAGGCGATGCCGCCGACCCGCCACGAGGCGAGGCCGACCGCGAGGTTCACGGCATCGATGCCCCGGACGGTGCGCAGCTCCACGTGTTTGGCGGTGATGCGCTCGGCGGCAAGTCGGGCATTTCGGAGGGCCACCTCGTCACGGAACAGGTTCGACAGCAGAGTCGACTTGCCCGTAATGAACGGCGGAAGGCTGCCGGGATGCGCCTTCGTGATGTCGATGCCCGTCTCGGGGGCGTCAACGTACTGCAACAGCGGCGAGGGTCCTCCGAGACCGCGAGCCTCGGCCCGCAGCCGTTCGCGGTCGGGCTCGGCGATGTGCATGACGCTGACTCCCACCTCCGACAGCCCCAGCTCCCCGGGGTTCACGGATGCGGCGGGCCGGTCGTCTTCTTCCCCCACCACGGCGTTTCCTTCGGCTCGCCACACACACGCCACACTATGCGCGGTCCGCACCGCACGCACGCAGGTGGACCGAGTTTCGCTCGATTGGCACCGTGACCGCCGGACGGTGCACACCGGGGGACACGCCGTCGCGATCAGCGGTTCCTCCCCAGCCCCTTCCGCCCAGGGAGTCTCCCCAGCAGGCAGCGCGACACGGTCCGGGGCCCACGCCACCGTGATGATAGGGGGATGACGAATTCCCGCTACGCGGTCACGGAAACCCCCGTCGGGCAGGCGCTGATGGCGTTCACCGACACGGGCATGATCGCCCTACGGCTCGGCGAACGCGACGTCGAGGCGGAGCTCGCCGGACTCTCGCACGAGCTCGGCGAGATGCCGGCTCTCGATCCGCAGGCCGCGGCATCCGTGATCGCGCAGCTCGATGAATACTTCGAGGGCGCGCGCCGCGACTTCGACATCCCACTCGACTGGAGTCTGACCCGGGGGTTCCACCGCGACGCGCTGCAGGCGATCTGCGACATCCCGTACGGCGAGACGGCCAGCTACGGAGAGGTGGCGATCACCGCAGGCCGACCCGGCGCCGCGCGGGCGGTCGGCACGGCGTGCCGACTGAGCCCGTTCTCACTGGTGGTTCCCGTGCACCGTGTGGTGCGCTCCGACGGGACGATCGGGGAATACGGCGCGCGGCCCGATGTGAAACGATTTTTGATCGAGCACGAGAACCCCGGAGGGCTCCCCCGATGACGACAGAGCTGATCGTCGGCGACGACGGTCTCGCCCGCCCGGTGTGGGCGGCGACCGATCCGATGATGCGCGAGTACTACGACTCGGAGTGGGGCATGCCCGTACGCGACGAGCACGGATTGTTCGAACGCCTGAGCCTCGAGGCCTTCCAGTCCGGGCTGTCCTGGGCGATCGTGCTGCGCAAGCGCCCGGGCTTCCGCGCCGCATTCGCCGGCTTCGATCCGGACGCGGTGGCGGCCTTCGACGAGTCCGACGTCGAGCGCCTGCTGCTCGACCACGGGATCATCCGCAATCGCGCGAAGATCGTGGCGACGATCGGCAACGCACGGGCCACCATCGCCCTGCGGGAGGAGGGAGGGCTGCCGGAGCTGGTGTGGGGCTTCCAGCCGGCCGAACCGCTCAGGCCCGAGCGGCTGGCCGACATCCCCTCCTCGTCGGCGGAGTCCGTCGCCTTGGCGAAGGAGCTCAAGCGCCGCGGATTCCGCTTCGTCGGCCCCACCACGGCGTTCGCACTGATGGAGGCGACGGGGATCGTCGACACGCACCTGGTGGGAAGTCACCGGCGCGGGTCGAGCGGGGTGTGGCCCGCGGACGTGTAGGCCGTCCGCGGGCCGCGAGCCCGCCCGAGCGGATCCCACGGATGGGATGCGGCGCCCGCGCGCCTCCCGCCGGCCACCCCGGACCGCCCGCGGGCCGGTGGTATGGTCGACGCTACGAAACGGCCGAGGGGCGATGGCACCCCCGAGAGTAGGTAGTGGCTTGTTCAGCGTCGACACGGCAGAAACCGACACCCAGCTCGTAGCCGGGGCCGTGCGCGAGATCGCGAAGCGCACGCGTTTTCCCGTCGCGTTCGGCGGACTCGAGGTCGATGGGGCCGTACGCATCAGCTCGGTGGTCGGCACCAGGACGCGAAGCCTCGACGGCTTGACCGTGCGCCGCGACAGGGGTCTCGGGGGCAAGGCCATGACGGAGCTGCGGCCGCGGATGACCCCGGACTACCGCACGGCCCGGCACATCACCCACGACTACGACGTGCACGTGCTCGGTGAGGGCATCACGACGCTGCTGGCCGTCCCTGTCGTCGTCGACGGCGTCACCCGAGGAGTGCTCTACGGCGGGTCATGGGACTCCGCGAACGTCGGCGACGTCGTCGCCGCCCCCGCGTTCCACGTCGCCGACGCCCTGGCCGCCGAACTGCGGATCCGCGACGAGGTGCGCCGGCGCGTGGACTCGATGGCGACCGCGGTGCCTCCGGCATCCGGCCCTCTACCCGCATCGCAGCGAGAAGAGCTCCGCGAGAGCTACGCCGAGCTGCGGGGCATCGCCGCGAGCGTTCAGGATGCCGCGCTGCGCGAGCGGCTGGAGAAGCTCGAACGGCGCCTGGCCGCACTCTCCGGCGAAGAGCACCCGACGACCGGGCCGTTCCTCGACGTGCGGCTGTCGCCCCGGGAGATCGACGTGCTGGCGTGCGCGGCGCTCGGCGCCACAAACGCCCAGATCGCCGCGACCCTGGAGCTGCGCGAGGGAACGGTGAAGGCATACCTCGGTTCCGCGATGGCGAAGCTCGAGGCATCCACTCGCCACGCGGCCGTGGCGCGGGCGCGCCGCGCGGGTCTGCTCCCGTAGCCAACGCCTGGGGCCGTGGGTAGTGTGGCGCCATGGCCCGAAAGATTGTTCATCAGCTCGTCGACGACATCGACGGCACCGTCCTCGAGGTCGGATCGGGTGAGACCATCTACTTCGCGCTCGATGGGACCGCCTACGAGATCGACCTGACCGACGCGAACGCCGCCGCGCTCCGCGACGCGCTCGCCCCGTACGTCGGGGCCGGCCGGTCCGTATCCAGCGGGCGTTCCGGTTCTTCGGGCGCGTCCAACGCGGGTGGGCGAAAGCGTCGCCGCCCCGGCCAGGAGGACTACTCCGCCATCCGGGCTTGGGCCAGGGACAACGGGTACCAGGTGTCGGAGCGCGGCCGGGTGCCGGCCGCCGTCGTCGAGGCGTATGAGGCCGCTCACTGATCGACGCCTCCGCGGCGCCGCCGCTGAGGGTCGTGTGCACGTCGTCGCACCTTCTCACGTCTGATACCTCGCCGAAACCAAGGCGCCGCCGGGAACCGCTACCGTGACTGGGCAGGGCCTGCCTCTGCATCCACTTGCACCGCCCCCCGGCGACGACCGAAAGCGAAGCATCCGTGATCCGTTCTCACCACCCGCTGATGCGCGCCCTGCTCGCCGTCGTCCTCCTGGGCGTCGTGTCCTCATCGGTGTTCCCTTGGTCGCCGCCACGAGTCCACGCCGCTGACTCGTTCGCCGATGCCCGCCAGCGGTGGGCCGACTACCTGACCGGCGGTGCGGACTTCGACCCGGCAGCGCAACCGTACGCCGACGCCGTGGCTCGCGTCACGGCGACGGCTCGCGAGCATTGGGACGCGATGGACCGCACGCCCCAGGCCGAGCTCTGGGCCGATCTCTCTTCGGCGACGAGCGTGGCCGACACCCATGAGTCATACATTCGCCTGCAGGAGATGACCGTGGCGTACGCGACGAAGGGATCCGCCCTGAGGGGGAACCCCGACCTTCTCGCCTCCCTCCTCGTAGGACTGGATTGGCTGAGTGCGAACCGCTACAACACGCAGACCGTACGCGACACGAACACCTGGTACTGGGCACTCGGTATCCCGCTCGAGCTGAACGACATCACCGTCCTGCTGTACGACAAGCTCGGCTCCACCCGCATCCAGAGCTATATCGCCGCACAGACGCGGTTCCTTCCCGGCGTCTACACGAGCGGGCCGTACTCCACCGGCGCCAACCGGGCATGGTCCGTGATGGTCGTAGCCCTGCGCGGCGTCATCGCCAAGGACCCCGCCATGACCACCCAGGCTCAGAAGGGCATCGTGCCCGTGATGCAGTTCGTCACCACCGGTGACGGGTACTACGAACGAGGCGGCTTCATCCAGCACTCGACTGTCCCGTACGCGGGCGGCTACGGCACCTCCGCCCTGCGCCTGGTGAGCCAGGTCATGTACCTGTTCGAGGGGTCCCCGTGGGAGGTGACCGACCCGGCGACCATGAACATCTACAATGCGGTGCGGGTCACCCACGCGCCGTTCCTGACCGACGGCGTCAAGATGGACAGCGTGCGCGGGCGGGAGATCTCGCGCGAGTACAACCAGGATCGCGACGCTGGATCGACGACCATCAGGGCCATCGCGCTGCTCGCAGAGTCCGCGCCGGACACCGTGGCGCGCCAGCTGCGATCGGGCCTCAAGCGACTGCTGCTGGATGCCGAACTGCCGGCCTATCAGGCATCCAGCTCGATCTACGATCTCGAGCTCGCCGCCGCCGTGCTGAACGACCCCGCCGTCGTGCCCGGTACGACGCCGGTCGGCGCCTTCGCCTTCTCGTCCATGGACAGGTTCGTGCACAGGGCGAAGACATACGACTTCGCGGTGAGCGGTTCCAGCTCGCGGATCACCAACTTCGAAACGGCTAACACGGGTGAAAACCAGAAGGCCTGGTACACCGGCGACGGCATGACGTATCTCTACACCGACGACACGGCGCAATACACGGGCAATTACTGGGCCACGGTCAATCGCTACCGCCTCCCCGGCACAACCGTGGACACCCGCAAGAAGGGGGTGAACGACGGGCGCAACTACCTCAGCCGGCAGAACTTCGCCGGCGGCCTGTCATCCGCATCAGGCACAGCGGGCGCATTCGGAATGATCCTCGACGGCGCACAGACGAACCTGCTTGCCAACAAGGCGTGGTTCAGCTTCGACAACGAGATAGTGGCCCTCGGTTCGGGCATCAACGACCCCGCGCTGTCGGGCACCGGATGGGACACCACCCCGGTGCACGTCGAGTCGATCATCGACAACCGCCGGCTCGAGGCGGCCGATCAGAAGCTCACTGTCGACGGTAAGGGCATCACCTCCGCGACGGCCATCTCGTTCAGCAATCCCCGCTGGGCACAGCTTTCCGGGAGCCGCGGGCAGATCGGCTACACCTTTCCCGGCGCTGAATCGCTGCGAGCGGCGAAGACCTCGAACGCCGGATCGTGGTTCGATATCAATGCGAAGACCGGGTCGACGCAGAAGCGGACCGACTCGTATTTCGCACTCTGGGTGAACCACGGCGTCGCGCCGAGCAATGCGACGTACTCCTATGTCGTGCTGCCGAACGCGTCCACTGCTCGGACGCAGTCCTACGCCGCCGCGCCGGAGACGATTGTGCTCACGAACACGACGGCTGTCTCGGCCGTCAAGGAGACGAAGCTGAACGCCGTCGGCGCCGTGTTCTGGAAAGATGCACCGGCGACCGTCAAGGTAGGGGGGGTGAACTTCCTGTCGGCGTCCCGAAAGGCAGTCGTCATGACGGAGGCGACGGCATCCGGCATCTCGCTGACCGTCACGGATCCGACCCAGGCGAACACCGCCGGGCTGACCGTCACGCTGAACCGACCAGCCAAGTCGGTCCTGTCGGCATCTCCCGGTGTGCGGGTCGTGCAGTTGTCACCGACGGTCATCATCGAGGTCGCGACCGCCGGCGCAGCGGGTGCACCTTTTGCGGTGAAACTCGGGTACTGACGCGCACCCGTCGCGACCGGGCCCACCGAGAAGTCGGACCCGGCCGCCGGGGAACGATGTCCCATCGCGGCGCGCAGATCAGTAGTCGTTCGGGGAGAGGTCGCCCTCGCCTTCCTCGCCGAGGTCGGCGATCACCGGATCCAGGCCCTGGCTCTCGGGCTGTTCGGCATCGGTCGGGAGGTCGTAGGAGGGGATCTCATCGTCCTCGTCAGGAATCTCATCCGGGTCGTCGCCGGTGGCGGTC
Organism: Micromonospora sp. DT81.3; assembly: GCF_049847225.1. Lineage (NCBI taxonomy): Bacteria > Bacillati > Actinomycetota > Actinomycetes > Micromonosporales > Micromonosporaceae > Micromonospora > Micromonospora sp. DT81.3. Next base: position 93,023 of record NZ_JBNCNY010000011.1, read on the forward strand.
GTTCCCGCCAGGTCCTCCGGCGGCACGCCGGCATCGAGCAGGGTCGTGCGGTCCCACTCCGCCTGCGCCGGGTCCTCCGCGGCATCCGGCTCGATCGACGTGTCGCCGTCGCGCAGGGGCTGGATGTCGGATTCCGACTCGGCGATGCCCGTCGACCGGCCTTCCTCGGGTGTGCTCGTCATGGTGCTCCTCTCGTGGACGTCGCGGAACGCGTCATGGCGTGACCGCGCCACTTGACGCTACGCGGACGGTTGGCGGCGCGGAGGGGCTTGACCGACCCTGCGTGCGGTGCCATGATCCGGAGGCGGCCGCTGCACCCGGGGAACCGATTAGCCCACTCCGGCCCGCGCGTCAAGGCCAGCGCGACGCAGCACGGAGGGTGCCTATCGTCGTGGCATGCGCATCGTGTTCGGGTTCTGGATGGGCGTGATCGTCCTGGGTCTCGCCTACATGTTCGTCATCGCGCTGTCGGGGCGCTGACTCATGCTCAAGGGCATCAAGGAGCACGGGCTCAGCATCTTCTTCGGGACGATCTTCCTGCTCGCCCTCCTCGGGCAGTCGATCGCCGGCCTCTTCGTCTTCAACGAGGAGCAGCTCTCACACGGGGCCGCGCCGGTCTCGTACCTCGACTTCATCACGTCGTCCGAGTTCGTCGTCGACGTGGCCGAGAACTGGCAGTCCGAGTATCTGCAGTTCTTCCTGTTCATCCTGGCCACCGTCTGGCTCGTCGAGAGGGGTTCACCGGAATCCAAGAAGGTGGAGGACGCGGGCGTCGGCGATGACAAGAGCGAGATGGTCGGAGAGCACGCCCGACCCGACTCACCCAAGTGGGCTCAAGCGACGGACTGGCGCAACTTCGTCTACTCCAATTCGCTGCTGTTCGTCATGGGAGCCGTGTTTCTGGCGTCCTGGCTCGTGCAATCGATCGCCGGCGTGGTGGTCTACAACCAGGAGCAGCTCGAGCACGGCGCATCCGTCATCTCCTGGGCGCAGTACCTCGTCAATCCCGACTTCTGGAACCGCACGCTGCAGAACTGGCAGTCGGAGTTCCTCGCCGTCGGATCGATGGTCGCGCTCTCGATCTACCTGCGCCAGCGGGGGTCCGCCGAGTCCAAGCCGGTCGGAGCGCCGCACGAGGCGACGGCGGTCGAGTCCGAGTGAATGGTGCCCGGCCCTAGGGCGTTTCCCCAATCTCCGCCGTAGGGTCGGGCACCGGAATGAGCGTGATGAGCTCTCCGCCGTCGTGAACGTCGATCCGCTTCACGGTGCGCATACCTCGGCGGGCAGCTCCAGCCGGTCGAGCTCCGCACTGATACAGGCGATCTCGTCGAACGGGTCGTCCTCCGTGTCGTCCAGGATGCGGGCCAGCGCGTCGGGGTCCTTGAGTTCGGGCAGCTCCGACGGCACGGCTGCTGAGCCGATCGTGTACGGCCTGCCGACCATGATGCGAGCGCTTCCGAGAACGCCCATGCCGTCGCGGAACGGCACGACGACCGAATCGACCTGGAAGGCGGCTGACCGTTCCTCATGACGCCGGAGAACGGCATCCGCGATCTCGGTACCCGTCTCGAAGTAACCGTGCGCTGTTTCCAGAAGCTTCATGACCCCGACCTCTCATCGGCGAAGGACGAACGCTCGACCGGGGTCTGGGGTCTCCTGAATCTTAACACCCGTCCGTGTGCCTGTTAAGAGGAGTGGGCCGTGCCATCGACATCGGGCACAGGCGTCGGCTAGCGTCGGAGTCGGCATCCGTCAAGGGATGCACGCGCCGCTCGCGACGCGATTTATCCTCTCGGCATGAAGCACATCACCTACGCGCAGAAGTCCCTGCTCGTCGGCGACGCCGCCGCCGACGCGCTGACGGAGTATGCGGCTGCCGTCGCCGCTCACGCCACTGCCGACACCGTCACGCTCTCCGCCTACGGGGCGGACGGAGCGGATGTCGAGGCGACCTTCGTGCTCGACGCGGGCGTCGTCATCATGGCCGAGACCACCACGTCATCCATCCCGGAACCCGACAACGATGAGGCGGTCGAGTACATGCGCTCCCGCACGCGCATGCTGAACGCGCCCCCTCCGTCCCGGCCCGACGACCCTCTCGAGCTCGCCTTCCTCGAGGAGTACTGAGCGCGGACACCTCAGGTCATCGCATCCGGCTCCTGCCGCTCCACCGCCGCGTACGGGGCGGGCTCGGGTAGGGCATACAGGCCCGAGGGCGAGTTCGCCGCGTGCACCAGGGCGTCGATCCATGCGCGATTCAGCGCGGGCGTTCTGCTGCCGTAGTACTTGTACACCAGGGAGCAGCGCGGGTGGATCCAGACGGTGGTGCGCCCGTCGCCGATGCTCGTATCGTCCTTCCACGAGAAGTGGAACGACTCACCGCGCCGCATCTTCGAGCCGATCACCAGGTGCAGGTGGGCGAGCAGTCGATCCTCGAAATCGACCTTCACGATGCCGTCGTACAGGAATTTGCCCAACCTCGACCCCTTGCGTTCAAAAGATCGATGGTGCGCCACGCGCGCCGGGAGCGCTCGGGGATTGACAGAGGTCGAGCGCAGACGATATCGACCGCACAGCCCCGCCCACGGGCGGCCTTGGTAGCCTCGGAGTCGTGCAGCCGAGCAGCCTCGACCCGGTCCAGAATCCCCCGCTCACCGATGCCCAGTGGGCGCGCCTGGTCGCCTTCGGCGTCCCGGAGGATGTCGATACCGACCACTATCTCTTCCGCTCGGGTGACGCGGACTACGACCTGATCCTGGTCGACTCCGCTGAGGTCGAGGTCGTGCGCGACTCGCTCGGCTGGGTCGAGGAGGCGGTCCTCGCGCGAATGGGTGCCCACTCGTTCGTCGGCGAACTGGGCCTGCTGAACGGTCAGGGCGCCTTCCTGTCGGCGCGGGTCGTGTCACCCGGCCGCGTGCTGCGCGTCGATCGGGCCGCCCTGCGCCGCATCATGGCCGAAGACGACGAGCTGTGCGACATCATCCTGCACGCGCTGTGGGCGCGCCGGGAGGTGCTGCGCCGCGGGCCCGCCGCGCTGACCCTCAAGCTCGTCGGCCTGAACTCCTCGCGCGAGTTCATGTTCCTCCGGCGCTTCGCCGAGCGGCTCGATCTGGTGCACTCGTCGGTGGAGCTCGACGACGGCCGGCTGGGCTACCTCAGCGAGCACGGCTTCACGCCCGACGACCTCCCCGTCGCGTTCATCCAGGGCGAACCGGTGCTGCGGGCGACTCCCGGCATCGTCGCCGACCGGCTCGGCCTGAGCTACCAGGGCGACGCCGACGAGGTCGTCGATCTCGTGGTCGTCGGTGGGGGTCCCGCCGGTCTCGCTTCGGCGATCTACGGCGCGTCGGAGGGCCTGAGCACGGTGCTGCTCGACGCCGTCGCGCCCGGCGGGCAGGCCGCCGCGACATCCCGGATCGAGAACTTCCTCGGCTTCCCGTTCGGGGTCAGCGGTGACAACCTGATCGGACAGGCGTCGCTGCAGGCCCTCAAGTTCGGCGTGCGGGTCTATGCCCCGTGCGAGGCGGTGCGCCTGCAGCCCGCCGGCGATCAGCTCGATGTGACTCTCAGCGATGGCCGCGTTCTGCGAGCACGCAGCGCGATCGTGACCTCGGGGGCCGCGTATCGCACGCTCACCCTCGACCGGTGGTCGGAATTCGAGGGGGCCGGCATCTTCTACGCCGCGACCCAGCTCGAGCTGCGCCAGGTGATCGACTCCCCCGTGGTCGTCGTCGGCGGCGCGAACTCGGCCGGTCAGGCGGCGCTGTATCTCGCCGCCAACGGCTGCCCGGTGCGGCTCGTCGTGCGGGGCTCGGAGCTCGGCACCCGGATGTCGTCCTATCTCGTCGACCGCCTCGTCGAGGATCCCCGGGTCGAGGTGCACACGCAGTCGCAGGTGGTCGGGCTGGGCGGCGGCACGTCGCTTGAGAGCGTGCGCATCGACCGCGTCGGAGAGGTGGATGCGCGTGGGCTGTTCTGCTTCATCGGGGCGGTGCCTGCCACGTCGTGGCTGCAGACCCTCGATCGCGACCCCGACGGGTTCCTGCGAACGGGCAGCGACATAACCGCCGGCGCCCTCGGCGGTGCGTGGGGTGCACTCGGGCGGGAGCCGCTGCCGTTCGAGACGTCGATCCCTCGTGTGTTCGCCGCGGGCGACGTGCGGCAAGGGTCGATGAAGCGCGTGGCCGCCGCCGTCGGGGAGGGCTCGAGCGCCGTCGCGTCCGTGCACCGGGCGCTCGCCGGCTGACCCGGCGCCTCCGGCAGACGGCCGGCGGCCTCAGCCCTCCGCCCCGCTCTCACCCCTCGGCTTCGTTGCGCCTCTCCAGCACGTCCTGCCAGTCCGCCGGGACGCGACCCGCGGGGCCGGGCGCTGGCTGGTCGATCGGCCTGCTCTCCGGCGGCGCGAGCGCCGGGCCGAGGAAGCCCTTGTTCTCGACGTAGTCCCAGAACCACGACTCGTCAGGTTCGAAGGTGCGCATGTACCGGTGTCCCGTCGCCCTGAAATGGGCGGTGGCATGCCGGTTCAGCGAGTCGTCGCAGCATCCGATGTGCCCGCACGTCGCGCACCGCCGCAGATGAACCCACCAACTGCCCTGTTCGAGGCACTCCTGACATCCCGTGCCCGAGGGGGCCACCGTCACGTCGATCTCCTGGGTCGGCATCCTGCCCCTCCGCTTGCATTCCCGCACCGGCGGTGTCCTGCGCCATGCTACCCGGCCGACTCCGGGCACGACTGCGCTACGGGACCCGAAGCTCTTCCGGCTGCACCACGATGTCCACGAGGGCGCCGTTGCGCCACACCGTCAGCTCCATCCGGCGCCCGATCGCATGCTCGACCATCAGCCTCTGGATGCCGGTGGCACTGGTGACGGGGGTGCCGTCGACCGAGATCACGATGTCGCCTCGTCGCGCCCCCGCGGTCGCCGCCGGGCTTCCCGGAACGACCGAGGCCACCTGCATGCCCGTGCGCGATCCGACGCGTGCGGCGAGTTCCGGACTGAGCGTGATCTGAGCGCCCGCGACGCCGAGCCACGCCCGTCGAACGCGGCCACGGGTCATCAGCGCGTCGATGATCTCGCGTGTCGTCGCGTTGATCGGCACGGCGAGCCCCAGACCGACCCCGGCCACCGCCGTGTTCACCCCGACCATCCGGCCCGCGCTGTCGGCGAGGACTCCGCCGCTGCTGCCGGGGTTCAGCGACGCATCCGTCTGGATGACCTCGTCGACCACCCGGCCCGCCTGCGTCGGCAGCGCCCGTCCCAGCGCAGAGACGATGCCCGCCGTCACGCTCCCCGCCATCCCGAGCGGATTCCCGAGGGCGACGACGAGCTGACCCACTCGCAGCCTGGATGCGTCACCCCAGGGGACGGGCGGTGGCGTGGAGCCCTCGGCGCGCAGCACCGCGAGGTCGGAGAGCGGGTCGCTCCCGACGACGCGGGCGGGCAGCACCGAGCCGTCGGAGAACGCCACCTCCGCGCGGTCGGCTCCCGCCACGACGTGGGCGCTGGTGAGCAGGTGCGAGTCGGTCGAGATGACGGATGCGCTGCCCGCACCGGCGCCGCGGGCGGAACGGACGGAGACGGCCGCGACGGAGGGCAGCGTCGTCTCGACGATCCGCACGACCGCGGCCGAGTAGGCATCCAGGGCGTCTTCGGAGTCCATGCGACCATCTCAGCACCGCCGAAGCCGGCAGCGGCCGAGTTCGCCCAGGGCGCACGACATGCGCGGGAAAGTCCGTCGAGTCGCCGTCCACAGGCGGGCGCCTCGATGGAAGCATCTTGAATTGCCCGCGGCCGCACCGATAGCATGCGCGCGAAAGAGCACACCGGGTGCTGGGGGCCGGAATGTCGATAGACGCGCGCCCATCATCCCTTAGTCGAAGGAATGTCAATGAAGCGTTCGCTCGCACTCTCGGCCGGAATCGCTCTCGCGATCCCACTCGCCCTCACCGGCACCGCCGCCACCGCGGCGCCGGCTCCCCCGCCCCCGCAGGTGCGCGCGGAGAACCTGGTGTCACCCCTCAAGCTCGCCGTCGACGTCGGCGGCTCGATCTATGTGACGCAGAACTTCGCCGGCCAGCTGACGAAGATCGCCCGCGACGGCACCCAGACGCCGCTGTACACGAGCGAGAACGGGGCCGAAGTGGGGGGTGTCTCAGCCTTCCTCGGAACGGTGTACTTCACCGAGACGGTCATCGACCCGAACATAGGGCCGGTCGAGTCCTACCTGAAGAAGATCGACCGGCACGGCAACGTCAGCGACCTCGCCGACATCCGTGCGTACGAGAATCAGGCGAACCCGGATGCGAAGGCGCAGTACGGGTTCACCGATCTTCCGGCGGACTGCCTCGCGCAGGTGCCGGCGCAGATCCCCGGCAGTTACACGGGCATCCAGGACTCGCACCCGTATGCCACACTCGGCACGCCGATCGGCACCGTCGTCGCCGACGCCGGGTCGAACGCCCTGTTCACGGTCGACCGCGCAGGCAAGGTCCGTACGCTCGCCGTCCTTCCGCCTCAGCCTTACGTCGTCGACGAGGCGGCCCTGGCGCTGGGCCTGCCGGAGTGCGCGATCGGGTACACGTACAACTTCGAGCCGGTGCCGACGGATGTCGAGCTGGGCCCAGACGGCTGGCTGTACGTCTCGCTGCTCCCCGGTGGGCCGGAAGGCCCTGAGCTCGGTGCACGGGGCGCCGTGGTCAAGGTGAACCTGCTGAACGGAAAGGTCGTTCCTGTGGCGTCGGGGCTTGTGACGGCGACCGACCTCGCCGTCACCCCTGGGGGCGACATCTACGTCGCTCAGCTGTTCGGCCCGCACATCGGCGTGATCAAGAAGGGCACGTCGGAGGCCGTGCCGTTCCGTGAGGCGACCCAGGGGGCCGCGGTCGAGTGGGGAACGAAGGGGATCTACGCGACGGTGAACGCGCTCAGCGATCCACCGGCCGGTCAGGTGGTGCTCCTGCCGTTCTAGGGCAAGTGACACAGCGCCCGGCCCGGCTTCCGCCGGGCCGGGCGCTGTTGTATCCGCGCAGCGGTGTTGTTTCTGCGCCGCGGTGTTGCTTCTGCGCCGCGGTGTTGTTTCTGCGCCGCGATGTTGTCCGCACGCGACGGCGAGGATGTGGTCCGGCAGAAGCCGTCGCCCTCCCCCCGGGGCTCGAGGGCTTCTGCCGGACCGGTTTTCACATGCGGGCGAATGCCGCGCGTGCGAAGCAGAACAGCCCGTAGAGGATGAGACCCGCACCGACGACCCAGAGGATGAGGGCGCCGAACGGAAGTCCCGCGAGGCTGTGCAGCGCGGCATCCAGCCCCCCGGCGGTCTCTGAATCGCGCGTCAGCGCTGCGACGAGAAAGAGGATGCCGGTCACCGCGATGGCGATGCCCTTGGCGACGTATCCGCACACCCCGAACGTGACGATCCCCTTCCCGGCCTTTCCGTCCGGCAGGTCGAGGTGCTTCTCGAACGCGCGGGTGGCACCGCGCACGATGAAGGCGAGGCCGATCCCCGTGACCAGCAGACCCACGAGGACGAGCAGAACGACGCCGGCGGGGGTGGCAAGCAGCTGCGCACTGAACGATTGGGATGACTCCGACGAGTCGGACCGCCCACCCAGCGCGTACACGAGCGCCGTCGCCGCGAGCGCGATGTAGATGGCAGCCGTGCCGAGGTACTTGAGCCGGTACCCCCACTTTCGCTTCGGGTCGGGATTGCGTTCCAGGAACGCTTCGGCGATCTGCGACAGCGCCAGTGCGAACAGCGTGAGCGCGATCAGCCACAGCAGCAGCACCCCCATCGGAGCATTCTGGATCTGCTCCATCGCACCGCCCTGATCCGCCTCCCCGCCCCCTCCCCCGGAGACGAACGAGATGGCGATCAGGCCGATGACGATGTGCAGGATGCCGAGCACGACGTACCCGATCCGCGCGGTCACGCGGAAGCCCGTCGAGTCCTGCGCGGCTCGCGCCGCGCTTCTGACGCCGCTCATGAGCTCGAGTGGTGTCGGACGCCTACGAGCGGCGGCGCGAGGTGGCGCTGCGACCCCTCACGAAGCCGTAGACGAGCAGCACGATGATCGCGCCGATGATGGAGCCGATGATGCCGGCGGGCTGGAAGAAGCCGTCCGTCGCATCCTTCTGGAAGAGCAGGTAGCCGAGGAAGCCTCCGACGAACGAGCCGACGATGCCGAGCACGATCGTCATGAGGATGCTCATGTCCTGCTTGCCGGGGATCACCGCGCGAGCGACGAAGCCGGCGATGAGGCCGACGATGATGATGCTGATGATGAGACCGAGCATGATTGCTCCTCTGTGATTGCCCCGAGGGGCGGATGACTGCGACGCACCGGGTGAGGCGCCGGCCGCCACACGAAGTGGCGACATCTGACTGAACCACCCCTCCGGGTGTACCGGCACACCCCTGGGGGTGTAATGCTGAGGGCATGCCCGCGCCGCACCGACCTATCACGGTGGCCCTCGTGGACGACTACGACGTCGTCCTCAAAGGCCTTGCCCACCTGTTCGATGAGTACAGCGATCGCGTGGTGGTTGCGGAAATAGACGCGAACGCGGCGATGAGCGACTCGGTCGACGTCGTGCTCTACGACTCCTTCGCCCAGCCGGAGTCCGACCACGACGAAGTCGCCGAGCTCATCAAGAACCCGCGCGCCCGGCGCGTGGTCGTCTACACGTGGAACTTCCATCCCGAGCTCATCGAATCCGCCCGCCGGCTCGGGGTGCACGGCTATCTCTCCAAGACCCTCACCGCCCCTCAGCTGGTGGCCGCGATCGAGGCCGTCCATGCCGGTGAGGTCGTGATCAGCGACCAGGGCAACAGGGCGCCGAGCGCGCCCGGGCTCGACTGGCCCGGGCGGCTGGATGGCATCACCGACCGGGAGTCGGAGATCCTCGCGCTGATCACTCAGGGCAAGAGCAACGCGGATGTCGCGCGCCTCACGTACCTCAGTCCGAACACCGTCAAGTCCTACGTGCGATCCGTGTATCGCAAGATCGGCGCCACCAGTCGCACCCAGGCGGTCCTCTACGGAGTGCGCCACGGCTTCTCCCCCGACACCCACCGGATCGACCACTGGCGCGGAGGGCCGTAGGCCGGCCCTCAGCGGCGTCGAGGCCCTCGACGACGCCTACTCCCAGCGGACTCCCGCGATGGGCACCTCGATGTCGTCGGAGCCGTCGCCTTGGAGGATCGCCGTCACACGACCGTCGCCAAGACCCGCTTCGTCGACCTCCGCGATCGTCGCGCGCCGGGCGAGGTCCGCCGTGCACGGGGACTCCCCGGATGCCACGAAGACCACTGTCACCTCGTCCTCGGCGGTGACTTCGGTCGACGCGACCTCGGGTGGACAGCTGGAGCTGCCCCAGGTCAGGAGTACGAATCCGTCGGGCGAATACCAGCCGGCGCTGGGCTCCGCGAAGCCCACCTCCGGCGGCGGCTCCGGGTCACCGGCCAGCCGGATGACGCCTTCGTAGTCGCCCGCCAGCACGATCTCGAGTTCCTCCGTCAGGGCCAGCGGCTCGGTGAGCGGAGCGAGAGTCGGGCGGGGAACCGATTCGCCGGAGCACTCCTCCCCCACGGGGTCCATGAGCTCCACGACGAATCTGCTGTCCCAGAACGTCGAATCACCGAGGGCGGGCGTGCAGGACCCGTCTCCCCACGTCACGATGGCGACCGCCCCGCCGTTCTCGAGCCACGCCGCCGCGGGCGATGAAGCCGCCGCCGGAGGCTCGTCGTCGTCACGGATGACGCCGAAGATCAGGATGCCGATGGCCGCCACCACAGTTACTGCCAGAGCCGCGGCCAGGACGACGACGATCCACCGCCGGGTCCCGTCACCTCTCGTCGGGACCGTGAACTGGACCGTCGGGCTTTTCGTCGCCTGGCTCGGGTCCTCCTCGAGAGCCGCCACGAACCGGAACGACGCCGTCCCGGGCGGCGCATCTCCTGGAACCTGGACGCTGACCTCGACCGTCGCCTGGCCGCCCACCGGAATGTCGCGTCGCGTTCCACCCTCGATGTCGAACCACGACAGTTCGGCCCCGGCGATCGGATCGACGGAGACGCGAGCTCGGACGGGACGAACGGTCAGGTTCGCGACATCGAAGGAAACCATTCCTCGCGGAGCGATGTGCAACGGCACCTGCGAGGGCCCCGTCACCGTGAGCGGGGCCTCGTCGCCTGCGGTCGGGACCGGCCCGAAGAAGCCTGACACACCCGAAAGTACCATTCGGTCCAGCGACCGAACAGTCCTGCATCCGCCGGTCCGTGAGGAGTACCCTGGCATCAACCTCCGCAGCATCCGCGGACTCCAAGTCTCCGCTGGAACCGAGGTGTGTCCATGTCGCATGGAAGCGCGCCCGCACCGCAGCCGCGCGGCGGCGCGCATGGTCGGGTGCGCATCTGGAAATCCATCGTCGTCGGCATCGTCGTCAACCTCCTCGTCCTTGCGGTCGGCGTCACCATCCAGTTCGCGACCGGTCAGTGGGGGCTGCCATGGCTCGCCGCTCCCCTCATCGCCGTCGTCGCCGCCCTGGGCGAGGTCGTAAGGGAGTATGTCGTCGCGCGGTCCGGAAGACGGAGGTCGACGGCGCCGGGGCCGGTCGGTGCGGCCGGCCCCCGAGGCGGTGGGGCCCCCGTTGCGATCGCCGTCCTGGTCATCGTCGCCGTCGTCGGGCTCACCGGTGCTCTGGTCAGCTACGGTGTCGCGACTCTGACCGGATTCCTCACCGGTGATCAGGAGGGCGTCCCGCGGCTGCAGAACGCCCCGGTCACCGTGGACTCCGGTGGCGTCGTGACCACAGTGGAGGGCATTGATCACACCAAGGACTTCACGCGCGTGGAACTGACTGTGCAGAACCGACTCGCCAACACGATCTCGCTCCCGTTGTACGCCAACGCGACCCTCAGCGCCGAGGACGGCACGACTCTGGAAGCGGACCCGTTCCGCAGTTCGTGGAGCGAGAGCATCGCCGCCGGCCAGCTGCGACGCGGAACAATCGTCTTCCTCGGACATCTGCCCGACGGTCCCGGCACCGCGACCCTCGGTTTCACGACCGTCTTCGTCCAGGGCTTCGACGGCCCCGCCTCCATCCTCGTGCCCGGCCTGTCCATTGCGCCGTTGGACACGGCATTCGCAAGTCCCATCGCCCATCGTCCTCCGGTCTTGCGCGGCACAGTCGACGCCGGCTGACGCTTCGCGGACCAGATCCGGCATCTTGCGTGCCGCCGTCCGTGGAGTCGCCGGGGAGGCGTAGTGTCGTTTCGGTTCCGCACGATCGCCGTGCGGAGCGTGGTGAGTCGGAAAGTCCGGTCGGCGCGTACGACGCCGAACGAAAGGCACCATCGTGACTGCAGCATTGATCGTCCGGGGCGACAACCTGCCCATCCTCGGCCCGCTCGCCGTCGTCCAGGCATCCGGTGCGGAGTCACCGCAGGCTCTCGTCTGGGGAGTCGATCTCTCACGGGAACGGTCGCGTCACGCGGCCCAGAAGACCCTCCGCAAGGTGTGCCAGGAGGTGGGGGCCTACTCCGCCGCCCACCCGCGAATGGCGCATCTCTTCGTGGTTTACACCCACGGCGGGTCGCTTCCCGAGGGGTCGTGCCTGGGCACTGCCGCCCAGGCTGCCACCCGGCTGCACGCCGGTTTCGAGCGCACGCGAGGGCGCGACATCGACGTCGTGACCCTGGATGTGACGGGGTGGGAGAACGGGGAACTCTTCCGCGACCGCATCCTGGAGGCGGTCGGCGCTCACCACAGCGCCAGTGGTGATGCCGCGCTCGGGTGGCATGACATCGTGGACTCGAGCATCCACGCAGCCTCGATGAGTCGGTTCTATTGATCCCGCGGGACGGGGCGCCGGGCTGGTACTGTCCACCAAACGGCCTACATACCCCCCGCCCGCCCCGTCGATAGGGTTCGCTCTGGAGTCGCTATCGCCTTAGCCGCCGAGCCGAGTCTTGACCGGCGCCATGGTTGCTCGTCCTGGACAGAAGGATTTCGTATGCAGCACTCCATCCGGTTCCGGACCGCAGCACTCGGGCTGGTATTCCTTGTGCTGGCGGCGGTGCTCGTCGGCCAGGCCCGGCCGGCACGCGCCGCCGAGGTGGATCCGGCGGCGCAGGCGAATGCGCAGGCGCTGCTCGCCAGCGGGCGGTTGACGTTCGGGTGGTCGTCTCCGCAGTCGCAGGTAGAGGCGTACGCCGAGGGCTACGAGTACGTGAACCCCCTCACCAATCGCCCGTGCAACCTCAACGACGTCCTCCTCGATGCCCTGAAGAAGGTCGTGGTCGATCATGGCTTCTCGATCCGGGTCAGCTCCCTGAACCGGTGGTGCGAGGGCAGCGAGCCCACCATCTGGTGGCAGTACCACATCGTGAACGGCGGTGGTCACGCTATCGACATCGTCCGGGTGAACGGCGTGCCCTCAACGGGCGCCACACCCCAGGACGTCGCATTGATCCGCTCGCTTGCGAGCGTTCTGCCCGTCCCCGCCGGCGTGGGACAGTACAACTGCGGGCAGAACTTCTCCCTGCCCACCGGATGGACCCGCTTCAACGACACCTGCGACCACCTTCACGTCGAGTACCGCGGCGCCGACGTGCCGCCGCGGGAGGTCTCAGCGACTCCCGTGTCGGTGTACCGGTTCTGGAGTTCGGTCTATTACGGCCACTTCTACACGGCCGACCCCGTCGAGCGCGACACAGTGATCTCCCGCTGGCCGAACGTCTGGTCATACGAGGGAGAGCGGTACACCGCCTTCAAGAGCCAGGTCCCTGGCACGGTACCCCTGTACCGATTCTGGAGCGCGGCGTTGAACGGCCACTTCTACACCGCGGACCCTGCGGAGCGCGACCAGGTGATCTCCGTCTGGCAGAACGTGTGGAGTTATGAGGGCGTCGCCTACTTCGTATACCCGGCGACGTCGACGCAACCCGACACGGTGCCGGTCGCGCGCTTCTGGAGCCCGAGCGTCCTCCACCACTTCTACACGGCCAGCCCGAGCGAGCGCGACAAGGTGATCTCGCAGTGGTCCAATGTGTGGACGTACGAGGGCGACAACTTCCGGGTGCCCGCGGCGGGGGTTTTCGGCGGGTAGTTGGTGTTCGGCGAAGAGGTCTATGCCGGAATGCACCAGAAGGCGGCCGCGCCGATCTGCCTCTGAGGGACATCGAACTGTGGCTCGATACCCACACTTCCCCATTGTGAAGATGGCGACTCGGACTCGCTACTTGAGTGCGAGGCGGGCGATGAACCGAACGGCGTCGCTAGGCGGGACGTCTCTGCGGCGGCCGTCCGAACGCCAAAGGCCGAGCGCGTCAAGCACCTCGAGGACAGGCTCGGTCAGCGAGGAGAACCAGGGCCGGTCGAGTTCTCGACCCTGCGGGTCGATGTATCCGAGTTCATTGAGGATGTCGATCACCTGACTCTCCGCCTCACGTCGCGTGGTGATTGTCCCGTCGGCCAGACCGATGACCAATATCGTGCCGGCGACGCGCTGGCCATCCGTCATCCGTTGTCGAAGAAGCATCCGGGCAATCTGCTCGGCCAGCAGCGCCGGTCGCCCGATCGCCGGGCGTGTGCGGCTGACCAGCTGGAGGCGCCCCTTCACGTTGCGGATCAGGCGCATCCGTTCGGCCGACGCGCGCAACTCCCGGATGGGATAAGTGAGGTCTTCGCGGTTCGCCTCGCCGATCCAGTCGTCGTGCCAGCCGAGGGCTGTCATCCCGTCGAGCACCACAGCGGGCGGCATCCACCCTGCCTTCGTCAACGTAAGCCCTTCGATCCCGACGCGGTCGATCAGCCATGCATACGGCCTGACGCTGTCAGCGACGTCCCCATCGCGCAGCCGGTTCGGCCCGAGCAGCCCACCGCGCCGTACGTGCCGTCGGAGGTTCGATCTCAACGGCACCGGGAGGTCTGAGGCGAGTCGGGCAATGGGCGAATCGGCTGTGACGCCGGTGGCGGCATTCACCAGCCCCGAGAGTTCAGCTTCCGGCGGGCCGAACAGCAAGGCGAGCTCGCCGCGCGCGCCGTCCAGATCGGCATCCTCGAGATCGTCTGCACCCCACGGTCCGACTGCCGTGGCGACCCACGCCCTCGTCGACCGATGCTCGGGATGCGAGAGGTCGGCAAGGATGTCGGCGATCTCCTGGTAGCCGGTGATGCCGCCGGAGTCCTCGAAAGGCGCGCGCCGCTCCCCTGAAATCAACTGCGCGAGCGGCTCATCGGCTCTCGCGGCATCGCGCTCGATCAGATCGATGCGGTGCAGCCAGTTGTCGCCCGAGTCATAGACGTACCAGAGCGGTCCGTCGTGCTGCATCGCCTCGCCGATGGTCGTCTCCGCCTCATCCTCCTCGCCCTCGAGTTCGAGCTCAGCCAGCGACCAGGCATCGACCCACGCGCGAGGCTGCCGTCCGATACGCGGGATGCCGTTGCTGCGCGCCCACGGATCGTCCTCGGAGAAGCGGTGCAGGTGCGAATCGAGCCAGTTGAAGGCCACCTGCAGCACCATGTGGAACTCGGCGAGCGACAGGCTGTCGTCGACATCGATGGTGCGCCAGATCTCCGGTTGAATGCCCACGATCGATACGCGTAGGCGGAGGATCCGGCGTGAACGGCGTGCGGGCACGCGTCAACGCTACCCGGCGCCTCAAGCCCGTAGGAGGCGGCCAGATGAACGGCCTCGCCCGCACAGCACCCTAAGCGCGAAGATCGCGGGGAGGTGGCTCGTGAAGGCGGCGCAACCCGCCGTCGCCATCAGTTCCATGACGAATCTTGATCCCAGTTGTCGGTGGACGTTTACAGTTGCCCCTGGAGGGACTCGAACACGTTTTGAGCATTTTGCATGGGCGCATGAACCTGCAAGTTCCGCGGAATTATGCGGATTTTCGAGAGTCAGACGACATCGAGGTACGTCCGAAAACAGCCACCGGCAAATGGGATGCGGGCAAAATGCGGGCAAAAATGGGCCGATCTGCCGCTCAAGCAGAGCCTTCTGGAGGGGGCCGTCATTCATCAGCATTTGAGAGCAAATTCCATCATGGTGATTTTGAGCATAATGCTCAGTATGCCGGACTAAAAGCCTCGACTGTTGCGCAGAGTGCTGAGCATAGCTGGACCTTCCATTTAGGGAGTCGGAGGACCGGAGCGGGACGGGCGGGAGGCCTCCTTGACCCCCGGAAGATCGCCGTTGTCGAGAGGGCATGCTCGAGCTGTGCCGCGCCGGGTCCACCGGTATACTGAAAGTATGACCACGACGATCAAGGTCAGCGATCAATTGCGTGATCGGCTCAAGGAGCAGGCCTCACGCGCCGGTTTGACGCTCGGCGCACACCTCGCAGTACTCGCGGATGCCGCGGACCGCCGCGATCGCATGGCATCGCTTAAACACGCAATCGCGGCGTCCTCGATCGAAGACCGCTCGTCTCACGCCGAGGAGTCGGAATCGTGGGAGCTCGCAGAACTCTCCGACCTCCCACGTGACTGACCTCGAGCTCGCGCCCGGAGTCGTTGCCTGGGCCGCCCTCGAGCCAGTTCGCGGCCGAGAGCAAGGCGGTCACCGCCCTGTTCTCGTCGTCGCCTCGGAGGGATACCTCGACGCGGTGACAACTCTGGCGATCGTCCTGCCGATTACGTCGGTCGATCGAGGATGGCCGAATCACGTGCGTGTCGAGGGAGCGAGCGGTCTCAAGCACCCCTCGTGGATCATGACAGAGCAACCGCGCACCCTCACCCGGGAACGTCTGACGGGGATCGCCGGCGCCGTCAGTGACCCCTGCCTCCTCCGAGTTCGGACCTGGCTCGGCGACTTCCTCGACCTTTGACATTCGCGCGAAGTCGAGTCCGAGTGGCTCGGGCGAAGATGTTCATGGTCGGAGCTTCACCGGCATCGTTCCGGGTAAGTCCTCCGACTCCGTCTTCACCTTCACAGACCCCTCCGAAGGCAAGCAGTTCTGCGTGTCACCTCGTCGGTCGCCGCGCCGTGACTAGCGCGTCCACGGCCTGCTGCTGTGCAGCGGTGGGCCGACTCACTGCCTCGGCAATCGTCGACCCGATAGAGGGGTCCGACCCGCCTCGCTATCTGAATGCGAGGCGGGCGATCGCGCGAACAGCGGCTGTGGCCGGCACGTCGCGGCGCCGACCTCCTGCCCGCCAGAGTCCAAGTACATCGAGGACGTCGAGCACCGGTTCGGTGAGTGACGTGATCCAGCGCTGGTCGAGTTCTCGGCCCTGTGGGTCTACGTACCCGCAGCGTCCGCGAGGTGCTGGTCAGTCCAAGGGAAACGTGTGCTTGTCGAGCCACAGTTCGACGTCGTGTGGAGGCGGTGGGTTCGCGCCGGCGATGAGTCGGATGTAGTGGTCGGCGTCCTCGGCGTCGGCGCGCAGGTCGTAGGCGTTGATGTCATAGAAGGCGACCGTGACGAACCAGCTCAACCGCTTGTTGCCATCCAGCAGCGGATGGTTGTGGTTGATCGCGCTGATCAGCGCTGCCGCCTTCTGGTGAATCGCTGGGTAGACCTCCTCGCCGAACACGGGCATCGGCGACGCCAGGGCGGACAGCAGGCCATTGCGATCCCGGTAGTGAAACCCCTCATCTTCGACGAGCTCGTCGACGTCATCCGGCTCGATGTACTCCGTCACCGGGACAGCCGGTCGAGCAGGTCAGCGTCGCGGTCGCGGACCCGATCGAACGCACGGCGTACCCGCTCGCGGCGGATCGTGCGAGCGTCCAGCTCGAGCACGGCCATCTCGATCACGCTGTTCTTGCTCTGCCCCATCAGCGAAGCGAGCTCGGTGAGCTTCATTTCCGCCTCTGGCGAAAGGCGCACAGTGCGGGCCATGACGGTTCCTTTCCTGGTGGTGTCATTATGATACCGCCGACGTAGCGCGGCTGCACCGTAGGGTTCTCCGGAAATCTTCTCCGGCTGACCGGCGCGCGCTTCGGACCGCAGCCGCGAACACTCTTAATCAACTCAACTGAAGCGAGCAGGAAGTCAACAGTGGGGCTCGTCGGGAGCGACTCATACTCCGCGGCGCACCGACTGTCCTCCCTGCCATAGAGGAGACGGCGAGATGAGTATCACCGAAGGATCCACGTCCAAGCCGACGGTCGTGCTCGTGCATGGCGCGTTTGCTGAGTCATCGAGTTGGAGCGGAGTGATCACGCTCCTGCGGAATGAGGGATACCCCGCGATCGCGGTCGCGAACCCGCTTCGTGGCGTGGCGTTCGATTCCGACTACCTGCGGGCCACGCTGGCGGACATCAGCGGCGATATCGTGCTGGTGGGCCACTCGTACGGCGGCACGGTGATCAGCGGGGGCGGCGCGGGCAACGCGAATGTGAAAGCACTCGTGTACATCGGAGCTTTCGCCCCGGACGAAGGTGAAACGCCCGGAGACCTGGCCGGCAAGCTGCCCGGTTCGACGCTCGCGGAAACACTCACGCCGGTGCCTTTGCCTGGCGGAGGGGTTGACCTGTACATCAAGCAAGACAAGTACCACGCGCAGTTCGCGGCGGATTCGTCCACCGAGGTCGCTGGGGTGATGGCCGTCACACAACGCCCCATCCAGGAGTCCGCTTTCGGAGAGGCCTCGGGCGAGCCGGCCTGGAAGTCGGTCCCGTCATGGTTCCTCTTCGGCGAGCTCGACAAGAACATCCCGGCCGCCGTGCACCACTTCATGGCCGACCGTGCCGGCTCCAGGAAGACCATCGAGCTCAAGGGCGGATCGCATACCGTCGGCATCCCCGAAGCCGCCCAGGTGTTCGACCTCATCCGCGAAGCCGCCGGCGCGACCACGACCGGCAGCTAACCGCGTTCGCCGTTTCCAGAGCCGACTCAGAACGACCTTCGAAGGAAGACATCATGAACGATTCACCCTCCACTCCGGATGCTCCAGGGCAGGATGCAGACGAGCTTCGGGGAAGGCTCAAGCGCACGGAGATCCAGCACGCCTCCTCATCGATCCCCGGACGAGACATCGTGCAGGTCCTCACGGAGATCCCCGTGGACGTGTCCTCGGGATGGCACCACCATCCCGGAGAGGAGGTCGGTTACATCGTCGCCGGCAAGGTGCGCATGGAACGCGAAGACGCCACCACCCAGATCCTCAACGCGGGCGACGGCTTCCTCATCCCGCCGGGAGTCCCCCACAACGCGACCGACCTCGGCCCCGACACCGGGAAGATGCTGTCGACGTACATCGTGGAGACGGGTCAGCCCATTGCAACGCTCGAGCCCTGAAAGCCAGCGTGCGATCCGTTCCGGGCGTCGCTGATGATTGAACATTCGTCGAGCGCGGCTGCGTCGGGTCGGTGCATGACGTTCTTGCTCGACTGCTGATCCAACTTGAGGAACGGGGTGTCCGGCTCTTCGCCGTGATCGACCATGCTGACGCGGCGCGCGAGGCGGGGCTCACGCTCCCGGATGAGGTCGTCGCGATCTTCGGCAATCCGACGCTGGGGACGAAGCTCATGCAGCACAACGCTCGCGCCGGAATCGATTTGCCCCTCCGCATTCTGATCTGGGATGACAATGGAACCACGAAGTCGGCGTACACCTCCCCGAGTGACATCGTCGAGCGGTATGCGCTCGATCCCTCGCAACTGCCGGTTGCCCAGCTCGCCACGCTCCTCGAGGACCTCTCAGTCTCCATCAGCCGCTGAGCGGCGCTGCATCCGGCGCACCGCGTCGCACTACTCGCTCCGTTTCGCCAGACCGCGCCCGCATCGAGCATCGTCGGGTTCTGTGTTGCGCCGGTGTTGCACGGTCGACTTTGGCGAGGTGCGAGGAGGCCACAGTCCTCTCCTGAGCGTCCGCGTCTCAGCGGATCGCCCGACCGGCAAGGTCCCAGAGGCGATCGGCGGCGTCGATGTCGAGGGCGTACTCAGCGACGGAGTTGACGAGCTCGGTGACATCGCTCGGGCGGTGATCGACGGGCGTGGCTTCCTGGTTGTCATTGAAGTAGCGGCCGCTGACTCCCTTCAGCTGCGGGCTGGTGGCGAGCAGCACGGTGGTGGCGGCCCCCTGCGCGGGTGTTTTTTGCAGGTTCAAAGGGGTGGCGAGCTTGCCGCCCGTGTGGCGTTGGAGCGGCGTGGCGATCGCCCCGGGGTTCAGCGAGTTGACGGTGATGCCGTCATCAGACCACCGGTGCGACGCGCCGACCCCGAACAGGATGACGGCGGTCTTCGATTGCCCGTACGCCTGAAGAGGGTCGTAGGGCCGGAATCGGAAATTGATGTCGTCGAACACGATCGGAGAGAAGAGATGTGCCGAGCTCGAGACGGAGACCACGCGCGCCCCGTCCACGCCGGCCATCGACGGGCGAAGCCCGACGGTGAGGGCGAAGTGTCCGAGGAAGTTGGTCGCGAACTGCCCTTCCCAACTGTCGTCGTTCACGGTGCGTTCGGGGATGGCCATCACCCCGGCGTTGTTGATCAGCAGGTGCAGTGGCTCGTTCCAGCCCTCAACGAACCTGCGCACCGACCGGAGATCGGTCAGCTCAAGTTCTCGGACGTCGATGTTGTCGTTGCCGGTCTCGAACCTGATCCGATCGGCGACCTCCGTTCCCGCCTGGACGTTCCGCACGGCGAGGGTGACCGCCGCGCCACGCGCTGCGAGCGTCTTGCTGGTTTCGATGCCGATGCCGGATGCGCCGCCGGTCACGATGGCACGCTTGCCCGCCAGGCTGATCCCGTCGCTGACCTCGTCGGCGGTGGCCTGGGGTCCGAACGGCGTGACGATACGACCCGACATCGTCATGGCGTACGCCCTGGGGAGAGAAGTTGCAGGAGCTCGTGCGCGACCTGCTCGGGCTGGTCTTCGACGAGGAAGTGTCCGGCGTCCAGGCCGCGGCCGCGCAGATCTGGTGCCCAGGGTCGCCAGATGTCGAGCACGTCGCCGTAGAACTTGGGCAGCGCACCCGGCGCGCTCCATAGAACGAGCAGCGGGCAACGGATCTGACGGCCGTGCGCTCTGTCGTGGTCGTCGTCTTCGCGGTCTATTCCGGCGCCGGCGCGATAGTCCTCACAGATGCCGTGCACGACGCTCGCGTCATCCAGAAGAGCCCGATATTGCGTCATGAGCTCTTCTGGGTAGCGACGTGCGGTGCGACCGAGTCCGAGTGCGCGGACGTGGTGATCGAAGAACGCGGACGGGTTCGCGTTGATGAGATCCTCCGGCAGAGGCGCCGGCTGTGCCAGGAACGCCCAATGCCAGTAGGTCAGTGCCATCTGCGCATCGGCGCGGGACCAGACTTCTCCGGTCGGTACGACGTCGAATGCTCCCGCGGCCGAGATCACGTCCGGGTGATCCAGCGCCATCCGATAGGCAATCCGACCACCGCGGTCATGCCCGGCGACCGCGAACGTGGGAAAGCCGAGGATGTTCATGAGTTCGACCAGGTCGTCACCGGTGGCTCGCTTCGAATACGGGCTGTGATCGGCGGCGTCTTCTGGCCGGAAGGATTCACCGTAGCCGGGCAGGTCGACGACGACGACCGTGTGGTCGCTGGTGAGATGGTCGACGACTGCGTGCCACATCTGATGTGTCTGGGGGTAGCCGTGCAGCAGCAGGATCGGGGGGCCTTCGCCTCCGGTCAGCGTGAAGATGGGGCCGCGCGCGACGTCGACGATGCGGCTGGCGAACGTGTCGAACATGATGTCGGCGGCGTGGTGAGATCGAGACGTCAGGACGGGTCGGCAAGGAACCGCAGGAGTTCGCGGTTGACCTCGGCGGTGTGGGTGAGGGGGTTGATGTGCGGGCCGCCCTCGATTTCGATGTAACGCGCCGCCGGCAGGGCTTCGTGAGCGCGACGACCTTGCCCGTCGATGGACAGGATGCGGTCGGCGGTGCCGTGGACGATCAACGCGGGCACGTCGAATTTTTCCAGGTCGGCATGAAAGTCTTCCAGCCACGTCTGCGGACATGCCCAGGTCGCATAGGGGGACGCATCGGCGCCGGCGGACCACATCGCACGGACGGTGTCCTCGCTGACGAGGGTGCCCTGGTAGTCGTCGAGGTTGAGGAAGTTGCCCATCATCCCGGTGAGCCACGCGAACCGATCATCGAGGATCGCCTGCTGCACGCCGGCTACGCCGGCCGCATCCACTCCCTTCGGGTTCTCGTCGGAGGCTTTGAATGTCGGCGTCAGGCTCTCGATGAGCACCGCGCTGGCCAGCCTTTCGGTGCCGAACCGTCCGATGTAGCGCGCCACTTCGCCGGTCCCTAGCGAAAACCCGACGATTGTGGCGTCGCGGACATCCAGGGTGCGCAGCACGACGTCCAGGTCGGCGCTGAGTGTGTCGAAGTCGTACCCGTTGATGGGTGCACTCGATCGGCCGAAGCCGCGCCGATCGTACGCGATCACTCGGTATCCGGCGTCGAGCAGTGGGTGCAGTTGTGGCTCCCACGAGCGGGCGTCGAACGGCCATCCAGCCAAGAGCACGACCGGTCGGCCGCTGCCCTGATCTTCGTAGTACAGGTCGATCGGTGCGGAGTTCTCTTCGCCGACGGTGATGGTGCTCACGGTGTGCTCCTCGGGCTTGAAGTGGTGACGCAGTCAGCGTGCCCGCACGCCCAGGCGGTCGCATCACGGCAAACCCGAGAAGATTTCCGGCAAACCCTACAGTCAGTCGCTCTCGCTGGTCCCACGATGGGAGCATGGCCGCGACAGTCCTGATCGTCGATGACGACGAGCGGTTTCGCGACTTGGCGAGGAGAATGCTCACTACCTGGGGTTATCAACCCGAAAGTGAGGCGGGCACTGTGACAGAAGCGTTGCAGCGAGTGGCAGAGATGCGGCCTGACGTCGCCCTCGTCGATATCGGCCTGCCCGACGGAACCGGCCTGGAACTGAGCAGAGTTCTGGCAGGGGCGCCATGGTGGGTACGGGTGATCCTCGTCTCGTCTGACAGCGATGCGACGACGACGGCGGAGGCGGCCGCTGCCGGCGCCAGGGCATTCATCCCGAAGACCGACCTGTCGGGCGCTCTTCTCCACTCTTCGCTCGAGGACGATTAAGGCGATGAGCATCGACGTCCACGACAGGCCGGTACGGGTGTCCGTCGGAGAGGACGATTTACTCTTCCGCCAGGGTGTCGTTCGGGTACTCACTGACGGTGGACTCACGGTCGTTGCGGAATCGGGCAACGCCGTGGACTTTCTGGCCCGCACACTCGTGCACCGGCCCGACGTTGCCGTGATCGACATTCGGATGCCGCCCCGCCGAGATGACGATGGATTACGCGCGGCGATCGAGCTGCGTGAACGCATTCCGATGATGGGCGTCGTCCTGCTCACGCAGCACTGCGACCCTGAGTTCGCGATCGAGCTGATCGGGGACCGGCCTGAGGGTGTCGGCTACCTGCTGAAGGAGAGAGTCGGGGACATCCACGATTTCGTCGACGCGGTAACCCGTGTTGCCCGGGGCGGAAGCGCCCTGGATCCGGAGGTCGTCGCGCGCATGCTCCGGCCCCGATCCGTCCCCGAAGATCTTGCACCGCTCACCCCTCGAGAACGAGCGGTCCTCGCGGCGATGGCGGAGGGCTTGTCCAATCACGGAATCGCTCGTGCTTTGTTCATCAGCACAGCGGCAGTGGAGAAACACGTCACGGCGGTGTTTCGCAAACTGTCCATCACGTCCGAAGGCGCGGAGCACCGACGCGTACGTGCTGTGCTGCGATACCTGACCGCCCAACGAGCCTGAGCCGGTAGCCGATGTCGGACGCTGCAGACCTCTCTGTTCCAGGCGTCCCTCCCGCCGAACCGGGGGTGACGCGCTTCGGTACGGACCTGGAGCGCGAAGAGATCCGAGCCCTGGTCGAGAAGGAACGCGCGCTTCGTGATGTTGCGAGCCTCATTGCTCGCGCCGGTGCAGATGCAGACGTCATCGCCATGATCGTTCGCGAGGCATCCCGTCAGGTGCAGGGCCTCCCCGTGACCCTGGCCGAGTTCGTCGGCCAGGGAGAGCTGCTTGTACTGGCCTCTCCGGATGGGCCGGCGGATGCAGGCACACGGATAGCGTTCGAATCAGACACACTTCCGGACCGGGTCCTTCGCGGGGGCCTGCCGTCTCGAGTCGATGAATACCAAGAAGAGCCGGACGCCGAATTGGCCGTGCGCTTCGGGATCGCCGCCGGCGTCGGGGTACCGATCGTGGTGGAGGGCCGGACGTGGGGAATGTTCTACGTCAACTCCCCCGCTGGTCCGTTGCCGCCTCAGACAGAGGCGCTCCTCGAAGCGTTCGCGCAGCTGGTGACCGCGTCCTTCGACAGCATCGACGCCCGCAACCAGCTCCGTGCGGTCACAGAACACGATCAGACCATGCGCGCGATCCAGCAGGATGCCGCCGGAGGCTCACTCCTCGATCTCGCCACGCGCCTCGTTGACTACGCGGCGAGACTCAGCGGGGTCGTGCGGGCCACGATGAGCATGATCGGCGGTGTGGTGCTGTCGGCCGCCAACCCGGTCCTGTCGATCACGAACTCCTCCATCCGCCCGACCAAACACGTCGACTTTCCGGTGACGGCACGGGAAGAGAGCGTCGGAGTCCTCTCCATCGAGACGGCTGTGCCCGCCCTTCCCGACCAGACCATTCAGTACCTGACTGATGTCGCTGAAGTCGCTGGGCGCATCGTGCTCGCCATCAGCAACCGACAGCATCTGAGCGAGCTCATCGACGAGCAGGCGTCACTCCGACGCATAGCTGAACTGGCGGGACGCGGGGCACTCCGGGAACGCCCTATGGACGACATTCTTGCGGTGATCTGCAGGGCGGCATCCGACCAGTTGAGCGGACAAGAAGTCACTCTCCTCCAGTTCGAAAGCGCAGATACGATCGTGGCCGTCGCTACACACGGCGGCCCCGTTCCGCCCGGGGTTCGTGTCGTTCACCCTCCAGGATCACTTTCCGATCGAGTGGCACGCACGAAGAGGTCCGTTCGTGTTGACGATTTCGACGCATTGCCGAGCGCGGACATCGTCCACAAGTACGGCATCCGCGCCGGCGTCGGGGTTCCGATCTTCATCGACGACCGCCTGTGGGGCGCGTTCGTTTCGACGTCGCAGATCGGACCGCTGCCTCCCGACACCGAACAACGCCTGGAGGGTTTCGCCCAGTTGACGTGGGCCGCCATCGCGAACGCCGAAGCCCGAGAGATCTTGCGCCACCTCGCAGATGAACAGGCTGAGCTGCGCCATGTCGCCGAGCTGGTGGCACGCGAATCGCCGCTGCACGCAGTTTACGACGCGGTCGTGCGAGAGGCAGCCCGAGTCCTCGACGCTTCATCAGCCGCGATTTTTCGCGGTGGACCCGGTAACGCGCACGCGATGGCACGGGTCAGGCTGCGGCCGACTGCTGGGATCCATCATGCGGAGGCGCCGATTCTCGTCAATGGCGAGCGTTGGGGGACGGTCGCGGTCGACTCGGATGCGCCGAGCCGGATCGATGGCAGGGACCGCCTCAAGCCGTTCGCAGATCTGATGGCCGCGGCCATAGCGAACGCCGAGCATCGGGATGGCCTCACGCAGTCCCGTGCACGTGTGATAGCCGCGGCCGACGAAGCACGCCGACGGCTGCAACGCGACGTTCACGACGGCGCGCAACAGCGTCTCGTCCACACCATCCTGACTCTCAAATTGGCCAGGGATTCCGCTGGCGGCGGGGGTGATGTCACCGACCTGATTACCGATGCGCTGTCGCACGCTGAAGAGGCGAACCGGCAGCTGCGGGATGTCGTTCGCGGGATCCTGCCCGCCGCACTCAGCCGCAGCGGGCTTGCTGCCGGCATCGAGTCTCTGGCGGCCGACACCCCGATCCCCGTCCACCTTGCACTCACCGTCCCGCGATTGGATCCCGCCATCGAGAGAACGGCGTACTTCACCGTCGCCGAAGCGATCACGAATACGGTGAAGCACGCGCACGCGACGCAGATCAACGTGTCGTGCGTGCTGTCCGCCGATGCCGACGGCCTGATCCTCACGATCGAAGACGACGGGGTGGGCGGCGCCGCCCCCTCCCGCGGCACCGGCCTGACCGGGCTCAAAGACCGGATCGAAGCCAGTTACGGATCGATCGACATCTCGAGTCCCCCGCGACGCGGCACCCGGATCGTCGCACGCCTCCCCCTCGATGAGTTGGACACGCAACAGCAGGCAGGCAAGTCGATCGATGAGACGTCGGCCGTTTATCAGGAAGGCAGCTGATGAGCAGACAATACGGATGCATCGCCTTTACCGATGATGTGCGTGGCGTGCAGGACGAATACGGCAGTTCTGCGTTCTACGACAGGATGAGGCGCCGAGCCGATGGCGCAGAAGAGTCCGATCCTCTCGGCCCCAACGAGGCATCGTTCCTGACCGAGCGCGACGGCTTCTACCTCTCCACCGTCAGCCAGACCGGATGGCCGTACGTGCAGTTCCGCGGGGGCCCACCCGGCTTCCTTCATGTCACA
Source organism: Micromonospora sp. DT81.3 (assembly GCF_049847225.1). Classification (NCBI taxonomy): domain Bacteria; kingdom Bacillati; phylum Actinomycetota; class Actinomycetes; order Micromonosporales; family Micromonosporaceae; genus Micromonospora; species Micromonospora sp. DT81.3. Next base: position 118,483 of record NZ_JBNCNY010000011.1, read on the forward strand.
GACGAGCACACGATCGCCTGGGCTGACTTCAAGGGCAACCTGCAACACGTCTCGACAGGCAACCTCGTCGGCGATCAACGCGTCGCCATCATCGCGGTTGACTACCCCCGGCGTCGACGGCTCAAGCTCTTTGGAATGGCCCGCGTCGTCCGGATTCAAGACGACCCGGAGCTCGCCTCGTCGCTCGCCGTACCGAACTACAACGCGGTCGTCGAAGCGGCCATCGTCGTGAACGTGACGGCCTTCGACGGGAACTGCCCGCAGCACATTCCTCAGCGATTCACCTTCGCCGAGATAGAAGCGCGCATAGCCCCGCTTCGAGCGCGAATCGAGGAGCTCGAGCGCCTGGTAGGCACCGCATGATCGTCGAGCCGACGCCGTTGGCAACTTGCGCCTCGACCGCCGACGGCCTGCCGTCCCCAACCGGAAAGGACTTCACATGACCAGCACGAACATCACTCCACCCGACGACTTGTCAGGAACTGCCGACGAGCGAATCAGACAACTCGAGCTGCTCGCCGGAACCGCCTTGTCCCCGGAATTGCTCCGACGCCAGCTGGATGCAGTGCTCCTTGCCTGGTGCGTCGACGAGACCGAACTTGACATCGATCGGGAATCTCGAGTCGACTACTGATGAGCCAGACAGCCGAGTCCGAACGCGATTAGGGCTGTCGGCTCAACCCTGGAGGGATGCGCGCATTTTGCGTCGACATTTGTTGCGAATTGTGCAGGCACGCACCCAATTGTCGCCAGAGGGACTCGAACACGTTTTGAGCATTTTGCATGGCGACGTTGAACGACGACTGCCGCGGAATTACGCCGGTTTTCGAGAGTCGAGCGGCATCATGCGACGTCCGAAAACAGCCAGCGGCTAATGGGATGCGGGCAAAATGCGGGCAAGAATCGGCCGCTGTGAGGCGTGATTTCGGGGCACGCGGCGAACAACCGTTTGAGGGCCTGCTCCGAACACTATCCCGTCCCATGTATTTTGGGCACTTTGCTGCATCCATCGGTCTTCATTTAGCAACATGTTCAACTGCCTCGCGGCGGCGCGTTGACGGCATCTCGCGAACAGACGGCGTCCCCACCGCGTCTGTCATCGGCCCGTCGAAGGCCCTCCGGGCTGGGAAGGCCCGCGGTGGGGCGCCGTGGGGTCGTAGGACCCGCCCGGGTTGTAGGGGTCGACCGCCGGCGCGCGTCGCGGCTCCTGCATGCGGACTTCTGGAGCCAGACCCGAGTCGCGTGCGCGACTCATAAGCCGGGTGGCGGTGCTCTGGCTGATCTGGAGGGTGTCAGCGACGAGCTTCAGCGGCGGATAGCTGATTGCTGTCGCGACGCGATAGACGGAGATCGCGGCGTGCAGTGACTCCATGGGCTCGCGCTCCTCGTGCGCCCGCACGCGACTGAGAAACTCGCGCACCGGTACGCGGTCGAGCTCAGCGCCGTCCTCAGTGCCGACGTCGACGGTGACGACATCGAGAGCTGACCTCGTCATGATCCAGTGCGTTCGCACCTCGCGGAGCACCTGGCTGGTGATGTCGACGCCCTGCGCTTCGCGCTCGAGGGCAGCGAAGACGACGGCAGTGCGGCCGAGTGTGTCATCCCAATCCACGCGCACGGTGATGGTGCCGGGCACGTCCTGCTCACCCGACACGCGCGCATGCCACGACTTCGGCAGCGTCACGCCGCTGCCGAGATCGACGCGTTCGTCGCTGAAGTCATACGCCTCGACGTCTGCCATGAAGCCCACTATTCCAGGTCATCGAGGATTCGCGAAGAAGACTGTCGATCTTGGCTCACACCTGTGGTACTTTGCGATGAAGGGAGATTGACACTGCTGGCTCGCAGGAAGGAAGCACGATGAACCGGTCACAAGATTGTCTAGCACTGACAATGAAGGATGCCGCGAAGCTCGTCGGCGTCGACTACCGCACGATTAAGCTCGGCATCGAGAACGGGACCATCCCCACAGTCCAGCTCGGCCCACGGCGGATGATCCCCCGCGTGCCGCTGCTGCGCGCCTTCGGCGTCGACGCCTGAACCGCCGGGGTCGTCCCGACTGACGGAGTCCGGCTGCTCGTTGAGGATGCTTCTCCGGGCCGTGCGCAGTGAAGGGGGCAAAGGCGTTCGCGTGCAATCCCCAAGCGGACGCGGAGGAGCCGCCTCTATCAGCGGCGCATATCCGCTCCGATGGAGCGGCGTGGGCCACGGACCGCTCTGCGTGGCGACCCAGGGATGTCTTCCTCTGAGCACACGCGATTGCGTCGTCTCTTGGCGCGGAGCCAGCTCACCATACGATGTGCTGATGACCCTTCTCTTGAACGAGCTGACTGCAATCACCGGTGACCGCATCAATCGTGCGCGAGCCCATCTCAGCGATGCTGATATGACGCGGGCGGTCGAGCTCCAGGGCAAGATCGGCTCGCTCGGGGCGGAACTAGACGACCTTCTGGGCAGCGAGTAGCTCAAGGGGCTCTCGCACCAGCCGGGGATCGCCGCCGCCGCTCCCCAGTCGGCGCCTCCGAACCGCTCGGAATCGTCTCGGGAGCATCCCCCGAGCGGCGATCCGTCGCCGGCTCCGGGGGCGATCAGCGTTCCCACCGTTAGAGGTCCAACGGGAGAGTGTCTGCTGCAACGCCCTCCGAATCTGTGAGACGCCCGCACGCGCTCTTCGCGCGCGTCAGGGCGACGTAGATTATGCAGTGTTCCTCCTCGAGTTCCTGTAGCCCTGAGCTCAGGATCGCTGATTGGGACCTCGAGAGCACGACACCCACTCGATCCCATTCGCGGCCTTTCGCCTGAAAGACGGTCAGGCCTGGTATCAACGTGGGCTGGTTTAACCGAGTGGCGAGCCTCGTGAGCTGCTGCTCGAGCGCCGCCTCCTTGTCGTCCGACAGTCTGGACGGTCGTCTGGCGCCCATCCGCCTGGCAGCCTCCCGCAGACCATCGAGTATGGATGACGGAGGCTCGCCTTCTCGCAGTTTGAGTACGAGCGGACCAAACTCTACGTCCTGCTCCGCGCGGAACCTCTCGCGACTCAGCCCCAGCTTTGCGATCGACCCATCACGCCCGTAGGACTCGACACCCAGACGGGTACGAGTGATGACATCAAGTAGCAGATTCATTGCCGCGTCGATCGCGTTGTTGACCGTACGAAAGGCCAAGGGGAGGACGTTGTCTCCTACCGACCAAAGCTGGGACCAATTGCGTGCCAGTGCGACATCGACGTCAGCACTCGAGACGGCGGGGAGTTCGACGCCGCGTCCCGCTCGAAGGTCCCGCGCAAGCTGAGGCATCTGAGCCCCACGAAAGCGGAAGGACTCAGGCTGGTCGTATGTGGAGAATCGGTCAGTCGTGCTCGTCAGAAGCTCCTCGACTACCTCCGGCCGGGCTCCTCGCCACTTGTACAGGGCTTGCCACGGGTCCCCAATGATCGTGACGCTCAGGCCAGCTTCGGCCGCAAGGTAAACGACCATCAAGTCAAGATCATCGGCGTCATACACCTCGTCCACGATCAGGGCACGATAGTTGTCTGACAACCAGTTTGCTGCCGCCTCTCTCAGACCCTTAACCTTCATCGCTGCGCGCAACACCTCACGGACATCATCGTGACTCGACACACCGGCGGACAGCGCGGCACGATGATCACCGACATTGCCTATGCCCATCTGAGGGCTAGTCACCCTCCTGCTCGTTGAGATGACGTTCGCCCGCTTGTCGAGTCCGGCTACCTGAAGATACCCGCCGGGCTGCAAGAATCGATGTCCCCGCAATCCGCGATAGTCATCGCGAACGTCGAGAGCGACCGCCCCCTGCGGCCAGCTCACTTTGCCTTGACGCAGGAAGAAGGTGAGTAGGTCGATGTGCAGATGGTCGAACGTGACGACCCGGTGCGCCGGAACGATGCAGTTTGAGCCCCACCTTGCCCGGACGCGCCGACCCAGCTCCGCGGCAGCAGCGCGGTTAAACGTCAGGCCGATCACACCTCGCAAATCGCCGTGCGAGAATCGCTGGTACCCGTAGCGCTCAGCGGCCACGGTCGTCTTGCCACTGCCCGGCGCGGACACCACATTAACCAGTCGATCTGTTGCCGCAGCGGCTACCACCTGAGCGTCAGTAAGACGGACCATGAGCGTTGATCATGGGCGAAGTAATCTCTCCGGGGCACATCGTTTGGGGGTCACCCTGGCTCGTCGCCGTCGAAGAGCCAGGAGAACAGCTTCTCAATGTGTTCGGGCACAACGACGATTGAGGTGTCAGTGTCGATAAGCCTTGCAAGCGCGAGGGAGAACCTTCCCTTCTTCTTCGGGTTCGCGCGAAAGTAGGCATCCACGCTGGCGGGCGCGATCCCGCTCGCGGGTTTTGTGAGTTCGATTGCGTCGAAGGCTCGCTCAATGAGCGATTCATTTCCGGCGACGAGGGACGGTTCGAGAGTCGGTCGCGACCAGAAGTATCGCGCTGACGCCGGGTCCAGTTTGGCGTGCCATGCAGGCGGAGCCGGGTCGGGGAGTGGATCGCCCCTCAAATCGGTGTCGGACAGGGCTGCCACCCGTGTCACTAGCTCGTGTCCTCGGGAAGCAAGCATGCGAATGGGCCATTGCCCGACTTTGTGACCGATCGGCAGGATCGACAGCGCGTCGATGAAACCTACCCTGGCATCGTCATCGCCCGCCCAAACTCGTCCGAGAAGTCGAAGCAGACTCGCCTCGGTCACTCCCTCGACGAGCAGCACTCGGTCACCGAAAAGGGCCGCGGATCGAGTGGCGTCGAGATGCAACCTCGTCTGCTGGAACAGAGAAGTCTTGAGCCTCGCTGAGACTGGGATGTCCGCCACGCGACGAGCGAGCGTGTGACCCGCCGCATCCTTCCGCACGATCACGACGTCCTCCGGGTCGCACGCCGCGACAAGATCCGCTGAGTGGGTCGTCACGATCACTTGAATGTCCGGACGTTGGGCAACCAACCGGCGTAGGTATCGCACTAGGCCGTATTGAAGCTGAGGATGGAGGTGCGCCTCGGGCTCCTCGATCAGGACCGTCGCGTGAAACAGCTCTGGGTAGAACGAGTCAGCGTCAGCGTCAGCGGACTCCGCGGCGTCCGCGAGTCTTGCGCGCGCTGCGTCCGCACTCGAGTCCGGCGCCGAGTCGAGAGTCGGCGGGCTGCTGACTGGACCTGCATCACGAGCCGGAAGCGTTCCCGCGTCAGGAATGCCAGCCAGAGTCACAGCGATGTGCAGCAGGTTGACGTAGCCGAGGCTGGACGCCTGTAGACGCCGAGCCGCACCGCGATCGGGCAGAAGGGCGAGCAACATCTCGAACACTCGAGCGAGATATGTATCGTCGACAGTTTGCGTGCCAACAAAGGCGTGGTGTTCCTGGATACCGCCACTGATCGTTCGGAGGTTCTCCGCAATTCGGCCCTCGACATTTCCGACGAGCTCGTGCTCGGCGAGTAATTGCAACATTGACTCAGCCTGCGCACGAAGCGACCGCAGTGCCCCTGTAGCCGGGTCGCGCCGATCGTCAGCACGGAGCAGTTCCAAAAGGATTCGAGCATCGCGTCGCGACAGGTCGTCGACCGGATTGCGTAACGCTGGAAGATGCACAAGCCGCATGTTCTCGTACTCGCTCTGCGGCTCGACGGGGCGACCAGCACGCACCTGTCCGAGCGAACGTTCTAGTGGCCGACTCCACTTGGGCGCCGGAAGCCCCTGACTTTTGCGATACTCCCCCAACGCACCTTCTGAGTCCGAAGTTTCGTACGCGTACTCCACGCGAACCGCGCGCGGGGCAGGTCCAAGCGCACTCGCATCCATCGGCGCCAATCTTGGAAAAATGCGAGGATGCGAAAGCGCGATTGCCTCGTTGATGGTGGTTTTTCCCGCTCCGTTGGCGCCCACGACTAGGGTGAACCGACCGCCAAACTCACACGTTATCGGCGCGATCGCGGACGCACGATACCCTTCAACTTCGATGCGGCTCAGGTGCACGATCGCTCCGCGCTATAGAGGACGTGCAAATCGAGCTCTCGTCCACCGCAGACAGACCGACCGGAAACCATTTCGAGCCCTCCTCGGCATCCGTTTGCAGATTGCCGCCCGCACCGCGGGCCACATTGGCCCAAACCTCATCACAGCGTGAGTGTATCGGGGGTGGCGCCGAACCGAGATGAGCAGCGCTCGGCCTCGCCCTGCCGCGATAAGTTCTGTGCGGCTTCGGCGGATCGCTATGCGGGCAGATTGGAGCGTGCAGGGCACACACCTCGACATCGTGATGTTGGAGCGGAGCTGCGGCGGTCTCTGGTCCTAGTGGCTGAGGGAACTGAGGGCTATTTCGGAGTCACCACTCGGAGGCTAATGATGGCGTCTACGACCTCGCCGACGGCTTCCGTGTCCAGAATCCCAACCGTGGCGGCACGGACCTCACCTGTCAAGGAGGGGACTAGCGCGGCGAGCGTTGCGTGTACGGAGGCGAAGAGCCAGGGCAGCGCGAACTCGAAGAATACGAGCGGACGGAACGCGTGGCCGTCGGCGAGGAACCGAGCGATACCTAGGTCCGTGTTGTGGGCGATTCCGCGCACGGCAATGAGTACCTTGTCGCCGACTCTCTCGTGGAAGGCAAGACCCATCTCGGGAGGCCCCCATTTGGTCCGGAACGGAGCGGTGACGGCAGCCACATCGTGGATCTCGTTCCTCAAGGCCCGTAGCGCTTTGTTCAGCAACATGGCGAAGCCGTCATCACGCCAGGCGTCATGAAGCTCGGGGAACGCAGCGATGGCGGCCGCTTGCCACTTCTCCTGCTGCCACTTGGCCCGAAACGCAAGGGGCTCTGGGGAGGGCAGCATCTCGTTGACCACGCGTGCCAGCAAGTCATGGAAGCCACCATGTCCACCAAGGCGTGTGTGAAAGTGGCCTCGACCGCATCAGCGACGTCATCGGTGGACGGTTCACTCAGCAGTAGCGCCAGCCGGTCCCGTGCCTCAAAGAGCGCCCGGGCGCGACGAGTGATGGTGAGTAGCCTGGCGGCACTCACGCTCTCGCCAGCAAGCCCTATGAAAGTGTCAAGCGAAGGAATAGCACGGGACGCAGCCCGGTCGTAGAACCCTCGACGGTGGGCAGTCCCGATGAAGCCCGAGGATGCGGCGAGGATGTACTCGCCCGCTGAGCGTAGGTAGAGAGCGATGAGCGACAGCGCGACGAGAGGAGGTGCGAACCGACAGTTCCCGCGGTCTTCGAGCTCGGTGTCGAGGACGGCCTTCCGCTCAGTGATGAGGATATCTACGCCGATTTCATGTGCCGTAGCGATGAGGCGGGCCGCCGCATCGTCGGCGGCGCCAGTCTCCTCGGTCAGCACCCAGCCGGGCATGAGTACTTGGTCGACGATGAGAGCCCGGTGGACGACGGTAGTCCGGGTCGCCGTCGTCACGGAGTAGGCGACCATCTCGTCGTACGCAGGCGCTAGGACGGTCCATCCGATTGCCTCGTCCCCGCGGAGATAGCCGTTAGCTTCGAGGCGCTCTACGTCCGGTGGGGGGCCATCATCGCTATACAAGCTCATCTCGACGCGTTCATCCTGGAGAAGGCGATACAAGGTGGCTTCGGAACCTACTCGCTGTTTCGAGAGCTGCTCCCACACGTCAACGTCGACCAGCACTTGCAGCTTGCGGGCTGGCATGGCATCGCGGGGTTGCGTCCGGCATGGTGGTGTACGAACCCCCCGGTGACCGTGTCGCTGCGGACGTAGCGACGGTCACCGCGTGAT